>CAXRBE010000001.1:0-2381 GCA_964228805.1 Burkholderiaceae bacterium
CACCAGTGCAGCACGCCAATAGTCCATGAGCCCATGAGGCTGTTGCCAATGCCCAGGGCCAGGGCTGCCAGCAGCAGCGCCTGGGCTGGCGTGCCCGCGGGATTGGCCAGCAGGCGGTACCAGGGCAGGGCAAAGGCCAGCACCAGCAGGAGGATCAGGCTCAGATAGGGCGGATTGGCGCTGGACATGCCAAAGCTTGGCAGCAGGACCAGGCGCCGCGCCAAGATGACCAGAATGCACAGAACAGCCAGCTGCAGCAGGCGCAGCAGCTGCTTGCCATAGGCCGCATCGTCGAGCTGGGGCTCGGGTTGGGCAGGGGCCGGGGACTTGGAGGTGGGCTGGCTCACAGGGTTGAAACTGGTATCAGGTGGGTATCAGGTGAGTATCAGGTGGGTATCAGGTGGGTATCAGGTGGGTATGCGGCAAGGGTGGTTTGGGCCCACGGATGGTCAGGGTGGGGCCGGGAAATAATGTAATGCCTATTGAATGCGTCAACAGCCTCGGGCTGAGATTTCACAATTAATTCACAAACCATATCGCCCGGGATTGCAAAATCCGACCGCGCCCCGCTGGTTCAGGCGGCAGTGGGAGCAGGTCCGGCAGTCAGGTTTTTTGCCGCCAAGACTGAGAAGAACGATAGCACGTGAACGACAGAACGCCCTTAGCCGTTTCCTCCGACCTCCAGGATGAGCAAATCATTGCCCCCAGCGAAGTGCCTGGTCTGGATGTCAAGGATGTGGCCACCGCCTTTGCGGTGTTCTACAGCACCGGTGTCGGTCTGTTGATCGTGACCCAGGCTGGTCGCACCGTGTCTGTTACCCCCTATGCGGCGAATGTGCTTCAGTGCCTGGTGCCCCAGATCGATTTTGATGAGGTCTGGCCAGCCATCATGCCCAAGGTGCCAGGCCTGGACCGCTTCCTTGGGGTGAAGCAGAAAAAATCCTCAGTGTTTGGCACCCTGCTTGAGTTGCCCGCAGGCCAATTGGCGGCTGATGCGGTGCTTATTTTTTTTCAGGTGCGCGCCGCCACTGATGACCATCTGCAGATCATCCTGACAGACTGCTCAGCCTTGCTGGCCAAGGAGCGTTTGCGTTTCATGGAGCAACTGCATGAGTCCACTCACTCGGATCCGCTCACCGGGCTGGCCTCGCGCCAGGCCGTCATGGAACATATCAGACAAAGGTTGCTCAACTTGCGGCAAGACACGCAGGGGAGCGGGCTGGTATTGGCCAAAATCAATATTCGTGAATTCAACAGCCTGAATCTGGCGTATGGGTCTTTCGTTTGCGACCAACTCCTGGTGCATGTCAGCCACTTGCTGATACTTCATGCTTCTTCAATTGGCTTGCTCGGCCGGGTCGGTAGTGATGAGTTTGTGATCGTGGCCAGCAGCCACAACATGGACAGCACCATTGCCGAGATTTCCAATGTGGTGACCAAAATCGAAAACACCCCTTTGCAAAGCGACAAAGGACCTATCCGTCTGAACTTTACGGTGGGCTTTGCTCCGACCATAGATGCCCAGACCAATGCCGAGTCTTTGCTGACCCATGCCAAGGCAGCCCTGCATGTGGCCAAGACCAACCCCGGCCGAAGCACCAAGGTGTTTGAAGAAAGCTATGTGCAGATTGCCCAGCGCCGGCAATACCTGGAAAACGCCATGCGAGACAGTCTGGCGAACGGTTGTTCTGGTTTTGAGATGTATTACCAGCCGCAGGTGGCATTGTCTGGTGGCGACTGGATCGGTGCCGAGGCACTGATTCGCTGGCAGTTGCCCGGGGGTGAACGGGTGTCGCCCGCTGAATTCATTCCGGTGGCCGAGCAAAGTGGTTTGATCATTTCACTCGGTCGGTGGGTGCTCGAGCAGGCACTTTCGGCCCAGATCCGGGTGGGCGAGCATCTTGGTGGCAGCTGGCATCCCAAGATGGCGGTCAATGTCTCTGCGCTGCAGCTCAAATCGGAAGAATTTGTGGAGTTTGCAGGTGCACGCCTGTCGGCCCACCCCTTGCCCTTGGAGCTTGTGCAACTTGAGATCACCGAGTCGGCAGCACCTCAAGGCTCGGAAGCCCTCAGGCGGCTGCAAAAACTCAAGCAGCTCGGTGTGCTGATTGCACTGGATGACTTCGGCACCGGTTTCTCCTCCTTGTCCAGCCTGCACCTGTTCAATGCCGATGTGATCAAGATTGACCAGTCCTTCGTGGCCGACCTGAACACCAATGCCTACAAGAAAGCGCTGGTCGAGTCGATGGTGAAGGTGGCCCAGTCGCTAAATCTCAGCACAGTGGCCGAGGGCGTTGAAACCCTGGAGCAAAAAATTCTGCTGCATGTGCTGGGCTGCGATATCGGCCAAGGCTATCTGTTCTCCAAGCCCTTGCCGCTGG
>CAXRBE010000002.1:0-12361 GCA_964228805.1 Burkholderiaceae bacterium
GACCGTTATCGCAAGGATCTGGAGGCAAAGGGCATGACATTTGTTTCAGACAAAGATGGGTTAAATCTGGAGGCCTTCCGTCAGGCAGTGAATTCGCAGGTGATCAAAGATTTCCCGGAGTGGACCCAGCTGATCCAGCAAATTCAGGCTGTGAAGTAAGCATGGGCCGGTTGCGTCGCGCCCTCGTGGCTCTTTGCCTGTTGCTATTGGCCGCACTCATTGCAGCACCTAGTCTACAGATTGTCATGCGAGGCATATTCAATATCCCGATGGCGGGCGCCGAGGAACTGGCTCGATACTTTTTGATTGCACTGACGCTAATCGCTAGCGCCTATGTCACCCATGGCGGCGGCCAGATTCGCATGGAAGAGTTTCAAGCCATGTTGCCGCCGCCTTTTCGTTTTGGGCTTCAGCTGCTGATTGATTTATGCGCTGTTGCCATGTTTGGCCTGATCACGGTAGCTTCGCTGGTTTCCATCGGGCAAAACCTAAACAACCAGACTGCAACGCTGGAAATGCCTTACTGGCTCTTTATGGCGCCAATGACTCTGGGTATGACACTTCTGACACTGGAGTATGCGCTGCAGTTGTTGCGGACCCTACGGCAGCGACGGGCCGACGATAAACACACGACCCTCGCCTGAGGCTAGAAAGCATCCATGAGTGGATATCTGGTCATCCTCGCCTTCTTAGTCCTTTTTATGCTGGGATTTCCGGTGGTGCTTGCCATCGGTATGCCGAGCATTGTTTATCTGCTTTTCAATGACATACCGGTCCAAATGGTGGCGCAGCGAACCCTTTATGCTCTCGACTCGTTCCCATTGGTGGCAGTGCCAGTATTCATCTTCGTTGGCAGCTTGATGAACGGGGCGGGCATCTCTAGAGTGATCTATCGTTTTGCCGATACTGCCGTCGGTCGATTGCCTGGTGGACTAGCGCAGGTCAACATATTTGGAAGCCTTGTCTTTGCTGGCATGTCTGGTTCTGCCCTGGCTGATATCGGCGGCATCGGTCGAATCGAGATTGATGCCATGAAGGCAAAGGGTTTTAATCCTGGCTTTGCCAGCGCCATCACCTCGGCCTCAGCGGTCGTCGGCCCGATATTTCCGCCTAGCATTCCGTTGATCCTCTACGGCACTGTTACTGGCGTTTCTGTAATCCAACTTTTGCTCGGGGGTATCCTGCCCGGACTGCTGTGCGTGGCCGCACTGATGGGAATGACGGCCTGGCTGTCGACGCGGCGCGGCTATCCGCGCGCTGATACCTGGCCAAGTCTGGGGAGGCTGTGGACCGACTTCCTGCCCGCGCTGCCAGCCCTGATGGCCCCTGTCATACTGATTGCCGGCATGCTCGCTGGCTGGTTTACGCCCACCGAAATTGCCGCCGTCACTGTGGCTTACGCGCTGCTGGTTAGTTCGCTTTTCTACCGTGAACTGACCTGGCGCAGACTGCTTGACGCGGCGCTTGAGACGCTTCGTGCTTCGTCGGCGATTCTCCTTATTGTCGCAGTGGCCGCGCTGTTCGGTTGGGTTCTGTCGGTCGAGCAAGTGCCTCAAGCAATGACCAAAGTCATGCTATCGATTTCTACCGACCCGGTATTACTGCTGCTACTTGTCAATGTGTTGCTACTAATTGTTGGGATGTTCCTTGACAGCGCCACTGCAATCCTTGTGATCGCACCCATCATCGCGAAGCCCTTGGTGGCTGCAGGGGTAGATCCAGTGCATCTTGGTATGGTGGTGGTGTTCAATTTGATGATCGGCTTGGTTACACCTCCCATGGGGCTAGCACTTTTTCTTGTAGCTGATATCGCAAAAGTAAAAATGAAGGATGTTCTCCGAGAGATGATGCCTTTCTATATCCCCTTGCTTGCCACACTGGCATTGATCACTTTTTTCCCAGCATTGACACTTTGGATTCCTCGCCTTGCTGTCGGTTAAGTAATGCCCTAGCGCGTTGAACCAAGCTGGATGATTCGAATACAGAATAACAATCTCAGGTATCACCACTTTGGCTTCTTTTCTTTTATAAAGATGAAACCTAAGATCGCTCTGTTTACTGGAGACCCAGCGTGCATCGGTCCGGAGATAGTAAAAAAAATTGCTGGCCGATCCTGCCACTTTGAACCGGGCCGAAGTCGTGCTGATCGGCCAGCGAGGTCTGATTCAAGTTCCCAATGGCGCATGCCTGCTTGCACTTGTGCTCTTGTTATGTCGTTGTGCCAATGGATGAATTGCCGCAACCCCTCATTTCCTGCCAGCTTTGAGGCTCTATATTTACCTTTTCGAGCACGTTCAGCGGATGGAGGGTGCGGGCCCAAAAGAGTTATCTGGCTGGCTGCATGCTAAAGTTGCGACGTGATTAATGTTTCCCCAATCTCCGATGTGCTTGGTGCACGCGTCACTGGCATCGACCTGCAGCAGTCGTTGAGAGATGACCAGTTCGTGCAGCTTGAACAGGCCTTGCACGCGCATGGGTTCATCGTCTTGCCCTCACAGTCTTTGACGCCAGAGTCCATGGTGCGCTTTGCACGCCGCTGGGGGCGCCCAGAGCCGCATGTGATAGATACCTTTCATCATCCGGCGGATCCAAACGTGCTGATCCTGTCGAATGTCTACAAAGATGGCAAGCCCACTGGATTGGTGGACGCCGGAACATATTTCCACTCCGACTATTCATACCTTTCCGATGCTGCGCGCTGCACCATGCTGTACGCCATCAACGTGCCGCAAGGGCGTAACGGCACTTGCTTTGCCAACCAGGCCTTGGCCTACACTGAATTGCCAAAATCCTCCCGGGATAGGCTGGATGGCCTGATGGTCAACCACCACTACGGCAATCGAGACGACTTGGATCCCGAATCGCGCACCGTGGCCTCGGTGCTCAATGACCAGCAGCGTAAAAAGGTCGATTGGGTGCAGCATCCCCTGGTTCGTCCACACCCTTTTACAGGCCAAAAGGCCCTCTACGCTGTGAGCGGCAGTTCTTTTACCATCGAGGGTATGCCCGAGCAAGCGGGCCGAGCCCTGCTGGACGAGTTGAAAAAGCATGCTACTCAAGACAGGTATTGCCACACCTATGACTACAGCAACGGCGATGTCATCGTGTGGGACAACGCCTTGCTTCTGCACAAAGCCCCGCTGATTGACCTTGGCCGCCCTCGTGAGCTGTGGCGAGTGACGGTAAAGTACAGCTGAAGGCAGGCGACCCCATAACCCCCGTTAGGAATTGCCTGGTTGGGCAGTAGCTGTGCCTTGGGCAAACCCGAAGCCCGGCTTGGTATCATGTCGGCCGTAATGTAAAAATGCCCTTTGTAAGCGAATCGGAAGCCTGAACCCAGAGGCCATAAGAGGCGGGTCCCGGCAGACAATTTTGCTTTCAAGCAAATTTTTTGCGAAATTGTGGCTTGCTGGTTAGTGTTCAATCAAAAAATTGAAAGAATCGAATAGCTTCGATGACATGTTTTGAAAATACCGTCATGAGCGAGCTAGACCGTTATCTGAATTTTGTGTTGTCATGACTTGGAAGGCCTTGATTTTTTTGTTGGTGGGCATGTGGGCTCAATCGGTTTGTACTGCTGCGGCAGTTAACCAGGGCACGCCTGACCCAGCTGACCTGGAGAAAATTCTCAAATCCAGTAATGCCCAGGAAGTTGAGCGTCTGCTGAAAGAAATCAAGAACTCCGGCAGGAATGGTTTTGAGTCAGATTTCTATCGTGGGCTGATCTATCTCAAGCGCGAGCAGTTCGATTCGGCCCTGTCATCTTTTTCCCAGGTTCCTCTGTCTTCTCCTTATTACCTTGATGCGCGCAACAACATTGCCATCATCTACGCTTCACAGGGAAAGTTGAATCTGGCCAAAAGCACCTTGGAGGACGCTCTTAAAGCCAACAGATCGGCTGAGATCGTTTATAAAAATCTCAACGATCTCAAATATTTCCTGGCCAACAAAAACTATTCCTCAGCGCTGCAAATTCTTGAAGCCGGAAAAAATTCAAAGCCCTCACTGGTCGTCTCCACCGGCGGCGTGTTGCCAAAAGCCGAGAAAGCCAATATTCAACTGGCAGAGGCGCCCAAAACAGCAGTCCCTGAAGAATCCCCCAAGACCATCAACAAAAGTCCTGTAGCAGCCAGCTCCAAGACCGAGGCCAGCCCAACGCCTGTGCCTGTTGCTGAGCCGAAGCCAGAAAAACTGCCCTCCCCTGATGCGGCCACCAGTGCAGCACAAGCAAGCGTGACCAGCTCCAATCAAGAGGCGGCCGCGTCGACCCAGGCCGCAATCAAGGCCTTGCTCCAGTGGGGCGCGGCTTGGGAAAAGAAAGATATGGAGGCTTATCTTGGCGCCTATGCAAATGATTTTCAGCCCGCAGATGGTAAAACGCTCGCGCAATGGAAAGCTGATCGAAAAAACAGAATTCTTTCAAAGAATCGTATCAAGATTCAACTCAGCCAAATAGATGCAAGACTTGTCAACCCGACAACAGTCAGGCTCAAATTTTTCCAGAAATACCGGTCCGACCAACTCGAGGCATCGAGTCATAAAACCGTCGATATGAAATTGTCAAACCAGCGGTGGCTGATAACTCGTGAACGGACCTCTGCGAATAACCGCTGATGAGATCCCTTTTCATCAAGACCCGCCCCTCCAGATTGCGAAAATTCTATTGGCTGACCGGGCTGCTGTTTCTTCTCGCACTGCTTGGCCTGAATACACCACAAAGTTTTAAAGAGGCTTTTTGGGGTTCATTGCCGATTACTTGGCAGGACAGTATTTATCCAGCTGAAAAAGACAAAACCATCATTGAACAGGTGCCGTTGGCCGCCATGGTCAATCTGGCACCACAGTCCCTTGCCGCAGGGACGCAGGAAGTTTTGCAGGATTCTGAAGATCCCTCAAGCCAAAGCAGAATTGACACAGAAGCGCAAATTCATGCCTTTGTCCAAAATTGGGCAGCGAGCTGGAGCGCTAAAAATTTGGATGCGTATTTCTCGGCCTATGCCCTGCAATTTCAGCCTGAGGGCGGGAAAACCCGTCAGGTATGGAAGAAAGAAAGAGAACAGAAAATTCTGTCAAAGACTAAAATATCGGTCCTGATTTCTGATTTCGTCATCATGTCATCTGATTCTGCTGGCACCATCTTGAGATTCAATCAGATTTACGAGGCCAACCGCCATGCTTCCGATCGTTTCCAGAGTACCACGCCCAAAGTGCTTGTCGTGAAGCATATGGATGATGACTGGAAAATAATCAGGGAATACACGCCATGAAATGGCTTGGCACCTTCCATCCGGGCGGCTTAAAAGGTTGGAGACTGGCCGCTGTACTGATCGTGCCAGCTCTTGGTCTTCTGGTCATGTGGTTCGCCAATGCAAGCTTTCAGGCTGGTGCCAAGTACCCTTATCGATTTGACTTCCAGTCTGCAGAAGTGGGGTTGGATTTTAAAAATTCAGAGCCAGAGGTTTATCTTTCTCATATCAAAGGCCTTTTGTCTCGTGCTGAGTATGTTGAGGCGGTCGGTCTTACCGAGAGCTTGCTCGATGCCTACCCCAATTTTCAATTGGGACAATGGCTTTATGCAGAGCTTTTGAGTCTCGGTTCTGACGCTACCGATTCAAGCGCCAGAAATGAGTTTCAAGCGCTACATACCAAGGCCAAAGCCTCGGCCTTGCCCGATCTGAAAACTGAACTAAGTCGCCGGCTTGATGCAATGCGCCGGCCATATCAAAACAACACAGTGCCTAGCGGGCTGGGTTACTTGGCTCCTGGTACCAAATATTTCGGTGTGGTTGATGCATCGGCCTCCCGGATGTATGTGATCGAACACAATGTGACTGACTCGGGCAGGCATCAGTTCGAACTGCTATTTCATTCCTATGCCTCGGTAGGACTGAACGGCATCAATAAACAATTCGAGGGCGACAGCAGGTCCCCTGTGGGCGTCTATTTCACCCAAAAAATTCTTCCTGACAAACGACTGCCTGATTTATATGGTGCCGGGGCCCTGACATTGAATTACCCCAACAATTTTGATTTGCATCGCGGCCGCTCTGGATCAGGCATCTGGATCCATGGCTCGCCCTCGGCACAGTATTCACGAGCCCCGCAGGCCACTGATGGTTGTATTGTTCTGCCCAACGATGCAATGCAGCGATTGTTGAGCCTGAGTGACCCGCGGGGGATGCCGATCATTGTTCAGGAAAACATCAAGTGGATCTCCAGCAATATTGCCTCTCAAATGCCAGAGAACCTGGTCAGGCGAATTGCTCAAAAATATCCCATGACCCGTCCGACGGTTGAAAAAAATCTCAGCACACATGAAAAATTCACCCAGATGGGTGTTCTTCATTATTTTTCCTGGCTTGATCAGGGCCAGCAGGTTGCTCTGGTTGACCTGGCCACGTCCCATGGTGGTGCGCTCCGCACTTATTGGGTCGACGAGGGCGGCAATTGGAACCTGATCTCAGAGTCTCGCATCAAGAGATCAACGCAGCCTAGCTAAGGGCAACATCCAAGGGTTTTCGAAATGGGTGGCCTGTTCAACCATTTTTCTAGCCCGCACAGGGCTTGAGGGCGGCAAGCTCAGGGCCTCTGTCTGATATCGAAGGCAGCAGTATCCGCCATTCATCCGTAAAGGGTTCAGGCTTGCCTCAGGAGTGGCGCTCCTGAAGCTGCGCAGCCAGTTGGGTCAGGCAGTCACGGTATTGACTCTGAGGCAGCTGTAGCACAGCTTTGATCGCCCGTTGTGCCTCAGCGCCTGCCGCTTCTCGAGCAGCTTGCAAGGCACCTGTAGATCGCACCACCGCGATGACCTCCTCGAGCAATTCGCTGCTGCCACTTTCAATGGCGCCACGGATCATGTCACGTTGGCTTGCGCTGCCACGTTGCATGGCGGTGATCAGCGGCAAAGTAGCCTTACCCTCGCGCAGGTCATCGCCCAGGCTTTTGCCCATCAGGGCGGTTTTGCCGTCATAGTCGAGTACGTCGTCAATGACCTGGAAGGCTGTCCCCAAGGCCTGACCATAATCGGCACAGGCTTCTACCATGGTGGTGTCAGCTCTGGCCAGAAGGGCCCCGACACGGGCACTGGCCTCAAACAGCTTGGCGGTTTTTGAGCGAATTACCTGCAGATAACCGGCTTCATCCAGGTCGGCATTGTGCATGTTCATGAGTTGTTGCACTTCCCCCTCGGCGATGACATTGGTGGCATCGGCTAGCACTTGCAAGATACGCATATCACCAGGCTCAACCATCATCTGAAAAGCGCGGGAGTAGAGAAAGTCACCCACCAGCACGCTGGCCGGATTGCCAAAGGCTTCATTGGCCGTGGCATTGCCGCGCCTTAGCGTGGATTCATCCACCACATCGTCATGTAGCAGGGTGGCGGTATGAATGAACTCCACCACAGCTGCCATGGTGTGCTGGTGAATTCCCTCATACCCCAGAGCGTGGCTGGTAAGCAACAACAACGCCGGTCGCAGGCGCTTTCCGCCAGCTGCAATGATGTAGCGTGAAACCTGACCCACAAGTGGCACCCCGGAGTCCAGCCGCTGGCCGATGACCAAGTCCACCTTGCGCATGTCATCTGAAATGATGGCAAGTGGATTGGCATGAGGCATAGGGGCGTTCAATTGCTGGGCTCGCTGGCTAGTGGGTTCCGCAAATTATAGAAACACCATTGCCGGCCTACCCTGACAGTCATCTTTTAGGCATGCGGCACATTGAAGGCTATGCTACAATCCCCGGTTCTGTGGAATACCTCCATGGACTTTGACATTCAACTCAAAGAGGTCTCATATGTACGCGGTCATAAAAACCGGTGGCAAGCAGTATCGCGTTGCCTCCGGCGACAAAATTAAAGTAGAACAGATTGCTGCGGATGTGGGCCAGGAAATCGTGATCGACCAGGTTCTGGCCGTCGGAAACGGCGCCGAACTCAAGGTGGGTACGCCCCTGGTGTCCGGCGCATCGGTCAAAGCCACAGTTGTGGCACACGGCAAGCACGACAAGGTGCGCATTTTCAAGATGCGCCGTCGCAAGCATTACCAGAAACACCAGGGTCATCGCCAGCAGTTCACCGAGCTGCAAATCGGCGCGATTGCCGCTTAAGGAGCAGGATTCATGGCACAGAAAAAAGGCGGCGGCTCAACGCGAAATGGACGCGACTCCAAGCCCAAAATGCTGGGCGTCAAAGTGTTTGGTGGCCAGGCAATCAGCGCCGGCTCCATCATCGTGCGCCAACGGGGCACCAAGTTCCATGCAGGCACCAATGTTGGCATGGGTAAGGACCACAGCCTGTTCGCGCTGGTGGATGGCACTGTATCTTTCGAGACCAAGGGTGAGCTGAACAAGCACACAGTGAGCGTCACCACCGCTTAAGGTCAGGCTACTTTCCAGGTCGAAACCCTGCGCTGTCCGCGCAGGGTTTTTCGTTTATAACCCCTCAAATTTGTCTTGCCATGAAGTTTGTAGACGAGGCCTCCATCGACATTGCCGCCGGCGATGGGGGCAATGGCTGCGTCTCCTTCCGGCATGAAAAATACAAGGAGTTTGGCGGGCCCAACGGCGGAGATGGCGGACGTGGTGGTCATGTCTATGCGCTGGCCGATCCCAACCTCAATACCTTGGTCGATTTTCGATACACGCGCCGTTTCGAGGCCAAGCGTGGCCAGCATGGCATGGGCTCAGATATGTTTGGCGCCGCTGGCGACGACATTACCCTCAAAATGCCGGTGGGCACCATTATTTCCGACGCTGAAACTGGACAGGTGCTTCACGAATTGCTCACGCCTGGCGAACTGGTCTTGATCGCCAAGGGCGGCGATGGAGGCTTCGGCAATATGCGCTTCAAAAGCGCAATCAACCGTGCTCCAAGACAGAAGACACCAGGATGGCCGGGTGAGAGAAAGAGCCTGAAGCTGGAACTCAAGGTGCTGGCCGATGTCGGTCTGCTAGGCCTGCCCAATGCCGGCAAATCCACCCTGATCACAGCCATTTCCAATGCCCGTCCGCGCATTGCCGACTACCCATTCACCACTTTGCACCCCAATCTGGGGGTGGTTCGGGTGGGCCCTGAGCAAAGCTTTGTCGTGGCCGACCTGCCCGGCCTGATCGAGGGTGCCGCCGAGGGTGCCGGACTGGGCCATCTGTTCTTGCGCCATCTGCAACGGACCCGTCTGCTGCTGCATGTGGTGGACCTGGCGCCCTTTGATGAACATGCCGACCCGGTTGCCCAAGCCAAGGCGATCGTGGCTGAGTTGAAAAAATATGACAAAGCCTTGTTTGAAAAACCCCGCTGGTTGGTGCTCAACAAACTGGACATGGTTGCGGCCGAAGAGCGCGCTGCCAAGATCAAGGACTTTGTTAGGCGAATGAAGTACAAGGGACCCTTGTTCGAGATTTCAGCACTGACCCATGAGGGATGCGATTCCCTGGTCAAGTCGGTATACGAGCATATCAAGGCGCAACAAGTGGCCGAGCAGCCCGAAGTGGAAGTCGACCCGCGCTTCAAGGCAGATTCTGCGGATGATCTGGCCCCCTAAAATCGCTGCGTATGACGATTTCAACTGCCTCGCACATCCTGAGCTCTGCCCGGCGCATTGTCGTCAAGGTTGGTTCCAGCCTGGTCACCAATGAGGGACGCGGGCTGGACGATGCAGCCATCGGTGAATGGTGCCGCCAGCTGTCACTGCTCATGCGCGATGGACGCGAACTCATCATGGTTTCCAGCGGCGCAATCGCCGAGGGCATGAAGCGACTTGGCTGGACCAGCCGCCCACATGAGGTACACGAATTGCAGGCTGCTGCTGCTGTCGGACAAATGGGCTTGGCGCAGATGTACGAAACCAGATTGCGCGCTCACGGCTTGGGCAGTGCGCAGGTGCTCCTGACCCATGCCGATCTGGCTGACCGCGAGCGATATCTCAACGCCCGTTCCACCTTGCTGACCTTGCTCAAGCTGGGGGTGATCCCGGTGATCAATGAAAACGACACCGTGGTCAATGATGAAATCAAGGTGGGTGACAACGATACCTTGGCGGCTTTGGTGGCCAATCTGGTGGAAGCCGACCTGCTGGTGATCCTGACCGATCAGAAGGGCTTGTACACGGCCGACCCCCGGCGGCATTCGCAAGCTCAGTTCGTCCACGAATCGATGGCAGGCGATCCAGCGCTGGAGTCTATGGCCGGCGGTACGGGAAGCAGCCTGGGGAAAGGCGGCATGATCACCAAGATACTCGCCGCCAAACGGGCGGCCGGCTCAGGCGCCAGCACGGTCATCGCCTGGGGGCGCGAGCCCGATGCGCTGCTGTGCCTGGTTCAGGGCAAGAACATTGGAACCTTGCTGATTGCGCCGACCCAAAAAAATCAGGCTCGCAAACAGTGGATGGTTGACCATCTGCAACTGCGTGGCGCGGTGGTGGTGGATGCTGGCGCAGCACGGCAGTTGCTGGAGAACGGCAAGAGCCTCCTGCCTATAGGTATGGTTGCTGTCGAGGGTGATTTTTCGCGGGGTGATGTGATCGCCGTTCGTGATCTGGGCGGAAGCGAGATTGCACGCGGTCTGGCCAACTACGCCAGCCCGGAGGCGCGTTTGCTATGCCGCAAGCCTTCGGCTGAAATCGAGCGCCTGCTGGGCTATGTCGCCGAACCCGAGATGCTGCATCGCGACAATCTGGTTGTCACCCGCTGAAATACGGGCCGGGGTTATTCGCCTTGCTCAGGGCGAGGGTTGGGCTCAAAAGTGGCGCCTGGGGGCAACTCCATGGGCGGTTCGGCCAGCATGGCGCTATGGTGGACATGGTCCCGGACATGCCGGTGGCCGTGGCGCAGGTAGCGGTTGGGGCGTTGATCAACGCGCGGCAAGTAGCGTGACAATTCCGTCAGCGCCATTTCATAGACACCACGCTTGAATTCGACGACCATGTCCAGTGGAACCCAATAGTCATTCCAGCGCCAGGCGTCGAACTCAGGATGGTCGGTGGCGCGCAGGTTCAGTTGCCAGTCCTGCCCCAGCAGTTGCAGCAGATACCAGATCTGCTTCTGTCCCTTGTAGTGGCCGCGTGACTCACGCCGGATATAACGGTCTGGCACCTCATAGCGCAACCAGTCACGGGTCCGGGCCAGGATACGCACATGATCAGGCTGTAGCCCGATTTCCTCGCCAAGTTCCCGGTACATGGCCTGTTCCGGGTTTTCTCCCCGGTCAATACCACCCTGCGGAAATTGCCACGAGTGTGTGCGAATGCGCTTGCCCCAGAAAACCTGATTTTTCTGGTTAAGCAGGATGATGCCGACGTTGGGCCGAAAGCCGTCCCGGTCAAGCATAATCAAACCCCAAATTTTTAAACTGAGTCCATTATGCACGGCATGTGAAGTGCAGCAACTGGGCGCAGCCCCTGCCATACCCGTACTTACCCCATGAAAGCCTCCCAATTTCTAGTTTCGACCCTTAAGGAAGCCCCGGCGGACGCCGAGGTGGTAAGCCACAAACTCATGATGCGCGCCGGGATGATCAAAAAGCTGGGGGCCGGCATCTACAACTACATGCCCATGGGGTTGCGGGTGATCCGCAAAGTGGAAGCCATCGTGCGCGAGGAAATGAACCGTGCCGGCGCGGTGGAACTGACCATGCCGGTGGTGCAACCTGCTGAGCTGTGGCAGGAAACTGGCCGATTCGCCAAGATGGGGCCGGAGCTGTTGCGCATCCGGGACCGGCATGAACGCGACTTTGTCATCCAGCCCACCAGTGAAGAGGTGGTGACTGATATTGCCCGCCAGGAACTGCGCAGTTACAAGCAGCTGCCAAAAAACCTGTACCAGATCCAGACCAAATTTCGCGACGAACGTCGGCCGCGCTTTGGCCTGATGCGTGGACGCGCGTTCATCATGAAGGATGCCTACAGCTTTGACCGCGATGCGGCTGGGGCTCAAGCCAGCTATCAAGCCATGGCGCAAGCCTACCGGCGGATCTTCGACCGCTTCGGCCTGACTTACCGCGCGGTGGCCGCCGACAGTGGCGCCATTGGTGGCGACCTGAGCGAGGAGTTTCAGGTTATTGCCGCCACCGGTGAGGACGCGATCGTCTATTGCCCGGGCAGCGACTATGCCGCCAATATGGAAAAGGCCGAAGCCCTGGCACCTGCTGGCCCGCGCCCTCCGGCGGCAACCAGCATGCAGGATGTGCCCACTCCGGGCAAAAGCACCTGTGCCGAAGTGGCCGAACTATTGGGGCTGTCTCTGTCGCGCACCGTCAAGTCCATTGTCCTGGCCACGGATGAAATCAATGACAACGACGAACTGATCGGTACCCGCATCTGGCTGCTCTTGCTGCGTGGTGACCATGATATGAACGAAGTCAAGGTAG
>CAXRBE010000003.1:0-31096 GCA_964228805.1 Burkholderiaceae bacterium
TGGATGCAGCGCGTGATGATGGCGGTGGAATCAAACAAGGTGCCGTCCCAATCGAAGGCAATCAGATCAAACTGGCGCGGCCGCAATGGGATCGGCTTATGCATGGGCTGGCATGATGTGTTGCAGAAACCGCATCAGCTCGCCTGACAGGGATGACTGCAGCTCGATAGGCTCCCCCGTGACCGGATGCTTGAATTGCAAGCACCAGGCATGCAGGAACATGCGCTTCAAGCCCTGTTTATGCAGGGCCCGGTTGAGCTCAAAATTACCGTATTTGTCATCGCCCAGGATAGGGCGACCTTCGGCTGCCAGATGCACCCTGATCTGATGGGTGCGGCCGGTCCGAATGGTCACCTCCAGCAATGAATAGCCCCCTGCAGCATGCTCCTGCGCGACCTCAAAGCGCTCACGCACCTTCACCAGGGTCACCGACTTCATGCCCTGCGGGTCATCCCGCGCCAGCACCCTGACGCGGCGTTCTCCATCTTCAAGCAGGTATTTGTGAAGAGGCTTGTCCAGTACTTTGAGTTTGAGCGGCCACAAGCCAGCCACCAGGGCCAGATAGGTCTTGCCTGTCTCCCTCTCGCGAAACTGGTCCTGCAGGTTTTTGAGCGCGCTGCGTTTTTTGGCAATCAGCAGAATTCCGCTGGTCTCACGGTCCAGCCGGTGCACCAGTTCCAGGAACCTGGCATGTGGCCTTGCCATGCGCAACTGCTCAATCACGCCGAAGCTTACCCCCGACCCACCATGGACCGCCACACCGGCCGGCTTGTCGATTGCCATCAGGGTCTCGTCCTCAAACAAGATGGGAAACTCCCGTGCCGGGACATCAGGGGCCGCCAAGCCAGCAGAAGCTTTCGTTTTTTCAGTCAGTCGCACCGGCAGGCGCACTGGCGGCACACGCACCCGGTCGCCTACCTCAATGCGCCTGTCGGCAGTGGCCCGGCCCTTGTTCAGCCTGACCTCGCCGCTGCGAATAATCCGGTAGACATGGGTTTTGGGCACACCCTTGAGTAGGCGAAGCAGGTAATTGTCCAGGCGTTGGCCAGCCGATTCCGGGTCCACGATCAGGGTTTTGACCTCGGCAGAGCCATCCTGCGGTTTCGACCCTATAATGTGCTTCACTAGCGCCGCGTTGTAACTGGTTGATTTGTCTGGAGTTTAGTCCACTCACCGCAAGCGCGCCGCTGGCAGGTCGATGCCCCTGCCCGTCCTGTGTATTGGCCGCCATGTCCGAATTGGCGGCGATGCCCAGGGTGGTCAGTCAAAGCCGACGCATTGAAACACCGATACGGAATACCCAATTCTGTCAGCGACTGGCTGGCAGACGGATTGAAGCGAAATGTTTGTGCTGTTGAGACTGATTTTTTCCTGCCTGGAGCGCCTGCTGGCGCAGCCTGCGCTGGAAGATCGGCCCCTCTTGCCCTCTCTGCAGACCCGAAGAACCGGCCATCTGGCAGCGCTTGCACACACATTGTTTCTCGCCCCCATCCACGCGCCTATGTCGCGGCTCAGTCCCTGAGTCGACGGCTCTCCGGCAATTCCCTTCGTTTCATCGCGTCAGCCCTGGTATCGTGCGCCCGTCACGGGCATGTGAACTGATACGAAAGGACCGCTCCGATGAAACGGATGCTGATCAACGCCACGCAGGCTGAAGAACGCCGCCTGGCCATTGTCGACGGACAAAAGCTCCTCGACTACGAAATCGAAATTGAAGGGCGCGAACAGCGCAAGGGCAATATCTACAAGGCCATCGTCACCCGGGTGGAGCCTTCGCTGGAGGCCTGCTTCGTCGACTATGGCGAGGACCGGCACGGCTTTTTACCGTTCAAGGAAATTTCCAGACAATATTTCCAGGGCAATGTTTCGCCCAGCCAGGCCCGAATCCAGGATGTGATCAGGGAGGGCCAGGAATTGCTGGTCCAGGTCGAGAAAGAGGAACGCGGCAACAAGGGAGCTGCCTTGACCACCCTGATCTCACTGGCTGGCCGTTATGTGGTCCTGATGCCCAACAACCCGCGCGGCGGTGGGGTATCGCGCCGAATCGAAGGAGATGAGCGCACCGAACTGAAGGAGGCCCTCGATCAGCTCGAGTACCCCAATGGCATGTCCATCATCGCACGCACCGCCGGCATCGGCCGCAGCGCACCCGAATTGCAGTGGGACCTGAATTACCTGCTCAAGCTCTGGAGCGCCATTGAGGGTGCGGCCAATGGCGCCAAGGGTGCTTTCCTGATCTATCAGGAATCCAGTCTGGTGATCCGCGCCATCCGAGATTACTTCAACAGCGATATTGGCGACATCCTGATCGACACCGACGATGTGTTCGAGCAGGCCCAGCAGTTCATGAACCATGTGATGCCTGAGCATGCTCAGCGTGTCAAGCGTTATCGTGACGATGCCCCGCTGTTCAGCCGGTTCCAGATTGAACACCAGATCGAGTCGGCCTACGCCCGTGAAGTGAAGCTGCCATCGGGCGGCGTGATCGTGATCGACCACACCGAGGCCCTGGTCTCGGTGGACGTCAACTCGGCCCGCGCCATCAAGGGTGGCGACATCGAGGAAACCGCCACCCGCACCAACCTGGAGGCCGCCGATGAAGTGGCCCGCCAGATGCGTCTGCGTGACCTGGGCGGCCTGATCGTGATCGATTTCATTGACATGGAGGAAAGCAGGAACCGGCGTGAAGTGGAAAACCGGCTGCGTGACGCTCTGCGCCAGGATCGTGCCCGGGTCCAGTTCAGCTCGATCAGCAAATTCGGCCTGCTCGAAATGAGCCGCCAGCGTCTGCGTCCGGCCCTGTCAGAAGGGGCCTCGATTCCCTGCCCGCGTTGCGGTGGCTCAGGCCATATTCGAGACACCGAAAGCTCTGCACTGCAAATTCTTCGCATCATTCAGGAAGAATCCCAGAAGGACAATACTGCTGCGGTGCATGTACAAGTACCGGTCGAGGCCGCGTCCTTCCTGCTCAATGAGAAGCGCAACGAGATCACCAAGATCGAACTCAAACAGCGTATCAATGTGATGCTGGTGCCCAACAAGTCGCTGGAAACACCCAACTACAAGCTGGAGCGCCTCAAACACGACGACCCCCGCCTCGATCATGTCGAAGCCAGCTACAAGATGGCTGAGGAAATCGAAGATGCAACCACTGTCACCCGTCGTTCGCAAGAGCCCACCAACAAACAGACCCCGGTGATCAAGGGCGTTTTGCCCGACGCGCCAGCGCCTGCCGCTGCCCCGCCCAAAACTGCTCCAGCCAGCCCGGCTGCCGAGCCGGCCGGACGTGCCGAGGCACCCGCCAGCAAGGGGTTTTTCAGTTGGATCAAGGAACTGTTCACCAGCCAAGACAAGCTTGCTCAACCCGCCGCCACACAGACTGGCGAGAAAAAAGAGGAACGCCGGGAGGGCCGCGGCGGCCGACGTGATGAGGGCCGTGGACGCGGCCGTGGCAATCGTGGGGAGCGTGGCGAGCGCTCAGATCGTGCCGAACGTGGTGCACGCTCAGAGCGGCAGTCTCAGGCTAGGCGAACCGAGGCCGATGCCACGGCGTCTAAACCGGAGGCCGCCGGCGAGCAGCGCCCCGAACGCGGAAATCGCGCTGAGCAACGACCCCGTGGCGAACGGCAGGAGCGCGCTGGCCGGGCCGAGCAATCGCGCGGTGAGCGCCGTGGCGAGCGCGAGCGTGAGCCCACTGGGCAAAGTCAGGCTCGCGCAGCCGAGGAAACCCGCCCAGAGGCAATGGCCACAGCGTCTCAACTGCCGCTGGAAGCAATCGGAGCCCTGCCTGAATCACCAAGCACCCCTCCAGAGTCTGCCGCCTTTGTGCCTGGCGAGGCCACGACCGGCCAACGCACACGCCGCTCGCGTGATCGCTACGGGCGGGATCGCCGTGAGCGCCCCGAGGCCATTGAAGCAAAGGTGGAAGTCGGGTCACCTGCTACAAGCTTCCAGCTGGCAACTGCTGCCCAGCCAACGCCCATGCCGCAACCAGACCTATCCACCGCGGCAGCTGAATCCCAACCACTTGCCCCTGTGGCCCGCCCCACGGTCAATGGATTGCCTCGTGTGCAGTCCTACACCTTGCCCCTGGACGAACTGGCATCGATCGCCGTTGCCAGCGGTTTGCAATGGGTCAACTCCGACGCCAGCAAGGTGGCTATGGCTCAGGCAGCCATTGCTGCCGAACCCAGGCCGGTGCACGTGCCGCGTGAACGGCCCGCGCCTGTCGTGCTTGATGAGGGCCCGCTGATCCTGGTGGAAACGCGCAAGGATCTGCGCACGCAGCCTCTGCCCTTCGAGGCTACCAGCCATTAAAGCCAACGGGGCAGAGACTAGCGCCTTTGCGCCAGCCGCCGCAACCTGACCTGTTCACTCCAGGGCGGCACAGCGCCAGGCCTGGGCTGCGGCCTGAGCATCTGAACGCTGCTCGGCCAATTCCGCCAGCGCGCGCCAAGCTTTGCGTCTGAGATCTGGGCTTTTTAACTGCCCGAGGGATTGCTGAATCAGGCTTTGTGCTTTGCCCCACAAGCTCAGCTTCATGCACAGCACACCCGCCAGGTATTGCAGCAAGGGATCGGCAGGCTGGCTCTGTTGTTGAGTTTCAATTCTCCGTAACCACTCTGGGTCAGGAGTGGTCGTACGAGCGGAAAAGGCCGCCTCCATCACCTGCACCAGCTTGAGCGACCATTGGGGCCAGGGGGGTCGGCTGGCGATCATCTGCTCCCATGCCGGCTGCAGCCACTGCAAGGCCAGAGTCGTATCTTGGTTCAACTGCAACAGGCGTTGGGCCGCCTCGATGGCCAGTTCGGGCTGGCGCCGCTCTGAGGGGTCGAGCAAGTCCCAGATCTGCTGCAATTTTTGGACATCATGTGCCGAAAGCAATAATTCCAGAGCCAGCCCACGCACCATGCCGCGGCCGGCCTCGCCCGAAAATGACTTGTGTTTGGCAAGCAGGCGCGCCAACTCCAGAGCCTGCTGGGTTTGCCCGGTCAGGCGCGCGGCCTGGAAGCGCAGGCGCATGGCCAGAGTGCGACGCGCGACACCTTGGGGCAACTCCCGCAAGCGCTCCTGAGCCAGGGCAGTGTCCCGATCTTCGACTGCCCAGCGCAAGGAAGAAAGCTGCAATCCCTCGCTCAACTCGGCCATCGCATTTTCGTTGGCCAGCGCCAGGCCCTGGCGTGCATGCGTCTCGCGCGCATCGTGGTCCTGCAGGGCATGGGCGCTTTCAGCCGCCAGCCAATGCGCCATGACACTGAGCTGCACCCCCAGGGATTTGGCCTGTCCTCGCCAGTCCAGCATATCACCCTGCGCCAGAACCGTTTCAGCCGATTTTCGCGCCCGACCATAGCGCCCTGCGTTCAAATGTGCCAACCCTTCCATCATGCCGGCATGCATCGCATGTTCCTTACGCCGGGCCCGCCAATCACGTGCCTGTTGCGGCAAGGACAGCAGCAGGGACAGTGCGCGCAGCGCCAGATAAATCAGGAAAAACAGCCCAGTGAGCAAAAACAGCACCAGATTGAGGGACAGGTCAATGCGCTGCGGTGGCCAGAAGACGGTCACCGTTGCCTCGTTGTTGCCAGCAAAAAGTGCCGCAGCCACGGCCACACCAAACAGGGCCAGAAACCAGATCGCTGCACGCATTTGCCGGTTCCTCAGCGACCACCCGCCGCTGTAGCCAAGGCCGCCAGTGTTTCTTCCACCCGCGGCAGATCGAGCGTTTTCATCTGGCCTTGAGCCTGTTGCAGCAGGGCCGCCGCAGTCTGGGTCATGCGTGAGGAGCCGTCGAAATAGCGCCCCAATGCCAGCGCGGCCGAGGCCAGATCGGCACGGGCGGTATCGAGTTGGCGGGCCAGCAGGCCCAGGCGAGCATTGAGCAGCTTGAACTTGAAGTTTTCCCGCAGGAAAAAGGATTGTTCAGGTGACAGCAAGGCGGCCTCGGGCTGTTCGATGCGGCTCAACCGCACCAGGCCACGCAACTCCTCCTGCACCACTTCCCAGCTGCGACGCCACCAACTGGCCACCGTGTCTTCCTGGCGGGGCTTGATGGCGGCAACGGCTGCGCCAGGGCTTGCCCGCGCAACCGCGTTGGCCA
Organism: Burkholderiaceae bacterium; assembly: GCA_964228805.1. Taxonomy (GTDB): domain Bacteria; phylum Pseudomonadota; class Gammaproteobacteria; order Burkholderiales; family Burkholderiaceae_C; genus Hylemonella. The sequence goes on from CAXRBE010000003.1 coordinate 6,098, forward strand.
ACGGAAGTTCGTCAGCCAGCCGGACCAGCTCTTCCAGCTTGGCCAGCAGAGTGGGCAGGTCCGACACCACCGTGGCCCTGATTCGGGCCATGTCTTTGGTAATGGCGCGCTGTACCGGGGCCAGCCGAGGCTGCGCGGCACGCTTGAGTCTTTGCTCGGCAACCCGCAATGCAACCAGCAAGGGTTCCACGCTGCCGGTAAGCTGGGCCTGTTGCTGCGCCAGGTACAGGGCCGACTCAATATCAACCACCAGGTTTTCATCACGTGAGCGTGAAAGGCTCTGCATCAGCTCCTCCAGCTGCCCACGCTGCAAGGCGACTTCACTCAAGCGTGCCTCCATCACCGAAAGCCGTGCCGTGTTTTCGCGGCTTTGATCCAGCGCCTGGCGGGCCAAAGTACGCGCCTCGGAAGACAGGCTTCCACTGTCAGCACTCTGACGCGCCAGTTGGGCCTGCATATCAGTCAGGCGTTGCCACAACAAGGCGCTGAGCACCAATCCCAGGGCCGCCGCAGCTGCCAGGAACAGCAACAGTGCGCGCTGGGGAGCAGGCCGTGGTGCAAGCTGGGCAGCCTGCAAACTGGTGGCATCGGACGCCGCGGCATCGGCGGCTTTGTCCCTGGACTCGGTATTCATCGAAACGATTCTATCGAGGCCAGAATGTCTGCCAGTACCGGACGTGACTCAATCACAACACCAAAACCTGCGCTACGGGCGGCCTGGGCAATGCGCACATGAGTGGCAATTGCACATGAATGGCTCCAGTCCTGACCCTCCAGGCAGGCACCCAGATTGGCCACAGCCTCGCTGCTGCTGAACAGCCAGATTGACCCATCACTGGCTGCCTGCTTGGCCTGTGTGCGCTGAAGTTCGCTCCAGCGCGGAATCTTGCGCTGGTAAGCCACCACAAAGTCTGTCTGGCCGCCGAGCCTTTGGACCTGGGCGGCAAACCAGTCCCGCCCCAGGCCCTGCGTCTGAGCGGCTTGGTGACCATCCGCGCCGCGCACTATCAGGACCCGGCAGCCCTCGCTGAGCTGCTGGTGCATCACGGACCAGAGTGCTTCGGAGTCAAACTGACCTGCCCCCGGCGCATCGATGTGCGCGGCCGCCACACCCGCTCGCAACAGAGCGGCCTGGGTGCCAGGTCCGGTGGCCCAGGCCCGGGTGGGTGCGCCAAAGCCAGGCGCAGCGGACGGTCGCGCGGCAAAAAAACCCTCCACCGCGTGCCCACTGACAAACATCACACCCTGGTAGTTTGCCAATTGGTGCCAGGCAGCACGAATAGGTCGCTCATCATCAATCGGTGCAATATCTATCAGCGGCAGGGCCAGGGCAGTGTGCCCTGCCTCGCTCAGTGTGCGCGCCCAGGCCTGGGCATCGCGCTGAGGTCGGGTGATGATGACACGCATGGCCAAGGGTGGCCTCAATGCGCGCCGCCCGCACGCAATTGGGCGGCGACCTGTTCACCCAGGCTGGCAGCGGCATCCAGGTCGACAACCTCGCCACGCAGTTGCGCGCGCACCAGCGGCAGGCTACCCAGGCTGTCGCCCCAGGCAGCCCGCACATGCAAGCCGCCGGGCTCAAGCGTCGCATAGGCCGCCAGCGGCATGGAACAGCTGCCGCCCATGGCCCGGCTCACCGCGCGTTCTGCCGCCACCCGTAGCCAGGTGTCCCAATGCACCAACCCTGACAGTGCGTGCTGAACATCCAGGCGCGCAGTGCAGATTTCAATGCCCAGCGCACCCTGGCCGGCGGCCGGCAATATCTCATCAGGCTCAAACTCGGCGCGGATACGACCATCCAGGCCCAGCCTTCTCAAACCAGCAGCGGCCAGCACAATGGCATCAAATTGCCCCTCGTCGAGTTTGCGCAGTCGGGTATCCAGGTTGCCGCGCAAGGGCTCGATTTTCAGGTCAGGGCGCAGCGCTTTCAGCAGGACACTGCGCCGCAGGCTGGATGTGCCCACCACCGCAGCCGGAGGCAAATTGGCAAGCCTGGCATACCGATTGGAGACAAAAGCATCGCGTGGGTCTTCTCGCTCCATCACACAGGCGAGCTGGAAGCCCGGGGGCAACTCCATCGGAATGTCCTTCAAGGAGTGCACCGCCAGGTCGGCGCGTCCCTCCTCCAGCGCCACTTCGAGTTCTTTGACAAACAGTCCCTTGCCTCCGACTTGGCTGAGCGACCGGTCCAGGATCTGATCGCCACGAGTGGTCATTCCAAGCAACGTGACCAGATGACCTTGCCGCTCCAGCAAAGCCTTGACATGCTCTGCCTGCCACAATGCAAGGCGGCTGACCCGGGTGGCGATCGTCAACTTCATGGGCTGGTTTTTTTGCTGGGACTGTTGAACCATGATCGGCATGTGCCGGGTCAGCAGCCGCCATCAATGAAAGACGATGCTAGCATGGCCGCAGGGCTACACCCTACTGGCAATGGGTCTGCTCAGGGATGCGGCCCCCAGGGGGCGGCCAGCATCAGTTGTACATCCTGCTTGCTCAGCAGCGGCCGCAGCTGCGCGGCAAAGGCCATGAATTCCTGATTTTCAAACAGGCGCTTCCAGTGTGCGCGCCGATCGTCATCGCTGTCAAAGCGCCACAGATGCACCAGCTGATGCAACTCGCCGGTATCTGAGGAAAAATAACCGATCAGTTTTTGGGCGAAACCACCCTTGTCCAGTGCTGGCCAACCAAGCTCCTGATACAGACGAACTACCTCGGGCATTTTTCCAACCTGAACGGAATATGTGCGTTTTTCGTAAATCGTTGGCATAAGAAGTGATTCCAGAATATTTGCGTCAGCCCTGGGGCGTCCTTCTGAGCTAATACTCGCGCCTGACAAACAGGCGCCCGACCGCGTGGGCTGAAGTATAGGCTGCGTCCCGATGTGAATGAGACAGCCTTTTTCTGAAGAGATTGTCCTGCCTCAAGGCCGGTAGACGCACTTGTCACCAATCCCATGCCGCTGCACCACCACGGCGACCATACCGGGTAAGCGAGGTTTGAGTTCGTTCCAGATATAGCTGCACAAGTTTTCGAGTGTGGGAATGCCAATACCCGCCACCTCGTCAAGAAAGCGATGGTCTAGCCGCTCTCGCAAGGCATTGACCTCAAGACGGACCTGGCCCAGGTCCCACACCATGCCCGATGTCGGATCAGGTTCGCCACGCAGCACCACTTCGGCATGGTAAGTGTGGCCGTGGACACGTCGGCTGCCCTCGGCCTCGATCTCACGGCGCAGGGTATGGGCGGCATCAAAGAAAAAACGCTGGCTGATTTCGTGCATTAGGGCCTGTCCGTGCTGATTTCGCAAGTGCGAACATGATGAAAACCGCACCAATCTATGCCCGCAGCGATGCTACGGCGGGCAACCTGGGCTGCAGGTGCATCAAAGAATAGTGCGATTTTCACCATGTTTTATCCGGGATTCGTCCGAAAATACCATGCAGGACGTTGAGCCGGCTTGTCGGAAACCGGGCCAATTGGCTACCCCGTACCTGGCGCATGATCATTTTGTTGTGCAACACATCCTGTGACATTCGTGGGGACAGGCCCTAAGGAATTCCTATCATCTTGTGTGACTGCAGACTGAGCCGCCACTTCGGGTGTTGCTTGCAATAAGCCACCGCCAGGCGGGTATTTTCCTCGCGTCTGGGTCCATCCATGGGTTGAAGAAAAAAGTGGTCAAACTTCAGGCTCTCGAAATCTGCCGGATCGACCCCTTGCTGAGGAAAGACCAGCTTCAATTCATTGCCTTGCCTTAAAACCAGTGGCGCCCGGCCCTTGGGGCTGACGCATATCCAGTCCAGCCCAGGTGGTGCAGCAAGCGTGCCATTGGTCTCAACGGCAATGGTGAAGCCGCGCTCGTGCATGGCCCTAGTCAGGGGCTCGTCCACCTGCAACAAGGGCTCTCCACCAGTGAGAACCACATAACGACCCGCTTCTTGCGGCGCCTCACAAATTCGGGCGATCGCATCAGCCAAGGCATCGGCACTGGCAAACTTGCCTCCAGCCGGGCCGTCGGTGCCGACAAACTCAGTGTCGCAAAACTGGCAGACCGCCTGTGAACGGTCTTCTTCACGACCGCTCCACAGATTGCAGCCGGCAAAGCGGCAGAACACCGCGGAGCGGCCCGCTTGGGCACCCTCACCTTGCAAGGTGTAAAAAATCTCCTTGACGGAATAAGACATGGACAGCTGGCTGATCAAAAGCTGAGATTTTCGCAGCTTACGCCGTCCGTATCGGCATATGTGGCCTGGATCTGAAGATATTGGACAATGGGTGATCGCGACTTTCACTTTCATTTAGGAATCTTCATGAGCATCTATAACAAACTCAAGGAACTTGGCATCTCTTTGCCACCGGTGGCCACGCCGGCAGCGGCCTATGTGCCTTTTGTGCAAACCGGCAATCTGATTTTCCTGAGTGGCCACATTGCCAAGAAAGATGGCAAGCCCTGGGTGGGACAATTGGGCAAAACCATGAGCACCGAAGAGGGCAAGTCCGCAGCTCGCGCAGTAGCGATCGACCTCATGGGCACTCTGAATGCGGCCGTGGGTGACCTCAATCGGGTCAAACGCATCGTCAAGCTGATGTCGCTGGTGAACTCCACCTCCGAGTACACCGAGCAGCATCTGGTGACCAACGGCGCCAGCGAGCTGCTGGGCCAAGTCTTTGGCCCACTTGGAGCGCATGCGCGCAGCGCATTTGGGGTGGCGCAGATTCCTCTGGGAGCCTGCGTGGAGATTGAGATGATCGCCGAGGTAGGCTGATCAAGTTTCAGGCCAGCCGCTCAACCCTCTGGTCTTGAATTGCCTGCAACTGACCAGTTAAGACCAGTTGCGGTTCAATTTCGGCCAGCGGCAGCAACACGAAGGCGCGCTCATACATGCGGGCATGCGGGAGCGTCAACTCCGCTGTTTCGCAGCGCACATCACCATACAGCAGGATGTCCAGATCAAGGGTTCGCGGCGCGTTGTGGTAAGGCCGCTTGCGCCCAGCAGCCTGCTCGATGGCTTGTAGGGCATGCAGCAGTGGCAGCGCAGCCAGCATGGTCTCCACCTCGACCACAGCGTTGATGTAGTCCGGCCCGCTGGAACCAACAGGCGCGCTGCGATATAGCGACGAGCGGCGCGTGAGCTGCGTGCCAGGCAAACCGGCGATCTGATCCATGGCCCAGCCTAAGGTAACACGTGCATCGCCCAGATTGGCGCCCAGCGCGATAAAGGCCCTGGTCACGTTCAGCCTTCGCTGCCACCGCCTTCAGAGGCTCTGCGGCTGGCGGGTCGGCGCCGGCGACGGCGTTTCCTGGGCGCAGCATCGGTCTCGCCCTTGGCATCGCCTTGCGCATCGGCAGGCCTGGCTGCGCCAGCCGGCACCACGGGAGTCCGACGGGCACGAGGACGGCTTTGTTGCTCCTCGCGCACCTGGTCCACCATGTCCTGGCGCAGGTCCTCGTCAGCCAGACTGAACTCCTCCCACCAGTCGGCCAGCACTTCGTCAATTTCGCCGGCATCGGCGCGCAGGCGCATGAAGTCGAAACCGGCACGAAAACGGGGTTGCTCGACCAGTCCAAAAGGCATACGACCTACGCGTTTTTCAAAGCGCGGTTGCATCATCCAGATTTCACGCATGTCGGCTGCGAGCTTGCCGCGTCCCGAGACATCACCGATACGGGCATTGAAGACATCGTCGATCGCGCCCTGCAGGGCCGGGTGCGCATGTTCGCCTGAGTCCAGGCGTCGGCGCCAGCCGGCTCGCACATCGGCCCACAGCACACAGGCCAGCAGGAAGCTGGGGGCCACCGGCTTGCCCTCACTCACCCGACGGTCTGTATCTTGCAGGACGGCCTGCACCATCGGCTCCTGCGCGCGCTCAACCACCAGGTCAAGCAGAGGGTAAATGCCACGCGCCAGACCCAATGCCTTGAGCTGGGCGATGGTGGCAATGCCGTGTCCGGTCTGCAGCAGCTTGATCATTTCGTCAAACAAACGGCTTTGCGGCACGTCTGACAGCAAGGCCTGCGAACTGAGCAGGGGAGCAGCTGTCTTGCTGTCGAGCTTGAATCCGAGTTCACTGAGCTTGGCGACAAACCGCACGGCACGGATGATGCGCACCGGGTCCTCCCGGTAGCGCGTGGCCGGATCGCCGATCATGCGCAAGACGCGCTTCTTGGCGTCCTTCAGACCACCATGGAAATCGACCACGGTCTGGCTCTCAGGGTCGTAGTACATGGCATTGACAGTGAAATCGCGACGGGTGGCATCTTCCTCCTGCGGCCCCCACACATTGTCACGCAGCACACGTCCGCTCGCATCGACCGCATGCCTCAATCCGGCCAACTCGCTTTTGCTGGTTCTTTCGTTGCCGGCCACCTGATCGGCAGCCGAGTTGTCCAAATAGGCACGGAAGGTGGAGACTTCAATCACCTCATGCTCGCGGCCGCGGCCATAGACAACATGAACAATCCGAAAGCGTCGCCCAATGATGAAAGCGCGTCGAAACAGGGCTTTCACCTGCTCAGGGGTGGCATTGGTGGCCACATCAAAGTCCTTGGGCTGCAAGCCGAGCAACAGATCTCGCACGGCACCGCCCACGATATAGGCTTCATAACCAGCCAGCTTCAGGGTATGAACCACATCTATGGCGCGCTTGTCCACCAGGACCGGATCGATGCCATGTTCAGCTGGCCCGATGTCCTGGCGTCGACCAAACATGGATTTGCGGCCACTGCCCAAGAGCTTGTCAATGATTCTTTTGATCATGGATTTCCATGGTTTTGGTCTGTGGGGTCAGGACAGACCGGTCTTCAGAACAGATCCAGAATGCGCCAACCCCGTTGTAGCGCAGTGGTGCGTAGCTGATCGCTAGGATTGGTGGCCACAGGGTGGTCCACATTCTCCAGTAAGGGCAGGTCATTGGGCGAGTCGCTGTAGAAAGTGATGTCGGCCAGCCCCCAAGTCAGCCCACGTGCCAGCAGCCATTGCTCCAGCCGCTTGACTTTACCTTCCCGAAAAGAAGGCACGCCACTGATTTCGCCAGTGATCCAACCTGCGTCATCACGCTCCAGTTCAATCGCGATCAGGTTCTGCACACCAAAGGCGTCGGCAATAGGCCGGGTGACAAACTCATTGGTCGCGGTGATGATGGCGATTTCATCGCCTGCGAGTTGATGCCCGCGCACCAACTCAAGCGCCTGGGGGCGAATGGCTGGAATGATGACCTCGCGCATGAAGCGTTCGCGCGCAGCCAGTGCTTCGGCTTTCCCTCGCAGGCGCACCGCCTCGGTGGCAAAGCGCACATAGTCATGCACATCCAGTGTGCCAGCCTGGTAATGGGCGTAGAACTGGTCATTACGACGGGAAAACTCAACCGGATCGGTCCAGCCCAGGGTGGTTGTGAATGTGCCCCAGGAGTAGTCAGAGTCGATCGGCAGCAGAGTATGGTCCAGATCAAACAGGGCAAGTTTGCGTGTTTTCGGCATGGCAATCAGCTTGGCGGTACGCCCGCAGGGCGCGGCCCGGTGGACACCATGCGCCGGATTGCCGACAGCACTATTGTCTCTGACAAGGCAGGGGCGCAGGGCAAGGTCGAAAAATGCGCCGCTTCGCTCATAGGTCGTCCAACATGGCTTTGAGCAGCGGGATTGTGATGGTGCGCTGGGTTCTCAGAGCATAGGCATCCAGCTGGTCCAGGATTTGAACCAGGCTACCCAGATCACGACTGAAACGGCTTAGCAAATAGTCTATCAGCTCGTCGCTGAGGAAGACACCGCGTGCATCTGCCTGCTGCCGCAACACTGCTCGCCGATCTGGCTCGCTCAAGGCAAGCAAGGCAAAAGTATGTCCCCATCCCAGGCGGGTCCTCAGGTCTTCGCGCAGACGCAAGTCGGCTGGCGGCAGTTCGCCTGCGGCAAGCACAGCGATCTGTTGGGACTGGGCGTTAACAAACCAGTTGAAGGCCGCCTGCTGCTGCACGGCTGTGAAGAGGTGCACATCATCCAGCAACACCGCTCCCCAGCGCTGATCAAAAGCCGGTGGTTCGGGCAACAAGGGATCAAGCCATCCTGCCAAAGTCCCTTCCTCGGCCAATGCAGCTCGCACAGCACGCAACAGATGGCTTTTGCCGCTACCGGCGGCCCCCCACAAATAGGTGGGAACAGGCGAGCGCTGGGCGTTGCTGGCCTGCTTGCCTAGCCAAAGTCTGAGGTGGCTCAAGGCTGCCTCATTCGGGCCGGCAAAAAAGTTTGCCAGGCTGGGGCCGCCAGCCAAGCCTATATCCAGGGCAAGTTGTTTCATGCCATGCTGTTCATTGGGACTCAGCCGCGGTAGAGCGCGCTGTCAAGGTAGCGCGCGCGCAATCGCCGCACCGCCACCAGCAAGACCGCGCTGGCCGGCAAGGCCACCATGACTCCGACAAAGCCAAACAACTGGCCAAAAGCCAGCAAGGCAAATATCACCGCCAAAGGATGCAGGCCGATGCGCTCGCCCACCAGGCGAGGCGTCAGGAAAAGACCCTCAACCAGCTGTCCGGTTCCATAAACCAGGAGCAGCATCAGCAAAACCTGGCTGGCCCCGCCTGCTGCAGTGAACTCCAGAAATCCGGCCAGCGCCGCCAAACACAGACCCAGACCGAAGCCCACATAGGGCACGAAAATGGCCAGGCCGGTAAAGACGCCAATCGGCAATGCCAGCTCAAGACCGAATAGGCTCAGCCCCAGACTGTAATAAGCTGCCAATATCAGCATCACCAGCAATTGGCCGCGCAGATATTGACCGAGCACAGCATCGGCTTCGCCCATGAAATCGTCAAATCCTGCGCGCAGCCGCAGCGGCACCAGGACAATCAGGTTGGCAACAAAGCGTTTCCAGTCCAGCAAGAGAAAAAACAGGGCCACCGGTATCAGGATTGCATAGCCAAGCACAGTCAGCGCCATGCTGCCGCCGATCTTGAGGGAATTCAGCAATGAAGCCAGGGTGTCATCAAAGTTGGCGTGCAGGTACTGCATGACGGCGGGCTTGATGTTGGCCATATCAAGGGAAAACTCAATACCCAACTGGGCAAGCACAGGCTGCAAGCCGTCATTGGCCCGCTCCAGCAAACCAGGCACCTTTTCCCGCAGGGCTGGCAACTCCTTGGCCAGAATTGGCACCAGCAGCATCACCAGGCCTAGCAGCACCAGAATAAACAGGACCTCGACCAGCAAAACCGCCAGCAGGCGCGGTAGACGTCCGCCCCAGAGGGCATCAAGCCGATCGACCACCGGTGTCAGGGCATAGGCCAACAGCGCCGCCACAACGAAAGGCGCCAGCACGGGCGCCAGCAACCACAGCACCATGGCCAAAACAGCAGCCGCAGCAAGCCAGACGATGGCGCTTTTTTGGACAGATGTCAGTTGCATCAAAACAGGGGGAGGAGCAAGCCCTTAAAATCTTGCAAATTCTATCGGCACCGGCGTCACTTGCCGAATTCTGTCCATACCATGAGCACACCCACCCCCTCCCCACTGTCTTACAAGGATGCCGGTGTAGACATCGACGCCGGAGACGCATTGGTCGATCGCATCAAGCCCCTGGCCAGAAAAACCATGCGTGAGGGGGTGTTGGCCGGCATTGGCGGTTTTGGCGCCCTGTTTGAGGTGCCCAAGCGTTATCGCGAACCCGTCCTGGTCTCGGGCACTGATGGAGTAGGCACCAAGCTCAAGCTGGCCTTCGAATGGAATATGCATGAGACGGTTGGCATCGACATGGTGGCCATGAGCGTCAATGATGTGCTGGTGCAGGGAGCCGAACCGCTGTTCTTTCTGGATTACTTTGCCTGCGGCAAATTGCATGTGGACACCGCCAGCGCGGTGGTGGGTGGGGTGGCCCGGGGCTGCGAATTGTCCGGCTGCGCGCTGATTGGCGGAGAAACAGCTGAGATGCCCGGCATGTACCCTGAAGGCGAATACGATCTGGCAGGCTTCTGTGTCGGCGCGGTGGAAAAATCTGCCATTCTGACCGGCCAGAACATCGTGGCCGGTGATGTGGTCCTGGGCCTGGCCTCCAGCGGGGTGCATTCCAACGGCTTTTCCCTGGTGCGCAAATGCATTGAACGCGCCCACGCCAGCGACGGTGGCATTCCCTCCATGCTGGACGGCAGGCCGTTTCGCCAGGCAATCATGGAGCCTACTCGCATTTATGTAAAAAACATCCTGACCACCCTGGCCAAGCACCCGATCAAGGCCCTGGCTCATATCACCGGCGGGGGTTTGCTGGAAAACATTCCGCGAGTGCTGCCCGAGGGCATGTCAGCCCGGCTCAAAAAAGGGAGTTGGCCGCAGACCGAATTATTCCGCTGGCTGCAGAAAACTGCCGCCATCGATGACCACGAAATGAACCGTACCTTCAATAACGGTATCGGCATGGTGGTCGTGATAGATGCCGTCAATGCGGCAGCCACGGCCGAAACCTTGCGTGCCCTGGGTGAGCGTGTCCATGAAATCGGGGTGATTGCTCCACGCAGTGAGGGCGCGCAGGTCTGTGTGACCTGACTAGCTCCCTGGCAGGCCCTCATGCCTGAGCCCCAAGCAAGCAAGCGACTGCCGGCCGGTGTTTGGGCACTCGGCTTTGTCAGCCTGCTGATGGACGTGTCCTCGGAGATGATCCACAGCCTGCTGCCGGTGTTTCTGGTCACTGGCCTTGGCGTCAGCATGCTGAGCGTCGGCCTGCTGGAGGGCGCTGCCGAAGCCACCGCCCTGATGGTGAGGGTCTTCTCGGGCAGTCTGAGCGACTGGTGGGGCCGGCGCAAGCCGCTGGCAGTGATCGGGTATGGACTGGGTGCTGCCACCAAGCCCCTGTTTGCCCTGGCCTCGAGCATCGAGCCGGTCATTGCCGCGCGCCTGATCGATCGCATTGGCAAAGGAATCCGCGCCGCGCCGCGTGACGCACTGGTGGCCGACATTGCACCCCCTCAGTTGCGCGGGGCAGCTTTCGGCCTGCGTCAGTCGCTCGACACCTTCGGTGCCTTTCTTGGGCCCTTGCTGGCCATGGCTTTGATGCTGATGTGGTCCAACGATTTTCAGGCTGTCTTCTGGGTGGCCACTATCCCGGCCTTTCTTTGCGTGGCTGTGCTGGTGCTCGGGGTGCGTGAACCGCCCCGTGAAAGCACCGGGCCCCGCATCAACCCGTTGCAGCCCGACAACCTGCGCCGACTCAGCTCTGACTATTGGTGGGTGGTGGGCCTGGGTGCAGTTTTCACCCTGGCGCGCTTTTCAGAGGCTTTCCTGGTGCTGCGGGCTGAGCAAGGTGGGCTGAACCTGGCCTGGGTGCCACTGGTTCTGATCGTCATGAACTTTTTCTATGCCTTGGGCGCCTACCCCTGCGGCGCGCTGGCTGACCAGATGAGTCACCGCATGCTGCTGGCCATCGGCCTTGTGCTGTTGATCGGCGCCGACCTCTTGTTGGCCCTGGACAATCGTGGGCCGATGCTGTGGGGCGGTATTGTCCTGTGGGGTCTGCACATGGCCATGACCCAGGGCTTGCTGGCCACCATGGTGGCTGATACCGCAGTGCTTGAGCTGCGCGCCACCGCCTTTGGCATCTTCAACCTGATCAGTGGCCTGGCCATGCTGGTGGCCAGCGCACTGGCGGGTCTTTTGTGGGATCTCTGGGGCGCCCCCGCTGCCTTTCTTGCTGGAGTTTTTTTCAGTCTGCTGGCCTTGCTGCTGCTAATCAGGCGCAAATCTGCACACCCAGCGGCCTGAACGCCAGTCCACGCTGTGAGCATCCATGCACCGCAGCCCGGCCCTGCGCGGCATCCTGCAGCCAGCATTCAGCTGCGCTGACGTTTGAGTTCGCTCAAACGTTGGGCAATCATGCTGGAATCCTCCTGTGGTCCGGCGTGCGCCAGGTAGGTTTCCAGATCCTGCACTGCCTGACGGGTTTGCCCCAAGCTTGCATTGGTCAAACCTCGCTCGCGGTATTCCACCCATAAGTCTGGCAACAAGACCAGAAGCCGGTCCTGCACCGCGAGCAGACGCGGCAGGTCAGGTTGTGAGCGGTAGAGCTCCTTGAGGTTGCGCAGCATGCGCTCGATGATTTCGCGCGGAGTTGCGGCTTGCAGAAACACGCCCAGCGGCAGGTCCTGTGAGATCGCCGGGCGCAGTCCGCGTCGATAAGGCTCAAGCCGCTCCACCAGTTCCTCACGGCTGAGGGACTCACCGCTAAAAGGGTCAATCAGCACATGCCCCTGGGACAGGTTGACACGAACAAGAAAATGCCCGGGAAAAGACACGCCGCGGGCAGCCAGCCCCAGGCCCTGCGCCAGTTCCAGCCAGAGCACGGCCAGGGAAATAGGGATGCCACGCCGACTGCGCAAGACACAGTGCAGGAAACTGTTGGCAGGGTCGTGGTAGTGATTGATATTGCCAGCAAAGCCCAGATCCTTGAAGAAATACTGGTTCAGGATTCGCAGCTTGTAGACACCCGGTGCATCAGCGGGTATGCGGCAGCGCACGTCCGACAGCAACTGGTCCACCTCTGCCAGCACTGCTTGAACATCCAGGCCGGGGTGATCATCCTGCGCCAGGCTGGCAGCCGCCTCCAGCAAGGGAAAATGGGTATCCGACTTCACCAGAGTGGCGAAATAGTCCAGCGGTGTGGGGTTTAACAAATTCTGCATCATCAGCGTCGCACCAGCTGAGCGAGTTTCATCCCCATTGCGGCCGCCATGCCAAAATAAATCAGCGCTGCGCCAGCCAGCACCGCCAACAGCCAGCCAAGCCGTATCAGCGGCTCGGCTCTCAGCACCAGCCAGGGCACGGCCTGGGCTGACCAGAGCAAGAATATTGCCAACAGGGCAGATGCGGCCAAGACCTGCAAGCAGAAACGACCCCAACCCGGCGCGGGCCGGTAGCTGCCCCGTTGGCGCAAGCCAAGGAGCAACCAGAGCGCATTGATCAAGGCCCCCAGGCCAATCGACAGCGACAGCCCGGCATGCAGGAATAGCGGCACAAATGCCAGGTTCATGAGTTGGGTCAGAACCAGCACGATGACTGCAATCCTGACCGGGGTGCGAATATCCTGGCTGGCGTAATAGCCAGGTGCCAGCACTTTGACCGCCACCACCCCGAGCAACCCCGCACCCCAACCCATCAGGGCCAGCGAGGTCTGGCGCACATCATGGTCGCTGAAGGCGCCGTAGTGATAGAGCGCAGCCACCAGGGGCTGGGCGAGTACCAGCAAGGCGATGGCACATGGCAGGCTCAGCAGCACCACCAGTCGCAAGCCCCAGTCCAGCATGGCCGAATAGGCTTGCATATCCCCCGTGGCCTTGGCGGTAGCCAATTGCGGCATCAGCACCACACCGAGCGCTACACCCAGCAAGGCGGTGGGAAATTCCATCAGCCGGTCGGCATAGCTCAGCCAACTGACGCTGCCTGGCGCCAAATACGAGGCGATCTGGGTGTTGATCAGCAGGGAAATTTGCGCCACGCTCACACCCAGGAGTGCAGGCACCATGAGGCGCAAGATGCTGCGGGTATGCGAATCCGCCTTGGCCTCGCGCAAGGCAGCCCAGCCCAGGCGAATGCTTGGCAACAGCCCCAGCCGTCTGAGCGCCAGAGCCTGGACCGTCAGCTGCAACACACCACCCACCATCACGCCAGCTGCCAGGGCATAGATCGGCTGCCAGCCCAGGGTGCCAAACCAGGGCGCTAGCAGCCAGGCCGCGCCGATCAGGCTCAGATTGAGCAGCACCGGAGTGACGGCGGGAATCGCAAAACGCTGCCAGGTGTTGAGCACTCCAGCCGCCAGCGCCACCAGCGACATGAAGGCAATGTAGGGGAACATCCAGCGCGTCATCAGCACAGCGGCTTCAAAGCTGCCAGCCGACTGCTGCAGGCCACTGGCCAAGGACCACACCAGCACAGGAGCCCCGGCCACCCCCAGCACACAGGTCAGGAGCAAGGCTGCCACCAGCAGGCTGGCAACCCGATCAACCATCAACTGGGTCGCTGCCGTTCCCTCCTGTGCCCGGGCGGCGGCGAGCACCGGCACAAAGGCCTGGCTGAAGGCGCCCTCCGCAAACAGGCGGCGAAATAAATTAGGAATTCGAAACGCCACATTGAAGGCATCGGTCAACGCGCTGGCACCAAAAGTGGCGGCGATGGTCAGTTCGCGCATCAGGCCGGTGATGCGCGAAGCCAGGGTCAACAGGGAAACCGTCGAAGCGGCTTTGAACAGGCTCACGTACGCCAGTGTAGAGGATCACTCAGTCGCGGCGTGGACAGAACACCCATCAAGAAAGCAAAAACTGCTAAAATCGCCGGTTCTGCTGACAACATCCACAGACACAAGGAATCATCATCATGGCCTCTGGAAAGCCAAAGAAAAAGAACCCGCGCCTGGCATCAGGCCGCAAACGAGCACGTCAGGACGTCAAGCTCAACGCGGCCAATACCTCCCTTCGCTCCAAATACCGTACTGCGGTGAAGAATGTCGAAAAGGCCGTCCTTGGCGGCGACAAAGCCAAAGCCACTGAACTGTTTGCCAAGATGCAGGCGGTGGTGGACACCGTGGCCGACAAAGGTATTTTTCACAAGAACAAGGCTGCTCGCGACAAGAGCCGTCTATCAGCCAAGGTCAAGGCCCTGGCCGCCTGATTTCAGGCATCGCACGCTGGGCCTAGCGCCCATGCGCCGTTTGTAAGGGGTGCGCTGTCAGCAGAACAAAAAAGCCGTCTTGCGACGGCTTTTTTCTTGCCTGCTTCAGGCTTCGACGAGCTGTCGCTGTGCGTGCAGCGCCTGCTCCCGCGTCAGCAAATCATTGTCGCGGGCAAAATTGACGCAGAAATCCCAGGCCATCGGCTCAAAATCACGCAGCGCCGGGTTGACCCTGACGCATCTCAGTCCCCCCATGGTGGTGGGCACGCACCAAGGCGAGTAGGCCAGGTGACTGTGGGGGCCTCTGGCGGCCGGGTGAAACTGGGCCATCACGCCAGCCAGTCGTTCTGCCCAGTCACTGGGCCGAAACAGCCTACCCTGGCGGGTCTGCCCCAAAATGAAGAAAGTCTTGCTGGCAGCGTCATCAGTCATCTTCAATCCACAGTCCTTGGCTTGTTTCAACCCGGTGCTCGCAGCGCGTGAGCACCCATCAAATCAGATGTATTATATCTTATATAAGACTTAAATTCAAGCGTGAGGCTGGAGGTGGTCAGACCCGCAGCCGGCCAGCCGGGCGCTGGGTCTAAAATCAACTCCCGACGGCCCAACCTGCGTTGGGCCGCATTGCTTTTTGTGATTCGCCAGAAACTTCAAGCCATGACCGCCGAGCTCAACACCGTCGAAGCCACCTCACCCCATGTCATGAACACCTATGGCCGGCTGCCGATTGCGCTGACGCACGGCCAGGGCTGCCGCGTATGGGACAGCCAGGGTAAGTCTTACCTGGATGCCTTGGGAGGCATTGCCGTCAACACCCTGGGTCACAACCATCCCCGTCTGGTTGCTGCCCTGCAAGACCAGCTCAGCAAACTGATCCACTGCTCGAACTATTACCACATACCTCTGCAGGAGGAATTGGCGGCCCTGCTGGTTGAGCGGTCTGGTTTGAGCAATGCGTTCTTCTGCTCGACCGGACTGGAGGCCAATGAAGCCGCGCTCAAGATGGCGCGCAAATACGGCCACGACAAGGGCATCGACAACCCGCAAATCGTGGTTTACGAAAAAGCCTTCCACGGCCGCTCCATCGCCACCCTCAGCGCCACTGGCAATGAAAAAATCCAAAAGGGTTTTGGGCCACTGGTCCCTGGCTTCATTCGCGTGCCGATCAACAATATAGATGCGCTGGTCAAGGCCACCGCAGGCAACCCCAATGTGGTGGCGGTGTTTTTCGAGACCATCCAGGGCGAAGGCGGGGTCAATTCAATGCATCAAGACTACCTGCGCCAGGTGCGTCAGCTCTGCGACCAGCGCCAGTGGCTGCTGATGATCGATGAGGTGCAAAGCGGTATGGGCCGCACCGGCAAATGGTTCGCCCATCAATGGGCCGGCATCCAGCCCGATGTGATGCCTCTAGCCAAGGGCCTGGGCTCTGGAGTGCCAGTGGGAGCGGTCATCGCCGGCCCCAAGGCGGCGAATATTTTTCAGCCTGGCAACCATGGCAGCACCTTTGGTGGCAATCCCCTGGCAATGCGAGCTGGCGTGGAAACCATCCGCATCATGGAACAGGACCGTCTATTGGACAATGCCAGCCAGGTGGGGGCCCACCTGCGGGACTCACTTGGACGTGAGCTTGGTAAGACTGAGGGCGTCAAGGAAATCCGTGGCCAGGGCCTGATGATCGGCGTGGAGCTCAACAAGTCCTGCGGCGTGCTCACCGAACGCGCGGCCAAGGCCGGTTTGCTGATCAGCGTCACCGCCGACAGCGTCATCCGCCTGGTGCCTCCGCTGATACTGACCAAAGCTGAAGCTGACGAAGTGGTTGCCCTGCTGGCACCCCTGGTCAAAGCCTTCCTGGCAGAAACCTGAGCCAATCCGAACATGACCAAGCAACTCAAGCATTACCTTCAGTTTTCCAATTTCACAGCTGATGAATATGCTTATCTGTTCGAGCGTGCTGCTCTGATCAAGAGCAAGTTCAAGGCCTATGAAAAGCACCACCCTCTGACCGACCGCACCCTGGCCCTGATATTCGAAAAGGCCTCCACCCGCACCCGGGTGAGCTTTGAGGCCGGAATGTATCAACTAGGGGGCAGTGTGGTGCACTTGACCACTGGCGACAGCCAGCTCGGCCGTGCCGAGCCCATCGAAGACAGTGCCCGCGTCATCAGCCGCATGGTCGATCTGGTGATGATCCGTACTTTTGAACAGACCAAGCTCGATCGCTTTGCCCAGTATTCGCGCGTGCCGGTGATCAATGGCCTGACCAATGAGTTTCACCCCTGCCAAATCATGGCCGATATCTTTACCTTCATCGAGCACCGCGGCTCGATCCAGGGCAAGACCGTGGCCTGGGTTGGCGATGGCAATAATATGGCCAATACCTGGCTGCAGGCGGCTCAATTGTTGGGCTTCACCGTTCATGTCAGCACCCCGCGCGGCTATGAAATTGACCGAGCGGTGGCGGGAGTCAGCAGAGATTGCTACCGCGTATTCAAAGACCCGATGCTGGCCTGCGCCAATGCTGACCTGGTGACCACTGACGTCTGGACCAGCATGGGCTTCGAAGCAGAAAATGAAGCCCGCAAAAAAGCTTTCGCCGACTGGTGTGTCGACAAGGACATGATGCGAACCGCCAAACCCGATGCCCTCTTCATGCACTGTCTGCCCGCGCATAGGGGTGAGGAAGTCCAGGCCGAAGTGATAGATGGCCCGCAATCCGTGGTTTGGGACGAAGCCGAAAACCGGCTGCATGTGCAGAAGGCCCTGATGGAGTACCTTCTGCTGGGTCAGCTCTGATGTCCGGTTGCACCCAGTGCGGAGCATGCTGCGCCAGCTTTCGGGTTGACTTTGCAGTCTATGAAGTCGAGGGCATGGGCGGTCAGGTGCCTGAAGGTCTGGTGGTGCAGATTAATGGCAGTACTTGCCGCATGAGGGGCACCGACCACGTCCCGATTCGCTGCGCAGCGCTGAATGGAAAAGTTGGCGAACAGGTCAGTTGTGCCATCTATGAGTGGCGTCCATCACCCTGTCGTGAGTTTAGTGAGGGTGATGATGCCTGCAACAAGGCGCGTGCCAGGCACGGCCTATGCGCGCTGCAATGAGGCGGGGATATTCATAAGTTAACTTCCCCTCAACCAGTTCTGCCTCAAGACCCCGTCTCACCTGCCTTTTCAGGCCAACTCCAGCCCTGCTGTTGCGGTTTGGAGGTGTCTATTTGCACGACCCTGCGCTGGGTTTGACCTGCATGGGTAGCTTCGATCGTGTAGTTGCCAGCGGGCAACCTGACCAACAGGTAGGGCCCGGCCTCATTCACGGCAAAGATTTCTGCCTGGGACTTATCCAGGATCCGCACCCGAACATCGGCGGCATAAACCTGCCGATGTCGCCCCTGCACCGCAAACAGCATGGTCAGCGGCCACTTGGGCCTTTCGACCTTGATCGCAGTGCTCTCATCCAGCCCAATGCCACCGCTGATATAGGCAATGCTGCCCAGAGTCTGCACATAGGGCAATGCCTGCGCCATTGCCGCTTGTACTGCCAGAACTGCTGTCAAAGCGCCTGAAAAGAGTATGCGCAACACAGTTGATGCATGCCGGTATTTATTGCCCATGGTCCAACTCCTTGCTGACCTGGCTCAGGGCTTGAGGTCATCGCGTTTGCGCAGGAACTCCTCACGGTCGATATCGCCACGGGCATAGCGCTCATTCAATATATCGAGCGCCGACTTGTGATCAACCGTCGATCGTTGCTGCTTTCCACCACCCATGGCCATGCGCACAACAGCCACCACCCCGGCCAACAACAGTCCCCAGAACAGCAACATGCCCAAGAATCCGAAACCCATGGCACCCCATCCCCAACCGTATCCATCAAACATCATGATGACCTCCTGAAACACCCTGCCCCAGAGCGCCTGTGATCAATCGGTGCCCATCATCCAGCCCCGTCCAATACGGCGCAACCTCTCCTTCTGATCCTTGCTCAGCAAGGCCTCCATCCGGTTATGGGCGTCCACGGAAGCTTCAAGCAACTGACGGCGCAGCTCCGCCACCTTCATGCTCTGCTTGCCGATGGCCGCGGGATCACGCTTGTCCGCCGAAAAAAGCTCACGCATCACAGCCTGTTCATCAAGCAATTTGCCCATCAGCTCCCAGTTTTTCTTGCGCACCTCGTCATGAATCTGGCTGAGCTTCGAGCGCTGTTGCTCATTCAGGTCTAGCATCCGAAAAGCATGCCCGCCGTAGCCCATCATGCCGTTCCCACCGTAACCCATCATGCCTTGCCCGCCGTAACCCATCATGGGCCCCATCGGGCCCCAGTCACGGTCCGGCCGGCCATAGCCTTCCCAACCGTAAGCACCACCTTGGCGGTAACCCTGATATGACCCCATCATCCCCGGCCCATGACCAAACCAGCGCTCCATCCAGGAGGGTGATGCGGGTGGATTCTGTGCCTGGGGTTGCGCCATCAGACCAGGCGATAAAGCAAGCAAACTGGTGCTTGCAATGACCGCAAGCAAAGCGTTTTTCATCATGACCTCCGTTCAGCTTCAGGCACCAAAGTAGGCGATCTGCCTCAGACCATCAAAGGCACCACCACTCAACACCCACCACTTGATTAGAGCCCTGATAAAACGGGCAGTTCTCGTGGAATCAAGCAGGCTTGATGAATATCAATCGAACTGAAATGATATTTGTCCCTCGCAGCTTGTCTTGCGGTTCACCGGGACATAGATCAGCACTTAGACCGCGCCCTGCGCATTGGTGTAGAGTGCATAGACAGAATGGCTGGCGGCCATGAACAGGCGGTTTCGCTTTTTCCCACCAAAGCAGACATTGGCGCATCGCTCGGGCAAGTGAATGTGCGCAATGGCCTTGCCATCCGACGCAAAAACGCGCACCCCATCCAGGCCCTCAGGCTCAACTCCAAGCCTTCCGTCACTGCCCCAGCCACACCATAAGTTGCCATCGGTATCCAGGGCCATGCCATCGATGGCACCCGCTCCCTGGGCATCTACTAGGAGCCGTTTGCCGGATAACCGTCCTTGGTCGCCCAGGTCATATGCCCAAATGCGGCGATGGGGGGTGGACCGGCTCTCCACCACATACAACATCGACTCGTCGGGAGAAAATGCCAAACCATTAGGGCCTGCCAGGTCGGTCAGCACCTGCTGCAGTTCGCCAGAAGGTGTCAAACGATAGACCGCATGTGGCAGTTCAGCCTGTGCGATATCGCCCTCCCAATGCCCTGCGATGCCAAATGGCGGGTCAGTAAACCAGATCGTCCCGTCGCGTTGGCAGATGATGTCGTTTGGGGAATTCAGTCGCTTGCCCTGGTAGTTGTCAGCCAGTACGGTGAGCGAGCCGTCGTACTCAGTGCGCGTGATGCAGCGACCACCATGCTCGCAGGTGAGCAATCGGCCCTGTCGATCACGCGCATTGCCGTTGGCGTAGCCCGAGGGAGCACGAAACACACTGATCGCTCCGGAGCACTCATCCCAGCGCAGGATACGATTGTTTGGGATATCCGAGACCAGCAGGTAGCGTCCGTCACCAACCCACTGCGGACCTTCTGCCCAGCGCAGACCACTGAACAACTGCTCCACCGACGCGCTGAAGAGCCGGTACTTGAGAAAGCGTTCATCCAAAACCTCGATGCGGGGATCTGGATATCTTGGATTGGGCGCAAAGGCTGGCTGGAGGGCCTCACCTTGAATCTGGCCAGAGTATTTATTCATTTCAAAGTCCCATCAAGCGCGGCAACCAAAGCGAAAGCCACGGAACATATGTCACCAGCAAAAGCACCAGCAACAAGGCGCCAAAGAAAGGCAACATGGCTTGAGTCACCACACCAATCTTCAAGCGGGCCACTGCACTTCCGACAAACAGGACTGAACCAACCGGCGGTGTGATCAGCCCGATCCCCAGGTTGACCATCATGATCATGCCGAAATGCACTGGGTCAACGCCCATGAGCTTGACCACCGGCAGCAGTATGGGGGTCAGGATCAGGATCAGCGGCGCCATGTCCATCAAAGTGCCGAGCAGCAGCAGCAGCAGATTGATCAGCAGCAAAATGACATACTTGTTGTCTGACAAGCTGGTCAGGAAACTGGTGATCTTGAGCGGGATTTGCATCAACGTCATCAGATAGCCAAAAGCCGCTGCAAAGCCGATCAAGATCATCACGATTGTCACCGTCTTGACCGTGCGGTGTACCAGCTTGGGCAGGTCGCGCCATTTGTAGTCGCGGTAGATGAACATGGTGACAAAGAAAGCCCACACCACGGCAATCGAGGCCGACTCATTGGCAGTGAACACGCCGCTCAGAATGCCCCCCAGGATGATGAATATCGTCATCAGTCCCCAAAGCGCTTCGCCAGCAATCTTCAGGGCCTGCCGCAAAGGGACTCTTTCACCGCGCGGATAGTTGTGCCGGTGCGCCATGATCAGGCACAGAATTGCCAGCACCAGACCCAGCAGCAAGCCCGGCAGCACACCCGCCATGAACAAAGCAGCAATCGACACACTGCCGCCAGCAGCCAGCGAATAAAGCACGGCGTTATGGCTGGGCGGGATCAGGATGGCCTGCACCGAGCCACTCACAGTGACGGCCGTGGCGAATGGACGTGGATACCCTTTTTTTTCCATTTCCGGAATCAGCACCGTACCGATAGATGCCGTATCGGCCACGGAGGAACCGGAAATGGCCCCAAAAAAAGTGGAGGCCATGATGTTGACCAAAGACAGTCCGCCGCGGATGAAACCCACCAGCACACCGGCAAAAGCCACCAGCCTGCGCGCCATGCCGCCCTCGGCCATGATGGCGCCAGCCAAGACAAAGAACGGAATGGCAAGCAGTGAAAACTTGTTGACGCCCGCGGCAATCTGGATCATCACCGCATCCAGCGGAATCTCGATCCACCAGGCCCCCACCAGGGCAGCCATGCCCAAGGAGTAGGCAATCGGCACGCCGATGATCATAAACAGCAGGAAGCTGCCGATCAGGACCAGGGTATCCATTTCAGTGCACCTCCTGGCTCACCACCTGCCGGGCATCCTGCGGGCCATAGAGGCGGCGCTCGATCACAAACAACAAGGTCAGCACACTGCCCAGAGGCAACGCGGCATAAGTCACGCCCACTGGCAACCAGGGCAGCTCGCTGATGGTCTGCCCCATGGTTTGAAAGCACAGCTGAGCGCCGTACCAGGCTACAAAGAGGCTGGCTGCGCCCACCAGCACATCAGCCAGGAACCCAGCCAAACGGCGCAAGCCTTCGGGCAAGCGCTCGGTCAGAAGGGCCACAGCAATATGGGCATTGGCCCGATACGCCGCGGCAGCACCGATGAAGCTGAAGACAATCATCAGCAGAATGGCAATCGGCTCAGGCCACTGCGCGCCCGTGCCCAGCACATATCGCGCAAAGACGCCCCAGGGGATGATCAGCGCCATAAAGAAGATCGCCGTACCGGCCACCCAGATGCTGGCCAGGTAGAGGCGATCCATCCAGCGCACATAGGCTGGTGTTGTCAATCCATCTCCTTGCTGAGTTTGCAGCCCGCTATTTAACCGCCTCGATCCGTTTCATCAGCTCGGTGAACTGGGCGCCATACTTGGCACGCACAGGCGCGGTGGCGTTGAAGAAGGGCCGATTGTCAAATTCGATGAATTCAACTCCCTCAGCTTTGAGTTTGCCGGTGTAGTCAGCCACCGCCTTGTCCCACAGCACACGCTGCTCCATCTGGGCCTCGCGTGCAGTCTTTTTCACCAGGGCCTGATCGGCCGGTGAGAGCTTGTCCCAGGCCGCCTTGGACATGACCAGAATTTCCGGGATGATCAGGTGGTTGGTCTGGGTGTAGAACTTGGCGCCAGCCTTGAAGTGGTTGGCGGTGTACAGGCTGGGCGGGTTGTTCTCGGCACCATCAATGACGCCGGTCTGAATCGCGGTGAACACTTCACCATATCCCATGGCAATGCCATTGCCTCCCATGGCATTCATGGTGTCAACAAACAGCGGGTTGCCCATCATCCGGATTTTTTGACCCTTGAGGTCTTCGGGCTTACGCACCGGCTTCTTGGTGTAGAGGCTGCGTGAGCCGCCATCCATCCACGCCAGGCCGATCATCTTGGCCGGTGAAGCACTGATCTTGTCCAGCAGCTCCTGCCCGATCGGGCCATCGATCACCGCGCGCATGTGCGCAATGTTGCGAAACACAAAGGGCATGTTGAACACATTCACTTCAGGCACGACCGGACCCACCGGGCCCAGGGAAGTGCGCAGAATCTGGATCGCACCGACCTGGGTCTGCTCGATCATTTCCTTTTCGCCGCCAAGCACACTGCCCGGGAACATCTGAAACTTGATACGGCCATTGGTGGCCGCCTCGAGCTTTTTGCCCATGCTCTCTACCGCCACCACCGTGGGATAGCCTGGCGGATGCACATCGGCAGCCTTCATGGTCTGCGACTGCGCCGCCAGCATGGTCATGGCGGCCAGGGCAGCACTCAGGGTTTTAAGGAAATGTTTCATGGCGGTTCTCCTCTGCGGTTGAAGAAATCGTAACAGCTCAGTCCTCGAAGGGCCCGGTGCGGACAAACACACCGCCCTGGTACAGCACGGCCGGGTCACTGTGATCCAGGGGTGCTTGGCGCGCCTCGGTGGCATGTCGAAATGGTTCCGAGCTGTCTTGCGGTCGAAACCCGATATGACGCGCCGGCGTGTTGTCCCACCAGGTGGTCGTATTGTCCGACATGCCATAGACAATGCTATGCCCAAGCACCGGGGTGGTCAGGCTGGCCACCACCAGGCGCTCCAGATCGTCGTAGCTGAGCCAGGTCGCGAGCATGCGCCTGTCCTTGGGTTCGGGGTAGGAAGAGCCGATGCGCAGGCATGCGGTCTCGATGCCATAGCGGTCAAAGTAGAAACGCGACAGATCCTCGCCAAACGCCTTGCTTACCCCATAGTAACCATCGGGTCGGTGCGGCATGCCGGCATCAATCACCTGATCCTGGCGATAGAAGCCGGTCACATGGTTGGAACTTGCAAAAATGATGCGTCGCACCCCCTGCTTGCGCGCAGCTTCATAGAGGTTGTACAGGCCGAGGATGTTGGCTTGCAGAATCAGGTCAAAGGGCTGCTCGGTGGAGACACCTCCCAGATGCACCACAGCCTGGACTCCCTCGAGCAAACCCAACATGCCTGCGCGGTCCTGCAGCGGCATGGGCATCAGTTCCTCACCCGGTTGGGCCGACCCTAGGTCGGCGATATCGCTGACCCGCAGGATGTCGCAGCGCGCCTTGAGGCGCGGCCGCAGCACCTGACCCAGGCCGCCGGCAGCCCCGGTGAGCAACAGGCGTTTGAAACGCAAGGGCGAGATATGGGAGGATTCTTTAGCCATGGGAGAAATTCAGTTCAGCATCGTACCTTGACATTTAAGACCTGCAAGCAAAAGAAAACCCGCATTGTTTACGACCCGCCAGCGCCGAGTTGGCGTAAATCAGCCAACACCTGGGCTGAATGGGTCGAGGCGTCAACCGACAGGTAGGACTTGGCAATCCTGCCTTGAGGATTGATCACAAAGGTGTAGCGCTTGGCAAACTTGAACACCTTCCAGTCCGAAAGTGCCCCATATCGCCGTGCCACTTCGCCGCCAACATCAGCCAGCAAGGTAAAGGGCAGATGGTATTTCTCGGCAAATTTCTTGTGCGAGGCGCTGCCATCAACGCTGACACCGACCACCTGCGCGCCCAAGGCAATGATCTGCTTCCATTCATCACGAAAATTACAGGCCTCGGCAGTGCAGCCAGGCGTGTCGTCCTTGGGGTAAAAATAAAGCACCAGCCACTGGCTGCGCCACTCAGACAGCTTGCGCAGCCTGCCATGTTGGTCGCTCAATTCAAAATCCGGTGCTGGCTCGCCACTGACCGGGTGTTGGGAGGCATCGGCGGCGCTGAAAGTGGCCAGGAGCCCCCCCAGGGAGCGGCGCAGCCGCGCCATCATGGGCGCGAGTCCATGGAGGCACCTAATGGGGTCAGCGCAAGTTCCGACCTGCCGCCCATATATGGGCGGAGCACAGACGGAACTTCAACGGTTCTGTCTGTGCGCTGGTAGTTGTAGTTTCGGCACGCTACGCCTAACTTTCGCTGCGCGAAAGTTAGCCTGCACTGAAACCACCTTCTCATGTCGGCGTAAGCTCCGACATGCCGCCCATATATGGGCGGAGCACAGACGGAACCTCAACGGTTTCATCAGTGCGCTGGTAGTTGTAGTTTCGGCACGCTACGCCTAACTTTCGCTGCGCGAAAGTTAGCCTGCACTGAAACCACCTTCTCATGTCGGCGTAAGCTCCGACATGCCGCCC
>CAXRBE010000004.1:0-8494 GCA_964228805.1 Burkholderiaceae bacterium
ATCACCAAAAACACCACCATTCCGACCAAGTTCGCCCAGACCTTCTCCACCGCTGACGACAACCAGCCGGCGGTGACCATCAAGGTGTTCCAGGGTGAGCGCGAAATGGCCACCGGCAACAAGCTGCTGGGCGAATTCAACTTGGAAGGCATCCCACCAGCTCCGCGCGGCTTGCCCCAGATCGAGGTGACCTTTGACATCGACGCCAATGGCATCCTGCATGTCAGCGCCAAGGACAAGGGCACCGGCAAGGAAAACAAGATCACCATCAAGGCCAACTCGGGACTCACCGAAGATGAAATCCAGAAGATGGTAAAGGATGCCGAGCTCAATGCGGCGGAAGACCACAAGAAGCTGGAGCTGGTGCAATCACGCAATCAGGCCGATGCGGCGGTGCATGGCGTAAAGAAAAGCCTGGCTGAGCATGGAGACAAGCTGGAGGCTGGCGAGAAGGAAAAAATCGAAGCTGCCATCAAAGAAGTTGAAGATGCGATCAAGGGCGATGACAAGGCCGCCATCGATAGCAAGACCGAGGCCCTGATGACGGCCAGTCAGAAATTGGGCGAGAAAATGTACGCTGCCGAACAGGCAGCCGCAGCTGCCGCAGGCGCTGCCGGTGCTGCGGGTGCATCCGGTGCAGATGCCCCCAAGTCTGCCAGTCAAGCTGCTGACGATGACATCGTTGATGCTGAAGTGAAGGAAGTCAAGAAGGGTTGATCGCTTGGGCGAGCCAAGCGTTGAGTCGCCGCGTCGTCATGGTCCCAACGGATCGTCGGCGCGGCGTTTTGCCTCCATGAATTGCTGACAACATGGCCAAACGAGACTATTACGAAACCCTTGGAGTGGCAAAAAACGCCAGCGACGAGGACATCAAGAAGGCTTATCGCAAATTGGCGATGAAGCATCACCCTGACCGTAACCAGGGTGACAGCGCCAAATCAGCTGAAGAAAAGTTCAAGGAGGCCAAGGAAGCCTACGAGATGCTGTCCGACCCGCAAAAGCGCGCGGCTTATGACCAATTTGGTCATGCGGGTGTCGACCCGAATATGCGCAGCGGCATGGGTGACAACTTCGCCGGCGGTTTTGCCGAGGCTTTTGGCGACATCTTTGGCGACATGTTCGGCCAGGGGCGTGGCCGCGGGGCGGGTGGCCGCCAGGTCTATCGGGGCAGCGACCTGTCCTACGCCATGGAAATTTCCCTGGAAGAGGCCGCACGTGGCAAGGAGGCTCAGATCCGCATTCCCAGCTGGGACAACTGCGGCACCTGCCATGGCAGCGGCGCCAAGCCTGGCACCCAGGCCAAGACCTGCAGCACCTGCCACGGAAGCGGATCCGTGCAAATCCGCCAGGGTTTCTTCAGCGTGCAGCAGACCTGCCCGCATTGCCGAGGCAGCGGCAAGATCATCCCCGAGCCCTGCACCACTTGCTCCGGCCAAGGACGGGTGAAAAAACAGAAGACGCTGGAAGTGAAGATTCCCGCTGGAATCGACGATGGCATGCGCATCCGCAGCTCGGGCAATGGCGAACCAGGCATGAACGGCGGCCCGCCCGGTGACCTCTATATCGAGATCCGCATCTCCAAGCATGATATTTTTGAGCGCGATGGAGATGATCTGCACTGTTCAGTTCCCATCGGCATGGTCACTGCGGCGCTGGGCGGTGAAATCGACGTCCCAACCCTCAACGGCAAGGTGTCGATCAACATCCCCGAGGGCACGCAGTCGGGCAAGCAGTTCCGCCTGCGTGACAAGGGCATCAAGGGCGTGCGCTCAAGCCATCCTGGCGCGCTCTATTGCCACATCGTGGTGGAAACACCGGTCAAGCTGACCGAACACCAACGCAAGCTGCTGCGCGAATTGGATGATTCGCTGAAAAAAGGTGGCGAGAAACACTCCCCCGGCGAGGGTAGCTGGGCCGACAGGCTCAAGAGCTTCTTCACCTGAGAGCCGGTGGGCCTGTTCAGGCCTGGCCGCGCTGGCGAGCCAAAGCTGCTTGCTGAATCGAGCTCAGGGTGCCACGAGTGGTGATCACATCCACATCCAGCATCACTTCAATCAGCGTGCCCTGATCTCGCGCCAAAGCCGCCAATAGCTCAGGTTCAAATTCGGCAGTGCGGGTGATGCGCACGCCGACATAGCCATAGGCGGCGGCCAGGGCGGCAAAGTCAGGATTTTTCAAGTCGGATCCGCTGACCCGCTTTGGATACTCTCGCTCCTGATGCATGCGAATGGTGCCGTAGGAGCCGTTATTCAGCAGCACAATGATGCTCTTGCCACCGTGCTGCACGGCAGTGGCGAGCTCCTGGCCATTCATCAGAAAGTCGCCATCACCCGCAATTGTGAATGCCATTCGGCCGCTGGCCAGTGCCGCACCAATGCCTGCCGGCACCCCATATCCCATGGCGCCGCTGGTTGGCGCCAGCTGAGTCTTGAACCCTTTGGCCAGCCCATGGTAGCGAAAGAAGCGATGCATCCAGCTGGCAAAGTTGCCGGCACCGTTGGTGATCAGAGCGTCTGCTGGCAGGTGTTTTTGCACGCAGGCCACAATGGCCGGCATGTCGATCTCTCCCGGCAGAGGCTGAGGCACGCGATTGGCCTCATAGTCTGCGTGGCAGTCATGGGTCCAGCTGTCCCAGGCCACCTGAGCGGGCGCAGGCATTGTGGCAAGGGCTCGGGCTGTGGCAGCCATGGAAGCGTTGATCGCCAGATCAGCCTGATAGACCCGGTTGAGTTCTTCGGCGCTGACATGCACATGAATCAGCTGCTGCCGCATGCGTGGAGATGAAAAGAGCGTGTATCCGCTGCTGGTCATCTCGCCCAGCCGGGGGCCCAACGCCAGGATCAGATCGCTGTCGCGAACCCTTTGCGCCAGTTTCGGGTTGGGCGCAATGCCCACATCGCCAGCATACTGAGGGTGGAAATTGTCGAAAGTGTCCTGAAAGCGAAACGCATTGCTCACCGGCAGACGCCAGGCCTCGGCAAATGCCTGCAGGTCACGCGCCGCCTGCGGTGTCCAGGTGCTGCCGCCGGCGATGACCAGGGGCCGCTTGGCCGCGCGCAGCATAGACTCGAGTTGATGCAGAGCCTCTGGATCACAGCCGATAGGAGCGGGCTCCAACTTTGGCATGGGCGCAACATCCACCTCCTGCACCAGCATATCCTCCGGCAACACCAACACCGCTGGGCCGGGCCGGCCATTCATGGCGGTAGCAAAGGCACGGGCCACATATTCGGGAATGCGCCGCGGGTCGTCGATCCGCTCGACACGTTTTGCCATGCCCTTGGTATTGGGTCCAAAGAAAGCAGAAAAATCGACCTCCTGGAAAGCCTCACGATCGCGCATATCGCTGGCCACATCACCGATAAACAGCACCATCGGGGTGGAGTCCTGAAAGGCGGTGTGCACACCAATCGATGCATTGGTGGCGCCAGGCCCGCGGGTGACAAAGCATACGCCCGGGCGGCCAGTCATCTTACCCACCGCTTCCGCCATATAGGCGGCACCACCTTCATTGCGGTTGATGACAAAACGGATCTTGTCACGGTAGGCATGAAAGCCATCGAGTACCCCTAAGTAACTTTCTCCGGGCACACCAAAGGCCACCTCCACACCCTGCGCCACCAGGCATTCAACAATCAGATGTCCTGCCGCTTGCTTAGTCATTTGCTGTCCTTGTCCGATTATTCAGCCATCAGTTAATCAGCTTTGATCCCTGCAGTTTTGATGACCCGGGTCCACTGATCGAGTTCAGCTTTGACAAAGGCAGCATAGGGCTTGCCACCCATTGGTGGAATGACAAAACCTACCGAAGTAAGACGTTGCTGGAAATTGGGCGACTGCATAGCCTGGGCCATCGCCGCTTCAAGCTTTTCGACAATAGGGCGAGGCGTACCCTTGGCCACAGACAGACCCGACCACGACAGGGCTTCAAATCCCTTGTAGCCCGATTCGGCGATCGTGGGTACATCGGGGTACAAGGCGTTGCGCTCTTTACTGGTGACAGCCAAAGGCCGCAACTTACCCGCCCGGATATGCGGTAGCGCCACATCCTGGTTGATGAAAATCATGGGGATGGTGCCTGCCAACAAATCATTGAGCATCGGGCCGCCCCCCCGGTATGGGATGCCGGTCATGAACACACCCGTAGTCTGTTTGAACAACTCCATCGCCATATGACCCGATGCCGCGTGGGTAAAGCCATAGTCCAACTTGCCAGGATTTTTCTTGGCGTAATCCACCAGATCCTTGACCGTTTTGAAAGTTTGGGCGGGATGGACCACCAGGACATTAGGGCCTGAGTGGACCTGGGTCAGATGAATGAAGTCTGTCAGCGAGTTGTATTTGAGGTTGGGGTCAAGGCCATGGGCTACCGCGTTCTGCCCCACCCCTGTTTGAATGATGGTGTAGCCATCAGCAGGCATCTTGAGGGCACGGTCCATGCCCACGACTCCGCCAGCGCCACCAATGTTCTCCACCACCACGGGCTGCTTGAGCACCTTGGTCAGTTCCTCGGCCATCAGACGGCCCATGACATCACTGGTGCCGCCAGGCGGGAAAGCCACGATCAA
The DNA here is from genome assembly GCA_964228805.1 of Burkholderiaceae bacterium. GTDB lineage: Bacteria > Pseudomonadota > Gammaproteobacteria > Burkholderiales > Burkholderiaceae_C > Hylemonella. Next base: position 4,569 of record CAXRBE010000004.1, read on the forward strand.
CTTGATCGGCTTATTGGGATAGTCTGCCTGCGCTGCAGCAGGCAGCGTCAGACATGCACAAAGGCTGGCCAACAGGCATGACAAAAAAAGGGTTCGCTTGCTTTTCATAAAAATCCGACTGAAGAAATTGGGAATAAATGGTGTGGGAATAATTTCTGCATCAATCCAGGGTGAGCTTGTTGTCCACAATGATCTTGGCGTAGCGCTTGCGGTCATTGGCAATCAGTTGGACAAAATCCTGCGGGCTGCCCGACTTGGCGATTGCACCCTGAGCCAGCAGTTGTTGCTTGACTTCCGGCATAGCCACCACTTGTTGCAGGCTACGGGAGACCTTGTCAACGATGTCGGCCGGGGTGCCGGCTGGCGCCAACAGGCCAAGCCAGGAGCCCGACTCAGCACCTGTCACTCCCGCCTCCTGCAAGGTGGGAATCTCGGGCATGGCCGAGACCCGATCCTTGCTGGTGATTGCCAGGGCCTTGAGCTTGCCGGCCTTGATATGGGCAGAGGTTTCCAGCACGGAAGAAAAAATCATATGCACATTGCCGGCGATCAGATCGGTCATGGCAGCGCCGCCACCTTTGTAGGGCACATGCAGAATCTGCGTGCCAGTCGCAATCTTGAAGGTTTCGGCCGACAGGTGCGGTGAGCCACCGTTGCCTGAGCTGGCATATGTCAACTGGTTGGGATGTGCTTTAGCATGTGCGATCAAGTCCTTGACACTGTTGACCGGCAAAGACGTGGTGGTGGTCAGCACAAAAGGCAACTCGGCAAACAATCCAATCGGCGTGAAGGAAGTATCCGGGTTGTAGTTGAGCTTGCGATACAGGGTGGGATTGATCGACTGGGTGCCTACATTGCCAGTGAGCAAGGTATAGCCATCGGGCTTGGCCCGCGAGACGATCTCCAGGCCCACATTACCGCCTGCCCCGCCCCGGTTATCCACCACCACACTCTGGCCCCAGAGTTGCGAGAGACGCTGGGCCACGATGCGGGTGCCGATGTCGGTGCCGCCACCCGGTGCAAAGGGCACCACGATGGTGACTGTCTTGCTGGGCCAACTGCTGCTTTGCGCCAAGGCCTGCCCACCGATGACAGCCAGCATGAGCCCCAGACTGCCGAGCGCCAGTCTAAAAGTTGAGAATGTAGATGGTCTAGATTGAATTGCCAATTTCATATAACTTCCTTCAGCGTTGATGCGCTTTGCGCCATATTTCAAACTCCAAGCGGGATGCCTCGTCGGTGGGCGGATAAAGCCCCATGATAGAGCGTCCTTCCATGACTTTTTCAGTCACAAAATCTTCAAAAGCAGTCATTTCATAAGCTTCGTTGGCAATTTCATCCGCCATGCTGGCTGGAATAACCACCACCCCCTCACCATCGCCCACCATGACATCACCCGGAAACACTGCGACATCGCCGCATGCAATCGGCACATTGATGTCCACCGCCTGATGCTGGGTCAGGTTGGTCGGGGCGCTGGGTCGGTTGTGATAGGCCGAGATATCCATGGCAGCAATTTCTGGCGAATCCCGAAAGCCGCCATCAGTCACCACCCCCACCACACCGCGTTTCATCAGGCGTGCCACCAGGATCGAGCCGGCCGATGCGGCCCTGGGGTTTTTTCGACTGTCAAACACCAATACCGCGCCGGCTGGACACTGCTCAACCGCCACCCGTTGCGGGTGCGAGCGGTCCAGATAGACGGTGATTGGATTGAGATCTTCGCGCGCCGGAATGTAGCGAAGGGTGAATGCTTCGCCCACCATATTGGGCCGAGAGGGGTTCAGGGGGCGCACATCCTGTATGAACTGGTTGCGCAGACCGCGCTTGAACAAGGCGGTGCACAGCGTTGCTGTACTGACTTTTTTAAGTTTTTCTCGGGCAGGTTGGCTCAAGGACATTTGTTTTACAGGGTGCTTGGAGGAAGACAGAACACCAGCAATCCTACCAGCCCCAACTCATGGGAATTACTTGGGAGACGAATCAGCAGAAAGGTGCCAGCAAAAACAAAAAGCCCTCGATTGAGGGCTTTTTGACGAGTTGTCTGGAGGCGCGGGCCGGAGTCGAAAGTGGCCACAGGGCTAAGGAACATTTATATTTAGAAGTAAACCATGCCTTTCACATCATCAATAATCTTCTGGATGACGTTCTTGGAAGTGGAGGAGTCTTGAATCAGGTCGCGTTGACGTAATTTTGTGTACAAGCCATTGTCTGCGCGCAAGCCAGACAGAACTTCGTCGAGCACAGGCCTATTTTTCTGCAAGTCTAAATACTCTTGAACTTGATCCGACATTTTGTGGGACGATACCAAGCCTGATTTGTTTTTAGCCGAAGCGATGGATTCATCGGAATCTACCAATTTGCGCACTGTCACCAAGGTCAGAATTTGGCGGTTGTAGTCCAACTTGACCGAGCGCTTAAAAAAGTATTGCAGGATAGGAATGTCTTGCAAAATTGGCACCCCATTAGACGTGGAGTCCAACTCTCGCTCGACCAATCCATTGAGCACAAAAGTTTGACCATAAGTCACCAAAGCTGTTGCATTGACAGCATTGCGAGTTTGCTTTAGCGCAACGTTACTGTTGGCTGTATCCTCGATGAAAGAACGGCTAGCCCGAATGGAAAGCAAAATTCTTTCGTCTTCCAAAAATGTGGGGGTGACCGACAAGGCCACGCCCACCGGCTTATCCACCAAGGTGGCCGCATTAACTCCTCCAACTTTGATCGAATAGGTGGCGCCACTAAAAAATATGGATGGCAGCCTATCAATGGCCGACAGGGTAGGCCGTGCGATCACCTCGTTTTTAGTGTAGATGGAGTTGGCAATGTTCAGGCTGTAATTCAGATAGCCTGCAGTCAGGGCGGCCGCACCCGAGTCCACTGTGTTGTAGAGGTTGTTGTCTGACTGCGTGACTGCACCAGCGGCCGAAAAAGTCAGCGATTTGGCCAAGTTCAACCCATCTAGTAAATTGATCCCGAGGCTTTTCTGCAGCGATTCTTCGGTACGGATCATCGTTACCTCGATGATGGCAACCGGCGGGAGCTCACCCGCACAAGGCGCAGGCAAGGTGGGGGCTGTTATGTTTTCTTCGTTGGCAGGCAGTTCAAAAGCCTTGTTCATGGTAACTGTGTCTTTTTCATACACAGGCCCGGGTCGCAAGTCGCAGCGAAACCAATTTTTCCGCTGGTTAGGATCTACAGCTTCTGCTTTCTTTTCATCTTCCTTGCTTTCTTCTTTTGCGGCTTCTTTGTTCTCGGGCTTGGCCTCATCGGTCTTTGCCTGAGCCAAAATCACATCCGCGCCGGGACGGAAAGTGGTTTTGGTGGCCAATAGCTGGTCTAACCTTCCATTGACGTAGCGTGCTTCAGCTTTGTTGTCCTCAATAGCCATGTATTTGGCCAGCATGGCTTTGGCAAGCTGAGGCTTTTTGGCCACTGCTGATTGAAACGCTTTATAGCGGTAAAAACGAGCATCTTGCCAATTTAATTTGTCCAGTTCAGCTGTTGCCCACGCAGCAGTTGCCGCATCCCCAGAGTACAGGCTGGCCAGTGCCATACCAAACAAAGGCTCTTGAGGCTCAATCACTTTGGCATCGGCAGCCAAGGCAAAAGATTTTTTGGCCTCGACATATTTTTTATTCGCCATGTACAAGCGAGCCAACTGCAAATGAGCAACATCCAAGCTCGCGTCCAGACCAATCGCTGTCTTGTAGCCTGCTTCGGCCAATGCATAACTTTCTGCATCCCCTTTTTCGTATTTGAGCTGGTAAGTCAGCGCGTTGAAGAAATGCAATGGGGCATTCTTGAGGTCGAACTTCAACGCGGTGTTGAATAGGGTGTGAGCCTTCTCGTAATCACCGTTCTCCAAATACTCAACACCAGCTTTCATCAATGCTTGGGTTCGACTGAGGTCGACTTTCTCTGGC
>CAXRBE010000005.1:0-3699 GCA_964228805.1 Burkholderiaceae bacterium
TGACCTTGCCCCTGAAAAACGTACTGCTTAGCTGATGGTTATAAATCAGTTCAAGGAGAACGAAATGAGTGAAACGAGAAAACGGGCCAAGTACACGCTGGAATTCAAGATGGAAGCGGTCAGGCTGGTCAAAGGTGGGCAGGCGGCGTCGGTCACAGCCAAAGTGTTGGGCATCCCCAAAGCAAGCCTGGACAACTGGGTCAAGCTCAGCGCCAAAGGCCAACTCAAAGGAGCGGGGGATAAGCCTGTCAGTGCGGAGCAAATGGAACTGGCCCGCCTCAGAGCGCAATTGGCCCGCGTGACGATGGAGCGCGACATCCTAAAAAAAGCCACGGCGTACTTCGCTCGGGAATCTCTGTGAAGTACGCCTGGATAGCCAGCAACAAAGCCCACTGGCCCATCACCCTGGCCTGCGAGGTACTGGGCGTGAGCACCAGCGGCTATTTTGAACACGGTCGACGCAAGAAGTTCCCCAAACCCAGTAAGCCCGGTGCTCACAAACGCATGAGCGACGAAGCACTATTGGCGCACATCCGCGCCATCCATGCAGAAGTCAAAGGGGAATACGGCTGGCCCAAGATGTGGAGGGAATTGGTGGCGCGTGGACATCGGGTCGGCAAAGAGCGGGTACGCCGCTTGATGCAGTTGCACGGCATCCGTGCAAGGTGCAAACGCAAGTTTGTTGTTACCACGGATAGCAAGCATCATCTGCCCATTGCGCCTGACCTAGTACAACGCAACTTCACCCCGACAGCCCCCAACCAGGTCTGGACGGGAGACATCACCTATATCGCCACCGACGAAGGCTGGTTGTACCTGGCTGCGGTCATTGACCTGTTCAGCCGCCAGGTGGTGGGCTGGAGCATGCAGCCGCACATGCAAAGCAGCCTTGTAACGGACGCCCTAAAGATGGCATGGTTCCGGCGCCAGCCAGCGCTAGGCCTGATATTCCATTCGGACCGAGGCAGCCAATACTGCGGACACGAGTTCCAAGGTACGCTGGCCAGTTACAAGATGAGGAGTTCGATGAGCCGCAAGGGCAACTGCTGGGACAACGCCCCCACGGAGAGCCTGTGGGGTCGCATGAAGGTAGGCAGGCTGTACGGGCAAAGGTTTGCAACCCGCAGGCAGGCGATGGATGAGGTGATTGACTGGCTGACGTTTTACAACCACCGGCGGCTGCACTCCACGTTGGGCTACGTCAGTCCGATGCAGTTTGAAAAACGCTGGGACGCGGCACAGCAATTGAAGGCCGCATAATGAAGTGGCTAAGCGGTACGTCAAACAGGGGCAGGTTCAAGATTCTTACCTAATCTATCTAGTACGATACAAGCAGTAAACCATAGGAGACAAATCATGAAACTAAAGCGCACTTTGCCACTGCTGATATTTGCATTACTTGGGCTGGCGCAGTCCGCCCTTGCACAAAAATGGCCAACCCAACCTTTAAAAATCATTGTTTCATTCGCAGCAGGTGGCGCGGCTGATCAATTGGCTCGAGCGATTGCTCCGCAACTTTCGGAATTGTTAGGCCAGCCAGTCGTTATTGATAACAAAAGCGGCGCCGGGGGCAATATCGGCGCAGATCTGGTAGCAAAGTCTCCGGCCGACGGTCACACCTTGCTCCTGGGATCTGGCGGAATATTTTCAATTAATCCGCATATCTACAAAAACATGCCCTTCGATCCGGCCAAGGATCTGGTACCAGTTGCTTCCGTAGGCATCGTTCCGCAGTACTTAGTCGTGCGATCAGACGGCGGCATCACCAGCTTGGAGGGCCTAATCTCTGACCTCAAAGCAAATCCAAATAAACGATCCTATGGTTCCCCTGGCGTCGGAACATCGGGGCACATGGCGTCTGCAATGTTGCTGGGCGACATACAGTCACAAGCCACACATGTCCCATATCGCGGCGGAGCGCCAGCACTGAACGACCTTTTGGCCGGACAGTTGAACTTTATCTTTGATTCAGGAGCATCGCTTCAACATGTTAAAGCTGGGAAATTGCGGCTACTTGGTATCGGCAGTCCTAACCGTTCGCCCGCTGTGCCCAATACACCCACGCTAGAGGAACTAGGTCTGAAAGGCTTCAATGCTGATACGGTATTCGGCCTATACACGCCTGCAGGAACGCCTCAATCGGTCATCAACCGGATCAACTCCGAAGTCAATCGCATACTCGCTTCCGGCCCAGCAAAAGACCGGATTCTTGCTAACGGCCAAATACCCTTTCCTCAATCTCCAGAGCAATTCGCTAAAGGGACCGAAAATGACTTCAAGCGATATGGCTCGCTGATCCGGACCCACAATATCAGTGCCCAGTAATGCAATCGATCAGGTCAAACGTTAAGCGTATTGAACATAACTTCACATCAGGATCTGGTGGCCATTGCTGACTAACCGGCCCGAACCGCTGACTCGCGTTTCACGAGGATCATGAAAGTAGCCTGAGGACTACACCTGAGTGCGGCTGGATGTTCCTTTTAGAAATAGATGTAGTCGATATGAAACTGCAATCCTCAATTGTTCAGGCAGTCGCCAGCATTGATCTAGCTGTTACCGACATTACCGAGTCAAGACGTTTTTTCAAAGAAATCTGGCGACTTGATGTTGTTGACGAAAAACAGGGGCGCATCTATTTTCGAGCTAGTGGCTCGCAATATTACGTGCTAAGTCTGCGGCAGGCTGAGAAAGCGGGCATAGTGCGTGTGATACTTGATGCGAGAAATCATGCTGCAGTGGATATCGCTTATAAGAAAGCTGTAGCAGATGGATACACCGTTGACGGGAAGCCAAGAGCATTGACCACGCCTGGTGGTGGGTATGGTTTCGGTGTCGTTGACCCTGAGGGTAGAAACTACTGCTTGGTTCATGACATGAAGCGCCACGAAGAACAAGCTCCTGTTCATGATCGTCCAACCAAGATCACGCACATCAACTTGAACAGCGTAGACAACGATGCATCTTTTCTTTTCACTTCGGCCGTGTTCGACTTCAAATTGTCGGATCAGACCCGCATTTTCCGTTTTCTAAGTTGTAATAGCGACCACCACAGCCTGGGTCTCGCGTTTTCTGACAATACATGCCTTAATCACATCGCCTTTGAAGTGCCTGACATGGAGTCCGTCATGCTGGGCATTGGTCGAATGCGCGACAACGGTTATCCAATAGAGTGGGGACCAGGCCGCCATGGCGCTGGCAACAACGTGTTTGCTTATTTTTGCGGTCCAGATGACTTGCCAATTGAATACACAGCTGAAGTTCTCCAAGTTGATGACAGTTATCAAATTCGTAAGCCTCATGAATGGGGCTTCCCCCCAGGCCGGGTCGACCAGTGGGGCGTGTCGCCGGGGCCGAGTGAACGAGTGAAGCGAGCTCAGTCTAGCCTCCATTTCATACAGGGAGGGCATCAGCTTGATTAACTTGGAAAAAGAGGCCATCAGTGCCCAACCAATATTCGATGAATACACCATTCATAACTTTTCACTGCAAAGCGGTAGTGGGCATTTCGACGCTTTAAGGCTTGGCTATATCACTCTGGGAAAACCGCATGCCAATGACTCCGGCTGCATAGACAATGCCGTATTGCTATTGCATAACACCACTGGCACCAGCCAGGAGTGGCTGGAATCACCGCTTGCAGGTGAACTTTTCGGGCCAGGGCAGCCGCTTGATTCGACCCGATATTTCTTGATCATG
>CAXRBE010000006.1:0-41237 GCA_964228805.1 Burkholderiaceae bacterium
CGTCGAAGGTGACGCTGCCAGTTTCGTTGTGCAGAGTGCCGCACCTGCAATTGACCCGCGTGCTTTTGCCGGAGCCATTGGGGCCGATCAGGCCGAGACGCAGGCCCTGCGGCACAGATAAATCGACGCCGTCGAGCGCGACAAAACCACCGAAACGCTTGCTCAATTGGTCGATGTGAAGGATTGGCTGGGTCATGAATTCGGCCTCTTAGCCTTGCTCCCCCAGCTTTTCCACAAGCCGACAATGCCCCTCGGCGCCAGAATCACGAAGCCGATGAGCAGCAGCCCGGTGATCAGCAAGTTGACCGCTGAGGAAATGGTTACGGTGACGACCTGCTGCATTGTCGAAAGCAACAGCGCGCCGATCATCGGGCCGGCCCAGGAGGTGGTGCCGCCGATCATCGACATGGCGATCGAGTTCACAGCATAGGACAGGTTGAAGGCCGAGCCAGGTTCGACATAACCGATGTAATAGGGGAAGGGCGCACCGGCCATGCCGAACAGCGCACCGGAAATTACCGTGGCGATCAGCTTCATCCGAAGCGTCGGTACACCAGAGGCCTCCGCTGACAATTCGTCGTCTCGGATAGAGGCTAAGCCGACACCAAGACGCGATCGTTCAATCATGCGCGCAGTTGTAAGTGCCACCACCACCAGGACCAGCATCAATACAAACAGGAGCTGAATATGTGCCCCGAAGAACTGCACTTCATCAGGAGAAGTGACATACGCGCCGCGAGCGCCCCCGACAAAGGACCAGTTGACGATGAAAGTCTCCAACACCACCGCTAGTGCCAATGTAGCAATGGCGAAGAACACACCCCGAAGACGCAGCGTCAGGTAGCCCATGCCTAGGCCAACCAAGCCGGCGACAGCGCCGGCGACGACCACTAAGATTGGCAACGGCAGCGGAAAGAGCAAGTGCATCGCCGCCAGCAGGAAGTCTGGGAACAGGTCAGCAACCTTTTCACCGACGGTGTGCAGGCAGACGGTCGAGTAAACACCGATTGCAAAAAAACCGGCCGCGCCAAAATTCACATAGCCGCAATAGCCGCCGAGAATATTCCAGGCGGTGGCCATTACGATGTATTGCAGCACCGTGTAGCCGGCGAAGAACAGATAGTCGTTGCCAACATAGCGGAATGCGAAATACAGCACCGCGCTGACGAGTGACAGAATAAGAATGAAAGCAGGTGTGCGCATCTAGCGTCCCAAAATTCCGGTGGGGCGCACGGCCAGGGTAAGCAACAACAAGCCGAACGACACGGCCGGCGCCCAGGACGGGCCGTAGAAGGTTGAGGTAATGCTTTCGATCACGCCAATCAGCAGTGCCGCGATCAAGGTACCCGGTAGGCTGCCGAGGCCGCCGAGCACGCAAATGGCGAAGACCCGGCCAATATATTCGCGCCCGGTCGACGGAATGACCGGTTGAATGATGATCAGTAATGCCCCGGCCATCGATGCAGTTGCCATCGAAATTGAAAAGGCAATGCGCTTGATGTGGATCGGGTTGACCGCCATCAATTGCAGCGCCGGCGGATCCTGCGAAACCGCCATCACTGCGCGTCCAATGTAGGTGCTGGACATAAAAAGCTGTAAGCCGGCGAACATGGCTAGCGACACTAGGCACGGCACCAGCATGCGCAGCGGGAATTCCATCGTGCCGAGGCTGACGCTGCTACTGATATAGGGCACGTTCACGTTGCGATAATCGACCCCGAAGACTAGGTTCAGTGCCACTTCAGTGACGAATAGCAGGCCGAAAAAGAAGGCAAGGCCGCGCATCGAATCCTGGCCATGCTTCTCGAACGACTCGTAGTAGATCTGGTAAATCACCATGCCAAGCGCATAAAACGCCGGTAGCGCGAGGATCGCGATGAGGATCGGATCGACGTCAGAATAAGCATTGAAGATATAGGCGATGTAGGAGCCAAGGATGATGAAGCCGGGGTGCGCAATATTCACGATATCAAGCTTGCCGAAAGAGATCGAAATGCCGGCGGTGACGGCTGCATAGAAGCCGCCGAGCATCAGCCCGGCAATAATGGCGTTGATCAGGAGATCGAATTCAATCGTCATAATTCGGAAAAAATTGAAGCGTGATGGATGTGATTTTTGAAAACACGTGCTCTCACCTGCGTAGTGACCACCTAAGATGAGTTGCACTTTTCCACACTTAACGCAACAATACGTTCATATAAATTTGCTGTTCGTACAAAATGAATGCTCCTCGCCTTGATCGACTAGCAGCTTTACTGGAGGGCCTTAGTCCGAAAGTTACGTTAACAACTAAGCCAGCAGGGCTTTCGCTCAACGTCATCAAAACTGTGCCGCTGGCACCTGACTTAAATTGCATCTCTGGTATTCAACCAGAGGCCTTGACATTGTTAGTCTGCCCCGCGGCATATTCGCTTGAAAAGCTCTTAAAAGCCGACCAGGAATGCTTTATGAGCTTTAATGTTGTTTTTGATGGCCCCATGGGACCCATCCTTTTGGGAGAGCTATCCCAGCCAATTTCAATAGTTATGCAAGGCGCTGATCCCTCGCTAATACGAGCCATGACATTGATTACCGATGAAATACAAGCAAGTCGTTGTGGTCAGCAGCTTTTTTTGAGTCGGGCTGGCGATATTTTGTTGATTAGTTTGATGCGAAACCTAGCTTCTCGACCACAACAATCGTCAGGCTTGTTTTATGCATTGTCAGATCTGCGAATAGCGAAAAGTCTGGTTGCTATGCATGCCAAACCCTCTCACCTATGGACCCTGGAAGCATTGGCTGACATGGCAGGCATGTCGCGAACATCGTTTTCGAATTACTTCAAAAAAGTGATGCTGGTGTCACCTGGAAAATATCTAGAAAATGTGAGGCTTGCGATTGCTCGTCAACTTATTCAGACTGGTATCGGTTTGAAGCAGATTGCTGTGCGTACAGGCTATTCCAGCCCATCAACTTTATCCAGGGCGTTGGGTCGAGAGCGCCCGGATTCCCGCTAGATTTGAGTGGCATATGACATTGGAGTCCGATCCCATAGACAAGTGATTGGGCCTGCTAAGGCGTATTACTGAAGGGTAAACCATTAGCTTACTGCGCCAAGCCAAGCTGAATTGCGAGAGAGATGACAAGCTTGATACAAAGAGGAGCACTAGATGAGCCAAATTTTCGACCAACATTTAGAAAAGAACGCGGCCAACTTTGTGGCGCTCTCGCCCGTGAGTTTTGTGGAGCGCAGTGCCGAAGTGTTTGCTGATTTGCCAGCGGTGATTCATGGCCAACGCCGTTACTCCTGGGCACAGGTGCGCGAGCGTTCGGCAAGGTTGGCGGCGTCCTTGCGCTCTGCCGGTGTCAAGCGCGGGTCGACAGTGAGTGTGATGTTGTCGAACACACCCGAAATGGTGGAAGCCCATTACGCCGTGCCCGCATTGAACGCGGTGCTAAACGCCTTAAATACTCGTTTGGACGCGTACCTGCTCGCGTGGCAAATGAACCATTGCGAAGCCAGTGTGTTGATCACCGACACCGAATTCTCGTCCACGATGAAACAGGCCTTGAAGATGCTGCGCGACGAGTTCAAGCGCGAGGTGCTAGTGGTGGATGTATCTGACACCGAATACACCGGCACTGGCGAACGCCTGGGACAGCACGAGTATGAAGCCTGGCTAGCGCAACATGAGCCGTTGCCTGTTTTAGAAGGTCCCTCAGACGAATGGGATGCGATTGCTGTGAGCTACACCTCCGGCACCACGGGGGATCCCAAAGGGGTGGTGACTCACCACCGTGGAGCGTACTTAAATTCGGTTTGCAATGCGGTGACTTGGAACATGCCCAACTTCCCCCGCTACTTGTGGACGCTGCCAATGTTTCATTGCAACGGCTGGTGCTTCCCATGGACGTTGGCGTTGATGGGGGGTGTTCATATTTGTTTGCGTCGTGTGGATGCATCCAACATCTTGCAAGCCATTGCCGAGCACAAGGCCGACCATTACTGTGCCGCACCCATCGTGCACAACTTGTTGATTGCCTCGCCTGACGACATGCGCAAAGGGATCAGCCATGCCGTGAAGGGTATGGTGGCAGGTGCTGCACCGCCTGCATCGATGATGGAAGGGATGGCAAAACTAGGCTTTGACATCACCCACGTTTATGGATTGACCGAAGTGTATGGACCTGCATCGGTGGCGGTCAAGCGCAGTTCTTGGCAAGGGGAAAGCCTGTCGGAGCAAACGCGTTTGAATGGTCGCCAAGGCGTGCGCTACCCCATGCAAGAAGGCATGAAGCTGAAAAACAGCAAGACCTTGAACGATTTGCCTGCGGATGGCGAGACCATGGGTGAAATCATGTTCCGCGGCAACGTAGTGATGAAGGGTTATTTGAAGAACCCCACGGCCACGGCTGAAGCTTTCACAGGGGGCTGGTTTCACACCGGAGACTTGGCGGTGTTGGAGCCCGACTGTTACGTGAAGATCAAAGATCGCAGCAAAGATATCATCATCTCTGGGGGCGAGAACATCAGCTCACTCGAGGTGGAAGACGCGTTGTACCGTCACCCTGCAGTGGTAGCATGTGCGGTGGTGGCAAAGCAAGATGCCAAATGGGGTGAAACCCCGTTGGCGTATGTAGAACTCAAGCCAGATAGCAAACTGACACCGCACGACTTGATCGCGCATTGCAAGTCGCTTCTCGCAAGCTATAAGACGCCGAAGGAAATTCGATTTGAAGCGATTCCGAAAACATCAACCGGCAAGATTCAAAAATTTCAGCTGCGCGAACGAGCCAATCAACCGGTGGCACGCAAGGAGTAAGCCATGACGGATGCCACCCCAGCGCTCATTCAACACACCACAGATCCGCATGGTGTGCATCAGATTCGTTTGAACCGCCCGGATGCTTTCAATGCCTTGTCGAGCGAAGTGATGACAGCGTTGCAACAAAGCCTTGATGTCGTGACGAAAGACCCATATGCACGTGTTGTGGTGTTGTCAGCCCAAGGCAAAGCGTTTTGTGCGGGCCATGATTTGCGTGAAATGCGGGCCAGCCCCTCGCTGGCGTATTACCAAGCGCTGTTTCATCAATGCAGCCGCATGATGATGAGCTTGCAGCGCTTGCCGGTGCCCGTGATTGCCGCGGTCAACGGCATTGCCACGGCGGCGGGTTGTCAGCTGGTGGCAATGTGTGATTTAGCCGTGGCCTCCCACACGTCGAAGTTTGCCGTGAGTGGCGTTAACTTGGGTTTGTTTTGTTCAACGCCAAGTGTAGCCTTGTCGCGCAACATGAGCCGCAAAGCAGCGTTTGAGATGCTTGTAACGGGCGACTTCATCACCGCCGAGCAAGCATTTGTGAAGGGTTTGGTCAATGCGGTGGTAGAGCCAGAGGCATTGGATACTGCAGTGCAACGCTATGTCGACAGCATACTGGCGAAACCACGCACGGCAATTGCGATAGGCAAGAGGCTGTTCTATGAGCAGCTCGAACAATCCATGGATGATGCTTATGCGAATGCTGAACATACCATGGCGTGCAACATGATGGATTACACGGCGTTAGAGGGTGTACAAGCGTTTATCGAGAAGCGCAATCCAATTTGGAAGGCATGATGTTGAAGTGCAGAATCTGTCGCCCCCCGAAAGGCACCAATGCCGGCTAAAGCGAATTATCAAGCCTTGCTCCTAATTGACATTTAGTGAATCTCTGCAAAACCCAGCCAACCGCTGAGCCCTGAGAAACGTTGAATACCGATGTAACAAATTAGCCTCGCAACTACTGGATTTGAATTGGTCACCAAGAGAACGCGCAAATGCGTGTTTCTGGACGAGATGAACCTTGTGCAGTGGACGGAGTAGGTAGTTCTGATCCAACCCTTTGCGCCTAGTGCAGAAGCCATAGGCGGACGGCCGCCCTTTGCGGTGGAAACCATGCTGCGCATCCACTTCCTGCAATAGTGGTTTGGCTTAAGTGATCCGGCTATGGAAGAATCCCTGCACGATGTTTCGCTGTATCGTGAATTTGTAAGACTCGACCCAGGGGCCATGCGTTTGCCAGATGATTCCACCATCCTGTGGTTCAGCCACCTGCTCGAAGAGAGCAACCTCAACATCCAGTTGCTGGCTACTATCAAAGCCACCCTGGCCACTAAAGGCCTGATGCTCAAGACCGGCACTGTGGTGGATGCTTCCCTGATTGCGGCTTACAGCTCCACCAAGAACAGCACGGGTGAGCGGGACCCCGAGATGCACCAGACCAAGAAGGGAAATCAGTGGCACTTTGGCTTGAAGGTGCATATTGGTGTGGATGCAGACTCTGGTCTGGTGCACACTGCCATTGGCACTGCGGCCAATTCCAACGATGTTACCCAGGGACACCGGCCTGCTGCATGGTGAGGAAACTGCTGTGTTTGCCGATGTCGGCTACCAGGGTGCACCCAAGCGGCCTGAGGCCACGGGTGTGCCCTGGCAGGTGGCCATGCGCCCGGGCAAGCGCTGGGCACTGGATAAGAACACCCTTGGGGCAACCTTCTGGATAAGGCTGAAGCGATGAAGGCCAGCGTGCGGGCCAATGTGGAGCATCCGTTTCGGGTTATCAAGTGCCAGTTTGGATTCATCAAGGTGCGCTCCCGTGGCCTTTCCAAGAATACGGTGCAACTGGTGACGCTGTTTGCGCTGACCAATCTTTTGATGACACACAGGCAACTCTTGGGGGTGCGGGAATGAGTGTGCCTGCTGTGCGGGCAAACGCCCACAAAGAGCTTCAAAGGGCTACAAACCCGAGTAAATATGCTCAGAACTTCGGTGAAAACGCGCTTGCTACTTCATCGAGTTAAATTTTTAATCCTCAACTCGCGCTTTGGCGAGGGTTGTGCAGACCTTTCTTAGGACTTTGAGCGGGTGGCAGAGCTTTGCCAATACCCGGGATCGGGCAGTTCGTTGAACACCTTGCGCAATTGTTCACCCCAATGTTCACGCAGGGCGGCAAAGTAGGGATCCTTGTTGTCAATCAGGGCGCGGCGCTCTATGTGCAAGCTGTCCCGGTCGTAGCACAACAGGTCCAGGGGCAATCCCACTGAGAGGTTGGACTTTATGGTCGAGTCCATCGAGATCAGGCAGCATTTGGCCACTTCGTCCAGGCTGAGCCTGCTGCCAATCACCCGGTCCAGGATCGGTTTGCCGTATTTGGATTCGCCGATCTGAAAATAGGGCGTCTCCGCACTTGCCTCAATAAAATTGCCGGCCGAGTAGATGTTGAACAGGCGTGGCTCTTCACCACGGATCTGTCCACCAAAGATCAGGTTGACATTGAATTCAATGTTGAATTCCTTGAGCGAGGTGGCGTCGCGGGCGTAAACCTTGCGCACCGAGTCGCCCACCAGTTTTGCTGCGGAAAACATATTGGGTGCGCTGGCCAGACTTTTCTCGCCGGGCTGGTTCATATGGACCCGTAGGCCACTGGCAACCGATTGGCTGATGGACAGGTTGCCGGCAGTCAGCAAGACCATTACGCGTTCGCCGGGCACCTCGTACACATGCATCTTGCTGAAGGTGTTGATCTGGTCCACGCCGGCATTGGTGCGGGAGTCGGAGAGGAACACCAGGCCCGACTCGTTACGAACGGCAACACAATAGGTCATAGAAAAAAGGTGTCAGCTTGGATAGAAATGGGTTGAAAGCGAATGGGCTGGATGGTATCCAGCAGGATCAAGCAGTTTCAGGAAGCAGAAAATCGCGGCTGATGCACGACCCAATGTCGTTTACTCGATTGAGAAACTGGGTCAGGAATACATGCAGGCCAGTGGCCAGCAATTCGTCAATCCGGCCATACTGCAGTTCAGCACGTAATTTTCCGGCCAGGCGCAAGGTGTCCTGGGCATCGTCACCGACCAGGCGGCCCAGGTTGTCCACCACCTCGTTCATGCTGAAATGCAATGAGCGTGGCATGTCGGGTCGCAAAATCAGGAGTTCGGCCACACGCTCGGGCCTGATCACATCGCGGTAGACCTTGCGGTAGATTTCAAAGCCGCTCACACTGCGCAGGATCGAACTCCAGTGATAGAAATCGTAGGCCTGGTCCTTGTTCTTTGCGTTTTTCAGGAAATCTCGCTGGCCAGCCTGGAACTTGACATCCATCAGGCGCGCGGTGTTGTCTGCCCGCTCAAGAAAGGTGCCCAGACGCATGAAGTACAGGGCCTCATCGACCAACATGGTGCCAAATGTCACGCCCCTGGAGAGATGCGATCTAAATTTCACCCATTCAAAAAATTGTCCAGGATCGTGCTCCAACTCGCCATCAGCAAGCCGGCGGTTGACCTCCAGCCAGGTCTGATTCTGGGTTTCCCAGACTTCGGTGGTGAGGGCTCCGCGAACAGCGCGTGCGTTCTCGCGTGCAGCCCGCAAGCAGGACAGGATGGAGGAGGGGTTGGCCTCGTTCTTGACGATGAAATCCATCACACCCTGTGGCGTCACCTCGCCGTAGCGGCTGGTATAGGCGGGAAGCAACTCGTTGATGGAAAGCAGGCCCTGCCATCCCAGCTTGGCCACATTTTCAGGCAGCGGGAAAAGGGATGTTTCGTAGTGGACGTTGAGCATGCGGGCCGTGTTTTCGGCGCGCTCGGTGTAGCGGTTCATCCAGTAGAGGTGGTCTGCGGTACGGCTCAACATGATGACGCTCGCTCACACTTCCTCAATCCAGGTATCCTTGGTGCCGCCACCTTGGGATGAATTGACCACCAGGGATCCCTCCTTGAGGGCCACGCGGGTCAGGCCGCCTGGCACCATCTGCACCTTTTTGCCGCTCAGCACAAAAGGCCTGAGGTCAATATGCCGCGGGGCGATACCGCTGTCGACAAATGTAGGGCAGGTCGAGAGGCTCAAAGTGGGTTGGGCAATGTAATTGCCGGGATTGGCAATCAGCACCTTGCGGAAACTTTCGATTTCCGCTTTGCTGGCGGCGGGGCCAACCAGCATGCCGTAGCCGCCGGCACCATGCACCTCCTTGACCACCAGATCTTTCAGGTTTGCCAGGACATATTTGAGGTCCTCGGCTTGGCGGCACATATAGGTGGGCACATTGCTGAGGATGGGCGATTCGCCCAGATAAAACTCGATCATTTTGGGCACATGGGGATAGATCGACTTGTCATCAGCAATACCCGTTCCGACCGCGTTGCATATGGCGACATGGCCAGCACGATAGGCCTGCATCAGGCCTGGACAACCCAGGCTTGAGTCGGGCCGGAAAACCTGGGGGTCGAGAAAGTCATCGTCCACGCGCCGATAGATCACGTCGACCCGCTTCGGGCCACGGGTGGTCCTCATGTAGACAAAGTTGTCCTTGACAAACAGGTCCTGACCCTCAACCAGTTCGATGCCCATCTGCTGGGCCAGGAAGGCGTGCTCGAAATAGGCGCTGTTGTACATGCCCGGGGTGAGCACCACCACAGTGGGCTCAGCGGTGGTTTCCGGGCAGGATGCACGCAAGGTGTCGAGCAGCAGGTCTGGATAGTGAGCCACCGGGGATATGCGATGGGCACTGAACAACTCGGGAAACAGGCGCATCATCATCTTGCGGTTTTCCAGCATATAGCTGACGCCGCTGGGCACACGAAGATTGTCCTCGAGCACAAAATACTCGCCCTTGCCCTGGGCATCGGGCGCGCGCACGATGTCGATGCCGCTGATGTGCGAGTAAATCTGATTGGGCACATTCACGCCCATCATGTCGGGTCGGAACTGGATATTTTTCAGAATTTGCTCAGGTGGCAGGACGCCGGCCTTGATGATTTCCTGGCCGTGGTAGACATCGTGAATGAAGCGGTTAAGCGCGGTCACGCGCTGCACCAGCCCCTTTTCCATGCGCGCCCATTCTTGCGCAGGAATGATGCGGGGTATGAGATCAAAGGGGATCAGGCGCTCGGTGCCTGCGCCATCCTCGTCCTTGGCACCATAAACGGCAAAGGTGATGCCAACACGACGAAAGATCATTTCAGCTTCTTCGCGACGCGCCTGCATGACCTCGGCATTCTGGCGAGCCAGCCACTTGGCGTATGGCCGGTAATGCTCGCGCACTTCGCCGGCTGCTGCCCGTTCAGTGGAACGGGAACGAGATGGTAAGGCACCCTGCCCGGTGGCAGCCGGCGCGCAGTACATCTCGTCGTATTTGAGCATGCGTAATCCCCTTGCTGCTAATATAACAACAATCGCGTCTTAAAATCGGATCTGCCTTGTTTGTGCAGACAACTTTACCCGGTTGTCCATTGTTCGCCGCTCAAGAGTAGCCGTCATGTCCATCCACGCAGCCCTCAGCCATACCACCCATTACTCCTACGACCGACCCGTCCAACTGGGGCCGCAGATCGTCCGGTTGCGGCCGGCACCCCATTGCCGCAGTCGCGTGCTTTCCTATTCCCTGAAAGTTGAACCGGCCAAGCACTTCATCAACTGGCAGCAGGACCCATTTGCAAATTACCAGGCCAGGCTGGTATTTCCTGAAAAAACCACAGAATTCAGGGTAACGGTTGACCTGGTGGTCGAAATGGCTGTCTTCAACCCTTTCGATTTCTTTCTCGAGCCTGAGGCTGAAAACTTTCCCTTCAGCTATAGCAAAGCTGCCCGCGAGGAATTGGCGCCCTACCTGGCGACCACCCCAGCAACCCCACGGTTGAAAAAATATCTGGCCAGCATCGATCGGCAACAGACGCGCACCATCGATTTTCTGGTTGGGCTCAACCAGCGCCTGCAGAGTGATATCAGTTACCTGATCCGCATGGAGCCTGGCGTACAGACGCCTGAGGAAACCCTGTCCAAGGCCAGCGGTTCCTGCCGCGATTCGGGCTGGCTCCTGGTCCAACTGTTGCGTCACTGCGGACTGGCGGCTCGCTTTGTCTCAGGCTATCTGATTCAGCTCAAACCCGATGTCAAGCCGATTGAGGGCCCCGGCGGCGCCGAGGCCGACTTCACCGACCTGCATGCCTGGTGCGAGGTTTATCTTCCTGGTGCCGGCTGGATCGGCCTGGATCCAACCTCGGGCCTGCTGGCTGGTGAGGGGCATATTCCCCTGGCATGCACCCCTCATCCTGGCGGGGCGGCACCGGTGGAAGGTGCGGTGGATGAGTGTGAAGCCAGTTTCCAGCACCAGATGCAGGTGACGCGGATTTACGAGTCGCCGCGTGTCACCAAACCCTATACTGATGCGCAGTGGCATGACATCATGCAATCTGGACAGGCGGTCGAAGCCCGCCTGCAGGCAGGCGATGTCAGACTGACCATGGGTGGTGAGCCGACCTATGTCGCCGCCACAGACCGTGATGCGGCGGAGTGGAACACCGATGCTCTTGGCCCGACCAAACGCCGCTATGCCGGCACACTGGTGGAGAAATTACGCGCTCAATACGGGCAGGGTGGGTTTTTGCATTTCGGCCAGGGCAAGTGGTATCCGGGTGAACAATTGCCGCGCTGGGCATTGTCGATTTATTGGCGCGAAGACGGACAGCCCGTATGGCACAGGCCCGAATTATTTGCCGATGAACAGGAGCCGCTGCAATACAGCAGCGAGGATGCCCAGCGCTTCATAGCCGCCCTGGCTCATAAACTGGGCATCACCGATCAGCACATCCAGCCTGGCTTCGAAGATGTTTTCTATTACCTCTGGCGCGAACGACGCCTGCCGGTCAATGTCGACCCCTTCGATTCGAAGCTGGATGACGAACTTGAACGCAGCCGGCTTCGTCGGGTGTTCGAGCAAAAGTTGGATACCGTGGTTGGCTACGTGCTGCCGCTGCAGGCCAACCCGTCGCCTGATCAGGCATCACGCTGGTCGACCGGCCCCTGGTTCCTGCGCGATGAACGCATGTATCTTTTGCCTGGCGACTCGCCCATGGGGTACCGCTTGCCGCTGGACTCCCTGCCCTGGGTGGAGCAGTCCGAATACCCCTACCTGATCGAACAAGACCCTTTTGAGCGGCGTACACCGCTACCGCCCGCCGAACAACTGCGTGCCCAATATGCACCGCATCAGCATACGGCTGCTTCTGTGAAAAGAAGCACAAGTTCCGACACCCGCCAAAGCGGTGAGGCGACTGGCAAAGATCGGCAGGCAGCTGCTCGCAGAGGGCCAGGCAGCCAGGCTTACGCCGATCAAAGTGAACCGGATGGAATTTCTCCACCCAGGCGGTCTGAATCGGCCTCAGGCCTGACACGTACTGCGCTGTGTGTCGAGGCGCGAGACCCCATGCTTGCCAGTGGCCCCAGGGCCCACATCACTCATGGTGGCAAGTCTTGCCTGCTGCATGTCTTCATGCCGCCTCTGGCGCGGCTGGAGGACTATCTGGACCTGTTGGCTGCGCTGGAGTCCACTGCGGCTGACCTGGGTATGAAAATCGTGCTCGAAGGCTATCCGCCACCGCGTGATCCGCGCCTCAGGCTGTTGCAGGTCACGCCGGACCCGGGCGTGATCGAGGTCAATGTCCACCCATCGCGGCATTGGGACGAATTGGTGCAGAACACCGAATTCCTTTACGAAGCGGCTTTTCAGTGCGGCTTGTCGGCTGAAAAATTCATGACCGATGGCCGCCATACCGGTACGGGTGGTGGCAACCATTTTGTGCTGGGAGGCGCCACTGCGACAGACAGCCCTTTTTTGCGCCGTCCTGAATTGCTGGCCAGCCTGGTCCTGTACTGGCACAACCATCCCTCGCTGAGCTACCTGTTCAGCGGCATGTTCATCGGCCCAACCAGCCAGGCGCCACGGGTGGACGAGGCCCGCAACGACCAGCTCTATGAGTTGGAAATTGCGCTGCGTGAAATCCACCGCAACCGTGAAAAATTTGGCGCGGACATGCCGCCCTGGCTGCTTGATCGCAGCTTGCGCAACATCCTGATCGATGTCACCGGTAATACGCACCGCAGCGAATTTTGCATTGACAAGATGTATTCGCCCGACAGCGCCAGTGGCCGTCTGGGTCTACTCGAATTGCGCGCGTTCGAAATGCCACCCCATGCGCGCATGAGTGTGGTGCAGCAGTTGCTTTTGCGCGCTCTGGTTGCCCGATTCTGGGACGAACCCTATCTGGCTCCTGTCACCCGCTGGGGCACCCAGTTGCATGACCGGTTCATGCTGCCGACCTTTGTGCGCATGGATTTCGCCGACATCATGACCGAAATGCGCCAGGCTGGATTTGCCTTCGACGATACCTGGTTTGCGCCCCATTTCGAGTTTCGTTTCCCACTGGTTGGTTCGCTTCAGTGCATGGGCATGGAGCTGACCCTGCGCAATGCACTGGAGCCCTGGCATGTGATGGGGGAGGAAAGCACCTCCAGCGGCACGGCGCGCTATGTGGACTCATCGATCGAACGCATCGAGGCCGTGGTCAGCGGTCTCAATCCAAGCCGCCATACCATCACCGTCAATGGCCAACCCCTGCCCCTGCAGGCCACCGGAGTCGCCGGGCAATTTGTGGCCGGGGTGCGCTACAAGGCATGGAGCCCGCCATCATCCCTGCACCCAAGCATTGGCGTGCATGCGCCGCTGACCTTTGACATAGTGGATACCTGGATGAAACGCTCACTGGGGGGCTGCCAGTACCATGTCACTCACCCGGGGGGGCGCAACTACGACACCTTCCCGGTGAACTCTTATGAGGCGGAGAGCCGGCGGCTCTCGCGTTTCTTCCGCATGGGCCATAGCCATGGAATCATGGATGTGCCGCCTGCCACCTGTGATATTCCCGGCAGCCGGGACTTTCCTCTCACGCTGGACCTCAGGCGGCAGAATCTGTCTGCCTGAGCGTGCGCCATCTGCCCGCGCTGAGCACACGGAACCGTTTCAGTGGATCCAAACAATCCCGAACTCTTTGACCTGGACCAGCAGTCGCCTTCGCTGCGCATGGCCTCGAGGCTGGCGCGCGCTGCCACTGCGGGCCATTACGATGAGCTCAGAGTGGCGGGCTCGGGTGAGCAGTTCACACCAGCATGGGCGGCTTTTTTTGAGCATCTTGGCAGCACAGGTTTTGCCGAGCTCAACCATCGGGCAAGTGATCTCGCACGTCAGATACGCGACAACGGGGTCAGCTACAACGTTTATGCCGACGCCAGCGGACCGCAACGCCCCTGGTCGCTTGATCTCTTCCCCCTGATTCTCACGCCCCAGGACTGGCAGGTGATTGAGGCTGGCGTGAGCCAGCGGGCCCGCCTGCTGGAAAAAATAATGGCCGATGTGTACGGGCCCCAGGCATTGCTCAAAGCCGGACTGCTGCCTGCCGAGCTGATTCAAGGGCACCCGGCTTATCTGCGCCCTTTGCATGGCGTGCAGCCCACCGGTGGCACTTACCTTCATATTCTGGCGTTCGACCTGGCGCGTGGCCCGGATGGCAATTGGTGGCTGGTGTCTCAACGCACTCAAGTGCCTTCCGGACTGGGGTATCTGCTGGAAAACCGAATCTCGATCTCGCGTCAGTTTCCTCAGGCTTTTGAGGCCATGCATGTGCAGCGCCTGGCCTCGACCTACCGCCGGCTCATCGAGGCCCTCAAGCAGGCCAGCCCAGCTGGCGCCGATTCGCATATCGCCCTGCTCACGCCAGGCCCGTATAACGAAACCTATTTTGAACATGCTTACCTAGCACGCTATCTTGGTCTGACCCTGGTCGAAGGTGCCGACCTTCTGGTGCGCGACCAGCGCCTGTACCTCAAGACGCTGCGTGGCTTGGAGCCGGTCCATGGTCTGCTCAAGCGGCTGGACGATGAATTCCTGGATCCACTGGAATTGCGGGCTGACTCCACCTTGGGGGTACCCGGCCTGTTGCAGGTGATCCGGGCTGGACATCTGATGGTGGCCAACGCCCTTGGATCTGCCTTTCTAGAATCAAGCGCCCTGTTGGGTTTCCTGCCAGCCCTGGCGCAACATGTGATCGGCGAGGAATTGCGCATGCCGTCCCTTTCGACCTGGTGGTGTGGGGAGCAGGCGGTCATGCAAGACGCGCTGGACCGACTGGGCAGCAGCGTCATCAAGCCCACCTTTGCCGATGCGGTCAATGGCTTTGAGGCTGTGCTGGGTGGTAGCCTGTCGCGCAATGCCCAGCAGGAATGGGCCAAGCGCATCCAGCGCGATGGTGTTTCTCACACCATCCAGAGCTATCTGCCGCCTTCCCAGATGCCCACCTGGCGGGGCGACTGCATTGAGCCGTGCTCGGTGATGCTACGCGTTTTCGCGGTTGCTCAGGGCCCGCAAGACTGGCATGTGTTGCCTGGTGGTCTGGCTCGGCTTGTCACTGCCCATGCCGGCATGGCGTCGATGCAACGCGGTGGCAGCAGTGCCGACACCTGGGTCATGACCGAGGGCGATATCGATCGAACCACCTTGCTTGCACCACACCACAGCACCCCTGCGCTCACACAGCGCAAGCGCCTGGTCACCAGCCGGGCGGCAGAAAATCTGTTCTGGCTTGGACGCTATACCGAGCGGTCTGAGAACAGCATCCGGCTGGCCCGGCTGATCCTGGAGAGTCTCAACGGCCAGGACCCCTGTTCGCCGGTGCTGCTCAATTGGCTCAGCGATCTGGCACATCAGAATTCTCTGGTGCTGCCCAGCGTTCCCGATGCCCGCATTGCGCGCCGGGTGTTCGAGCGCTCACTCATTGCCAGCCTTGGCAGCAAAGAGTTGGCAGCCAGCGTCGGCTACAACCTGCGCTCGCTCAAGCAGGCCGCTGCCGCCGTGCGCGAGCGGCTGTCGCAGGAACACTGGAATGTGATCACCCAGGCCGAGGCCGAATTGACCCAACGCTGCCAGCGCCACTCCCGCCACGGAGACTACTCGGCAACCTCGGCCTTGCGCGTACTGGAGACGGCCAGTGGTCATCTGGCAGCGATAACTGGCGCCCAGACTGATCGCATGACGCGCGATGATGGCTGGCGTTTGTTGTCCATAGGCCGGCATATCGAACGGCTGAGCTTTTTGTCGTTTGTACTCGCCAAGGGACTCGACAGCGGCCTTGTTCACGACCATGGTGGCTTCGAAGCATTGATCGCGCTATTTGACAACACCATCACTTTCCATTCACGTTACCAGCAGAGTCAGGAAGTGGCGGCCCTGCTGGACCTGCTGGTGCTTGATCGCGACAATCCGCGCTCGCTGGGCTGGGTAGCGCAAACCCTGCGCAGCCGATTGGCCAGGCTGGCTGGCAGAAGACCGGGCGAATTCGATGAGTTGGCTTTGATGGTGCCCGATCCGCAGCAATGGACACTGGAATCGGTATGTCAACTGAATGCGGATGGCCGCCCGGGCCTACTCGAGCAACTGCTGATGGCCTGCACCGAGTCAGCCTGGCGGGTGTCGGATGAAATCAGTCATCGCTATTTCACCCACGCCACTGCCCGCGGACAGAGTCTGGGTACCTGATGGACCTGCGCATCACCCACGAGACCCGCTACGACTATGCCTCGGCAGTCGAGACCGCTCAGCACATGGCCTACCTGCAGCCAGGTGACACACCCTGTCAGAATGTGCTCGACCACCAGCTGGAAGTCCTGCCGAAGCCGGATCAACTCAACCGCTCGCGCGACCTCTACGGAAACTGGCGCTGTTTCTTCTCCTTGCCGGCACCGCACACCCAGCTGAGGATAGTTGCCATCAGCGAAGTCCGGACCTGCAAACCCAAGGCAGTTGAAAGCCACATCCCCTGGGAGGCCATACCCGAGTTATTCCGCTACCAGGCCGCTGCCCGGTGGAACCCTGCCGCGGAATTCAGTTTTGCCTCCGCCCGCGCACCACGTCATCAGGAATTTGCCGCTTACGCCAGGGCGAGCTTTCCCGCCGGCCGGCCGGCCCTGCTGGCGGCTTGCGACCTGATGCAACGCATTCACACCGATTTCACCTACCAGGCCCAAAGCACCGAGGTTCATACCCCGCCGCTGCAAGCCCTGGCCCAGCGCAAGGGCGTTTGTCAGGACTTTGCCCACATCATGATTGCTTGTCTGCGCAGCGTCGGGTTGGCGGCCCGCTATGTCAGCGGCTATCTGCTGACCGAGGTAGCGCAAGGCCAGGCCCGACTGATCGGAAGTGACGCTTCGCACGCCTGGGTTGCGGTTTTTCTTCCTGACCTGGCTCAGGAGGAAGGGCTCTGGTATCACCTTGATCCGACCAATGATCGCCATGGCTGGTGCTCACCGGGGGAGGATTATGTGGTGCTTGCCACGGGTCGCGACTACACGGATGTCTCACCAATTCGTGGAGTCATCCACGGGGGAGGCCAGCACACTCTGTCAGTGGCGGTCACCGTACAGCCAACGCTCGATCAGGTCTCCTGCGCGCCGCTGGAGACCCTGCCTGCTTCAGGCAATTCGCTCACGGGTTGACCATCACCAGTTTGCCCATCACCTGGCGCGAGCCCATGCGGGCATAGGCAGCCTTGAGTTCGGCCATGGGCAGGGTCTGGTCAATCACCGGCCTGATCAGGCCTTTGCCATACCAATCCAGCAACTCGGCCATCATGGCTGACTGGGCCTGGGGCTCACGGCGGGAAAAATCACCCCAAAAAACGCCGACAATGGCTGCTCCCTTGAGCAGGGCCAGGTTCAGGGGCAGGGCAGGTATGGGTCCGGCGGCGAAGCCAACCACCAGATAGCGTCCACGCCAGGCAATGGAACGGAAAGCCGGTTCGGCAAAGTCACCACCGACCGGGTCGTAGATCACATTGGGGCCTTTGCCCTTGGTCAGGCGCTTGAGCTCTTCCCGAAAACCTGTAGGCAGCGTCGCCTGGCTGTAATCAATGGTGGCGTCAGCGCCCAGCTCTTGGCAAAGGGCGCACTTCTGCGGGCTGGATGCCGCAGCAATCACCCGCGCGCCGCGCGCCTTGGAAATCTGGATGGCGGCCGTGCCCACTCCTCCGGCCGCACCCAGGATGAGCACAGTTTCGCCGGCCTGAACCTGCCCACGGTCGATCAAGGCGTGGTGGGAAGTGGCGTAGGTCATGATGAAGGCGGCCGCATCGACCAGGGGAAAGTTGTCTGGCAGGAGCTGGCATTTGTCCGCTGGCGCCAGAGTGTGCGTGGCAAAGCCACCGGTGCCAGCCAGGCAGGCCACCGACTGCCCGACTTTGAGCTGCGTCACGCCTGGGCCTGTGGCCTGCACCAAGCCAGCGTATTCAGAGCCAGGCACAAAGGGCAGGGCCGGCTTCATCTGGTATTTGTTCTGCACAATCAGCAGGTCGGGAAAATTGAGGCTGGCTGCCTTGACCTGCACCAGGACCTCGTTGTCACCCGGTGTCGGTGTTGGCAACTCCTGCCACTCCAGCGGTTCCACCCCCACCGGGTTCTTGCAGAGCCATGCATGCATTTTGATCTCCTGTCGTGCGGCAATATCGGCGAAGAGGAATGATAAGGCGTGTCTGGCAATCCTCTGTCGCAATGAGTCAACGATGGGCACCTACAATCAAGGGCAGCGGAACTCCGACATGAAAATTCTGATCTCCAACGACGATGGCTACCAGGCGCCTGGCATCGCCGCCCTGCATGAGGCGCTCAAGGATGTGGCCGAGGTAGAAGTCGTTGCTCCCGAGCACAACAACAGCGCCAAATCCAATGCGCTCACCCTGCATTCACCCTTGTATGTGCAGCGGGCTGCCAATGGGTTTCGCTACGTCAATGGCACGCCAGCCGATTGCGTGCACATTGCCCTGACCGGCCTGCTTGGCTACCGCCCCGACCTGGTGGTCTCGGGCATCAACAACGGCGCCAATATGGGCGACGACACCATCTACTCGGGCACGGTTGGCGCAGCCATGGAGGGTTACCTCTTTGGTGTTCCTTCGATTGCGTTTTCACAGATTGAAAAGGGCTGGCGTCACCTGGATGCCGCGGCCCAGCAGGCGCGCGATCTGGTGCTGCATCTGACGCGGGAAAACATACTGGGCAGCTGGCCCTGGCTGCTCAATGTGAATATTCCCTGTCTGCCGGCTGAACAGATCAAGCCACTCAGGGTCTGCCGTCTTGGTCGTCGTCATTCAGCTGAAAAGGTAATTACTCAGACCAGCCCGCGTGGCGAAACCATGTACTGGATAGGCAGCGCTGGTGCCGCACTGGACGAGGGCGAGGGAACCGATTTTCACGCCACTGCCCATGGCCATGTGGCACTGACCCCCCTGATGGTTGATCTGACCGATCACGCCCGTCTGGGCGACTGGGCGCAGCGCCTGGAGCAGGTGCCCAGCGCTGGAGCAAAGTTGTGACAGGCCGCCAGCGCCCTAGTTTTCCAGCCCGCTTGAAACGTGAGGCAGGCGCTCCGGCCCCGCGTCCACTCGTCCCGGCACAAGCCCGAGTTGTTGCGCCAGCATTGCCCTTGCGTCCTGCCCAGATGGCAGCGGGCAAGACTGCACATCAGGCTCAGTCGATGCCGCCCCCTGTTGTCAAATTGCCTGCCGCAACACCCCAGGGGCTGGGTCTGGATTCGCTCGCGGTTCGACAGGCCATGGTCAACAAACTGGCAGGCCAGGGCATAGCCGATGCGCGCGTGCTGCAGGCCATGGGTACGGTGCATAGGCATCTCTTTGTTGACAGTGCGCTGGTGAACCAGGCCTACGAGGACACCAGCCTGCCAATTGGGCTGGGTCAGACCATTTCCAAGCCCAATGTGGTGGCCCGCATGCTGGAGTTGCTGCTGCAAGGCTGTGAGGGCAAGCTGGGTCGGGTCCTGGAGATAGGCACCGGCTGTGGCTACCAGGCGGCCGTACTCAGCCTGCTGGCTTGCGAGGTCTACAGCATCGAGCGCCTGCGTGGATTGCACGACAAGGCGCGTGAGAACCTGCGCCCTTTGCGCCTGCCCAATGTGCATCTGCTTTTTGGTGACGGCATGCTGGGTTATCCGCGCGGTGCTCCCTATGCGGCCATCATTGCAGCGGCGGGCGGCGAAGCGGTTCCGGCGGCCTGGACAGAGCAACTCGCTTTGGGTGGCCGGCTGGTGGCCCCGGTCCAGGCGTCTGGCAAGACCTTGCAGCAGGCGCTGGTCGTGATCGAGCGTACCCAGCAGGGCTTGCGCCAGACGGTCCTGGAGGCAGTGCATTTTGTGCCCCTAAAATCGGGGATCGCCTGAAGGATATTGCCATGTCGGTCTGCTTGAAACGGCTGTTGATCGCAAGCTTTTGCCTGATCCTGTTTTCTGTGCAGGTGGCGTGCACTTCCACCAGCATCAACCGCGCTCCGGTGGAAGACCGGGGCACCGCCAATACGCGCCCGGCTGCTGCAGTAGCCAGCAGGCCAGCACCGGCCCCGCTGCCCGATAGCGCCGTCAAACCGGGTTATTACGCTGTCAAGCCGGGCGATACACTGATACGCATCGGACTGGAGTCTGGTCAGAATTGGCGCGAAATTGCCCGTTGGAACAATATCGAGAACCCAAATCAAATCGAAGTAGGCCAGGTCCTTCGGGTGGTGCCGCCCCAGGCCCCTGCTGCGCCAGCAGCTGCGGCGCAGACTGCAGTGGTCACCCGGCCGGTGGCTCCATCAAATGTCCAGACCCAGGCTGTACCACCGCCAGGCAGCGCTGCTGCTCCCCATGCAGCCCCGCCTGCTGCGCCCGATGCAGCCCCGGTCACCGAGGACACGCTTGCATGGGCCTGGCCAGTGAATGGGCCGGTGCTGACAGGCTTCGATGAGGTCAAAAACAAGGGCCTGGACCTGGGAGGAGCCGCGGGCGACCCAGTGCTTGCTGCGGCTGATGGTCGGGTGGTCTATGCGGGGGCTGGCCTCAGAGGGTATGGCAACCTGATCATTGTCAAGCACAACAACACCTATCTCACCGCTTATGCCCACAACCAGGCCTTGCTGGTCAAGGAAGACCAGGCTGTGCGCAAGGGCCAGAAGATCGCCGAGATGGGCAGCAGCGATACCGACCGGGTCAAACTGCACTTTGAAGTCCGGCGCCAGGGCAAACCGGTGGATCCGGTGAAATACTTGCCAAACCGCTGACACTGCCTGCGCAGTCCTGAGGTGGCAGCGCACTCCTTACAGATCTTGCGAATAGCAGCCAACAATGAACTCACCAGTTCTGGTCTTTGACATTGAAACCATCCCGGACATTGCGGGCCTGCGCAATTTCAGGGGCCTGCCATCCGACGCCTCAGATGAACAGGTCTATGCCGACTGGCTGTCCGAGCGCAGTGAAAAAGGACAAAGCGATTTCATGCCCCTGCACTTGCAGCGGGTGCTGGTCATCAGCTGTGTCTTTCGCAATGTCGAGGGCCTGCGTGTGCATTCCTTTGTTGACCGTGACGGCCAGGGTGAAGGCAAGGTGATCCAGGCTTTTTTCAGCACCTTGGAAAAACACACACCTCAACTGGTCAGCTGGAATGGCGGTGGGTTTGACCTGCCGGTGTTGCACTACCGTGGCCTGTTGCATGGGGTGGTGGCTGACAAGTACTGGGATCAGGGCGAGGACGATCGCGATTTCAAGTGGAACAACTACATCGGGCGCTACCACAGCCGGCATCTGGACCTGATGGACTTGCTGGCCCTGTACCAACCCAAAAATAACGCGCCTCTGGACATGATGGCCAAGCTCTGTGGTTTTCCTGGCAAGCTGGGCATGGATGGCTCGGCGGTCTACCCTGCCTTTCTCCAAGGCAAGCTCGAGGATATCCGGTGTTACTGCGAAACCGATGTCATGAACACCTATTTGCTCTATTGCCGATTCCAGAAAATGCGCGGTGGATTGCTGGAGAAGGAGTATGCCCAGGAGATTGAACTGGTCAAATCAACCCTGGCTGATCTGTCTGCAAGCCAGACACACTGGCAGGCCTATTTGGCTGCCTGGATCTGAGCTTGCATCGATATCGTGCCTGAGACAATCGCGCGATGAAAGATTTCGCCTCGGGGTCCTGTTCTGATGACCGGCTGATCATCGAGTCGCTGGATATCGAGGCCCAGGGCATTGCCCATCGCGCCGATGGCAAGGTGGTTTTTGTCGAGGGCGCACTCCCATTTGAGGTGGTCAGCGCCAGGGTGAACCGCAGCAAAAACAGCTGGGAGCAGGCCACGGTCACCACCATTCATCGCTCCTCGGCGCAACGCGTGCGCCCGCTCTGCCCACACTTTGGATTGCATGCTGGCGCCTGCGGTGGCTGCAAGATGCAGCACCTGCAACCTTCGGCCCAGGTTGCTGTCAAGCAGCGGGTCCTGGAAGACAATCTGTGGCACCTGGCCAAAGTGCGTGCCCAGAGCATTCTTCGTCCGATCGAAGGCCCGGCGTGGGGCTACCGCTACCGCGCCCGGCTGTCTGTGCGCCATGTGCGTAAAAAAGGTGAGGTGCTGATCGGCTTTCATGAGCGCAAGAGCAGGTATGTGGCTGACATGAAGGTGTGCCCGGTGTTGCCTGCGCATGTGAGCGCCATGTTGCTGCCCCTGCGCAGCTTGATCGCATCACTGGACGCGATCGAGACCTGCCCGCAGATCGAACTGGCCGCCGGCGATTCGACCACAGCCCTGGTGCTGCGCCATCTTGAGCCGCTCAGCCTTGATGATCTGGCCAGATTGCGCGCCTTTGCCCAGGCCCATCCGGGTCTGCAGTGGTGGCTGCAGCCCAAGGGGCCCGATTCGGCGCAACTGCTCGATCCGCCTGATCAGCAGCTGAGCTACAGCCTGCCTGAATTTGGACTGAGCATGCCATTCAGGCCAACCGATTTCACCCAGGTCAACCCCCATATCAACCGTGTGCTGGTCGCGCGTGCCTTGCGCCTGCTGGCGCTGCAGCGGCAGGAGCGGGTGATCGACTGGTTCTGCGGTTTGGGCAATTTCACCCTGCCGCTGGCGACGCAGGCTGGCCAGGTGCTTGGCATCGAAGGCAGTGCTGCACTGGTGGCGCGTTCGCGCGATAACTATCGCTTCAATCAGGAACTGCGTTCCACCCACGACCCGCTGGCGCCTGTCTCTTTTGAGGCGCGCAACCTGTTTGAAATGACCCCCGAGCTGCTTGTGCAAGATGGGGTGGCAGACAAATGGCTGATTGATCCGCCACGCGAGGGCGCGTTTGCCCTGGTCAAGGCTTTGGCAGATCTGCATCAGCGGCAAACCGATGCGGCCAACCAGGGGCTGCCTGGCGTCTGTGCAGACTGGAGGCCACCGCGGCGCATTGTGTATGTGAGCTGCAACCCTGCCACCCTGGCGCGCGATGCAGGCCTGCTGGTCCATCAGGCAGGCTACCGCTGCCAGGCTGCGGGAGTGGTCAATATGTTCGCCCACACCGCCCATGTGGAGAGCATTGCAGTTTTCGAGCGCGCCTGATATGCCTGCTGGCACGCCAATCGCAGATCAAACAAAAAAAGGCCCCGCAGGGCCTTTTGTGTTTTTTGGATCAGCGCGCCGGCTTTAGTCGCGTTCGCCGCCAAAAATACCCAGCAATGCCAGCAGGCTCTGGAATACATTCACAATATCCAGATACAGGGCCAGGGTGGCGCTGATGTAATTGGTCTCACCGCCATCAATGATCTGCTTGAGGTCGTACAGCATGTAGGCACTGAAGATGGCAATGGCCAGCACCGAGATGACCATCATGCCGGCGCTGGAGCCAACAAAAACATTGACGATTGAGCCCACCATCAGCACGATCACGCCGACAAACAGCCATTTGCCCAGACCCGAGAGGTCGCGTTTGACCACACTGGCCAGGCTGGCCATGGCAAAAAACACGCCTGCTGTGCCGCCAAATGCAGTCATGACCAGGCTCGCGCCATTGCTGAAGCCAAGCACCATGGCGATCAGTCGCGACAACATCAGGCCCATGAAAAAGGTGAAGCCCAGCAGCACCGGCACGCCAGCAGCCGAGTTCTTGGTTTTTTCGATGGCGAAAATAAAGCCGATCGCACCGCCCAGGAAGATGAGCAATCCAAGAATGCCATTCATTGATTGGGTAATGCCGGTGGCCACGCCGATCCAGGCACCCAACACGGTGGGCAGCAAGCTCAGGGCCAGCAGCCAGTAGGTATTGCGCAGCACCTTGTTGCGCTCAACCCGGGACAGGGCCGAGCCGAGCGGGGACTGTGCATCGAGAGTTTGGACTTGATCGTTCATGAGGAAGTTCTCCTTACGAAAGTAAACAAAGTGATTTGATTCTAGGACCTTACGCGATGTCGTGTTTAATCATGACAGTTCTTGCGGATTTAGGGGCGGCGTAAGAATTTTCATCCCCCAGGCATGCTGGCACCATCCCTAGGCTCAGGGTCTGGGCTCGGTGATGAAGCCGATCTTGGCCAGTCCGGCCTGTTGGGCCATGGCCATGGCCTGGGCCACACGTTCGTAGCGCACATTTCTGTCGCCCCGGATATGCAGATCTGGCTGAGGATTTTTGGCCGCCTCAGCGCGTAACAGGGCTGGCAGGGCCTCGTCGGAAACGCGGCTTTCATTGACATAGTAGGAGCCTGTTGCGTCAACCGACAGACGTACCGTCTGGGGCTTGAGCTGTTCACGCTCGCTGCTGGCGCGCGGCAGGTCCACATTGACCGAATGCTTCATGACCGGGACAGTGATGATGAAAATGATGAGTAGCACCAGCATGACATCGACCAGAGGTGTCATATTGATTTCATTCATCACTTCATCGGTGTTGTCTTGTGTGCCAAATGCCATCGTGCAGGTCCTCAGTCAGTTTTCGTCACCCGAGCGGGCCCTTGGGCTGTGCCCGCACGTGTGCCGGTGACAAAGTAGGCATGCAGGTCGTGGGCAAAGCGGCTGAGCTTGGTCAGGATCTCTTTGTTGCCGCGAACCAGGGCGTTGTAGCCCAGGACGGCAGGAATGGCCACAGCCAGACCAAGGGCGGTCATGATCAGGGCTTCACCGATCGGGCCGGCAACCTTGTCGATGGTGGCTTGGCCTGCCAGCCCGATGCTCATCAGAGCGTGGTAGATGCCCCAGACCGTGCCGAACAGGCCGACAAACGGAGCGGTCGAGCCCACCGAAGCCAGGATCACCAGGCCAGACTGCAGTCTTGATGTGCTGTCATCGATCGAGTTGCGCAAACTGCGGGTGATCCAGTCGCTGATGTCCAGGGAGTCGTGCAAATGAGCCCGTGTCTGATGGTGGTGGCTGGTGGCTACCTGGCCTTGCTCCACCAGTTGCCGAAAGGGGTTGTCCTGAAGCGGACCAAGACAGCGCAATCCTTCGGCCAGATCGGTGCTGTGCCAGAAACCTTCAGCCTGGCGGGATAGTTTTTTATAGCGCAGGATATCGATGGTTTTCATCAGGATCACTATCCATGAGGCCAGCGACATGACCAACAGGCTCAATGCGACAAATCGGATGACCCAGTCACCTTGGGTCCAGACATTGAGCAGACCTTGTTGTAGTTCCATCAAAACTCCATATGAACCAAAATTATTCCAGAACAAAGCTGATCGGCACGTTGAACCACATGGCCTCGGGCACCCCGCCGCGCTTGCCCGGCACGAATCGCCATTTGAGCACCACCGCCAGTGCGGCCTGGTCGAGCCGAGGGTGGCCGCTAGAACTGCTGATTTCTGCCTGCTGGGCAGTGCCATCGACACCGATCAGCACCCGTACTACCACTGTGCCTTGTTCGCCAAGGCGTTTGCTCAATGCCGGGTAGCTCGGCTTGGGATTGTTCAGGTAGGCCGCGCTGCTCGAAGGCAATTCCACAGGGGCTGCCCGCACGATCGGGGCGGCCGGGGCCGCTG
The DNA here is from genome assembly GCA_964228805.1 of Burkholderiaceae bacterium. Classification (GTDB taxonomy): domain Bacteria; phylum Pseudomonadota; class Gammaproteobacteria; order Burkholderiales; family Burkholderiaceae_C; genus Hylemonella. The sequence goes on from CAXRBE010000006.1 coordinate 25,655, forward strand.
GTGCCAGCGGCACATTCATGGGCGGCATGACGGCTGGGGGGGTACGGGTACCTTCTGGGGCTGAGGATGACGGCACTGGGCTCGGGCTTGGGACAGCCACTGGTTGCGGAGCTGGTTGCACCATGGGTGGTGGCTCGGGTTTGGCCACCTGCCTGACGGGGGGCGGAGGGGGCTTGGAGGGCGTTGCAGCAGGTGTGGGTAGAAGCAATTCGCTCAGCACCTGTACCGGCACCACAATCTCTGCCAGGCGATGCATCAAACCCTGTTGCAAGGCCCATAAAGCCCCCAGGTGCAGGAGCAAGACGCTGAGGACGATGGCAAGGCGACGACTCATGCTGGCTGATCACCTAGTAGCTCAGTCGGTCAGGCTGGATTTCCTGCAGGATGGTGGTGGCAATTTCCTCAATGGATTTTGTGGTGCTCGAAAGCCAACGAATGCCAGAGCGCCTCATCATCGATTCGGCCTCGGCCACCTCCCGGCGACAGTTTTCCAGCGAGGCATATTTCGAATTGGGGCGGCGCTCATTGCGAATTTCACTCAGGCGCTCGGGGTTGATCGTCAGGCCGAAAATTTTTTGCCGGTGTGGCAGCAGGGCTGAAGGCAGCTGTTTGCGCTCAAAATCTTCCGGAATCAGAGGATAGTTGGAGGCCTTGAGCCCGTACTGCATGGCCAGGTAAAGCGAGGTCGGGGTCTTGCCGCTACGGCTGACTCCGACCAGGATGACATCAGACTTTTCCAGATCCAGGTTGGACTGACCATCATCATGGGCGAGCGAGAAATTGATGGCCTCAATGCGGTCGGTGTAGGACTGGCTCTTGCTGATGTCGCTGAAGCGGCCAATGCGGTGATTGGATTTTATGCCCAGTTCATCTTCCAGCGGATTGACAAAGGTGCTGAACATGTCCAGCAGCATGCCCCGACAGCCTTGCATGATCACTTCTCGCACCTCATCATTGACCAGGGTGGTGAAGACGATGGGTCGCTTGCCCTCGGTGATGGCAGCGTGGTTGATCTGACGCACAACCTGATGCGCTTTGTCTGCGCTGTCGATGAAGGGCAGGCGTACATGGCGCATCTGGGTTTCAAACTGGGCCAGAATGGCATTGCCAAAGGTTTCAGCAGTGATGCCGGTGCCATCTGAGATGAAAAAAACTGTGCGATCAGGCATGCGGTCGGGCTCGGTAGAACTGGGGGTGAGTGATCGGGATCAAGCAACAGGTCATGACAGGCGTGAAGCTTACAATAGCCCTCGTGGCAAGAATTCTCCCATGCGCTTAAATGACCTACGATAAAAAACAAAAAGTCGTTTGGCTGGCATGGTCATGTGCAGGCGCCAGGGCGTGCCTGGCATCAGCTCAGACCGGTTTTTTGAACTTTGGAGCTCCCCCATGTCTGCACTCTTCAGCGCGACCGCCCTGGTCGTTCCGTTTGAAAACCTGAGAATGTCCGATGTCGAGGTGGTTGGCGGCAAAAACGCCAGCCTCGGCGAAATGATTTCCCAATTGCCTGAGGGCGTGCGTGTGCCCACTGGCTTTGCCACCACCGCCCACGCCTTTCGCGAATTTCTCAAGGCCGGCAATCTCGGCCAGCGCATCAACGCCAAGCTCGACGCACTCGATACCGAAGATGTGAGGGCTCTGGCCCAGGTCGGCGCCGAGATCCGGGCCATGGTCGAGGCCCAACCCTTTCCGGCCGATCTGGAGCAGGCGATCAGGCAGGCATTCAAGGCCCTCAGTGGCAACAACCAGGCAGCGTCTTACGCCGTGCGCTCCTCGGCTACCGCTGAGGACCTGCCAGATGCCTCTTTTGCCGGGCAGCAAGAGACTTTCCTCAATGTGCATGGCATTGATGAGGTCTTGCACAAAATGAAGGAGGTTTTTGCTTCCCTCTACAACGACCGCGCCATCAGCTACCGGGTGCACAAGGGGTTCGCCCATGCAGACGTGGCCCTGTCAGCGGGGGTGCAGCGCATGGTGCGTTCCGACCTGGGTGCTGCCGGTGTCATGTTCACCATTGACACCGAGTCCGGATTTCAGGATGTCGTCTTCATCACCTCCAGCTACGGCCTGGGCGAGACGGTGGTGCAGGGCGCGGTCAATCCGGATGAGTTCTATGTACACAAACCCATGCTCAAGGCCGGCAAGAAGGCGGTGGTGCGCCGCAGCCTTGGCTCCAAGCTGATTCAGATGGTGTTTTCCACCCCGGAGGAAAAGAAGTCAGGAGGCAAGTTGGTCAAGACAGTGGATGTGCCTACCGAGCAGCGCAACCGTTACTCGATGTCAGACACGGAAGTGCAGCAACTGGCGCACTATGCGGTGCTGATCGAGCAGCACTATGGCCGGCCGATGGACATCGAATGGGGTAAGGACGGTGAGGACGGCCAACTGTACATCCTGCAGGCCCGTCCGGAAACCGTGAAAAGCCAGGCTGGCGCCACCGCCGAGCATCGCTACAAGCTCAAGGGGCACAGCACAGTGCTGGCAGAAGGCCGGGCGATTGGACAAAAAATCGGCACCGGCCCGGTGCGTCTGGTGCATAACGTGAGCGAAATGGACAGGGTGCAGCCGGGCGACATTCTGGTCACCGACATGACCGACCCCAACTGGGAGCCAGTCATGAAACGCGCCGCCGCGATAGTGACCAACCGGGGGGGGCGCACCTGTCATGCCGCCATCATCGCCCGTGAATTGGGCATTCCGGCGGTGGTTGGATGCGGAGACGCCACCGAAACGCTTAAGGACGGCACCCTTGTCACGGTCAGTTGTGCGGAAGGCGACACTGGGCACATCTACGACGGCTTGCTGGAAATGGAGGTGACCGAAGTCCAGCGTGGTCAGATGCCGGATATTCCGGTCAAGATCACCATGAATATCGGCAATCCCCAGCTGGCCTTCGATTTTGCCCAGTTGCCCAATGCCGGTGTCGGCCTGGCACGGCTGGAGTTCATCATCAACAACAACATCGGAGTTCACCCCAAGGCCATCCTAGAGTATCCCAACATCGATGCTGACCTCAAAAAGGCGGTGGAATCGGTCGCTCGCGGACACGCATCGCCCCGCGCTTTCTATGTGGACAAGGTGGCCGAAGGTGTGGCCACCATCGCCGCGGCATTCTGGCCCAAGCCGGTGATCGTGCGCCTGTCCGACTTCAAGAGCAACGAATACCGTAAGTTGATTGGTGGCAGCCGCTATGAACCCGACGAAGAGAACCCGATGCTGGGCTTTCGCGGCGCAGCGCGCTATCTCTCGGCTGACTTCGCAGAGTCTTTTGCCATGGAATGCGAGGCGATAAAGCGGGTGCGCGACGAAATGGGATTGACCAACGTCGAACTCATGGTGCCTTTTGTTCGAACCCTTGGCCAGGCCAAGAAGGTCATCGATCTTTTGGGCCAGCATGGACTGCGCCGGGGCCAAAACAAGCTCAAGATCGTGATGATGTGCGAGGTGCCGAGCAATGCCATTCTGGCCGAGCAGTTCCTGGAGCACTTTGATGGTTTCTCGATCGGCTCCAACGACCTGACCCAACTGACCCTGGGCCTGGACCGGGACTCCGGCATGGAGCTGCTGGCGGCTGATTTTGACGAACGTGACCCCGCCGTGGAAGCCATGGTCGAACGGGCAATAGACGCCTGTCTCAAGCAAGGCAAGTATGTCGGTATCTGCGGCCAAGGACCCAGCGACCACCCCGACTTTGCCCAATGGCTGGTCGACAAGGGCATCACCTCGCTGTCCCTCAACCCTGATTCAGTGGTCGAGACCTGGCAGCGCCTGGCCTCCTGAGTCGGGCCATTGTCAGTCTGCTTATCCTCGTCCCATGGCGGTGGGTCGAGGTGAGTGGATACCTGCAGGCTACAAGGGAAAACCCTGTCAAGGTTTTACCCTCATTTGAGGTCAAATCAGGGAAATTCCTGAAAAAAAAGCCGATGCTTGATACACAATCGCACGCAGTCACCTGTCGGGATCCTATGCTGACTATTGCGAACACTGTCAAACTGATTTCGGAAATTGCGCTCATGGCCCTGCTGGGTCAGTGGGTGCTGGGCTTGCTGGCCGGCGCCCGCAAGGAGCAAAACATTTTTTACCAGGTCCTGCAAATCCTTGGCCGTCCGTTTGTTTCGTTAGCGCGCTTGCTGACCCCCAAGATGGTGCTCGACCGCCATGTGCCCCTGGTGGCCTTTCTCTTGCTGCTGTTTGTCTGGCTCGCGGCAACCCTGTATCGGATCCAGACCTGCCTGCAGATCGGTGTGGAGCTTTGCAAGTGAAGGATTGGCTCAACTACCTGTTTCTCAAGTGGCAGGCCATCGCCTTGCTGGTGTTCAACCAGAAAGCTGCTGCCCTGCAGCGGTTTGAGGCCATGCTTGGATTGCGGGGGCAGGATCGTTATGCCCTGGCCAGCCGGGCACATGTGCTGGCGCAGCTCGGTCGTCGATCTGAGGCGATCGCGGCCATGGAATACCTCACCCTTTGCCATTCTGCTCTGGCCTCGGCCTGGTTCAATCTCGGCTTCCTGCTGGAGGAGGACGGGCAACATGCGCGCGCGGAGTCTGCATTTCGCCGTGCCCTGGATATTGATCCCAAGCTCGACCGTGCCTGGTACGGCTTGGCCCTGGTCCTGATCCAGGACCGTCGCTACGACCAGGCGGTCGCGGCGCTGAAGAAAAATACAGAACTGCAGCCCATGAGCCCGTTTGGCTGGTATCAGCTGGCGCGGGTTCAGGTAGATAGGCACGAGCCTGATGAGGCGGTGAAGATCATTCGCCATCTCAAAGGGTTCGAGCCCAAGGTGGCCGCCCAGCTGGAACGCGAAACGGGATTGCGCACTGCGCAGCCTGTTTGATCCGGAGTGGGGCGGTCTGGTGACCCTGGTGCAAGCTGGGGTCTGGAGACAAGCCGCGATCAGGCTTGCAGGCCACAGAAAGACATGTGGTGATCGCGATTCGCCCGCAAGGGTTTTGAAGTTGGAGGTAGAAGACACATGGAGTTGACTGAAACCCATCGTCAATATTGGCGCAAAAACCTCAATATCACAGCCGTTTTGCTGGCGATATGGTTTGTTGTCACATTCGTTGTGGGCTATTACGCTCGCGATCTTAATTTCACATTCTTCGGCTGGCCGTTCAGTTTCTGGATGGGCGCTCAGGGATCCCTGATCATCTACGTCCTGATCATCTGGTATTACGCCAGATACATGAACAAGCTGGACATTGAGCACGGTGTGCAGGAAAGCGAGGATTAATCATGGCTGGAATGTTTGGATCTGACGCCGGCGGCGACACCAGTGCGGCCGCCAATAAGGCGTTCAAGCAAGGCCTCAACAAGGTCTATACCTGGTATACCGGCGGCTTTGTTGTCTTTGTGGTGGCCCTGGCCATCCTTGAGCAGTTGGGCATGCCGCGCAGCTGGATCGGCCTGGCTTTCCTGCTGGCCACCATCGGGCTGTATGCAGGCATCGGTATCATGAGCCGTACCACCGACGCGGCCGAGTACTATGTGGCTGGCCGACGTGTGCCTGCGGTCTACAACGGCATGGCCACAGGTGCTGACTGGATGTCTGCGGCCTCCTTCATCGGCATGGCCGGCACGCTCTACCTCACCGGCTACGGTGGCTTGGCCTTCATCATGGGCTGGACGGGTGGCTACTGCCTGGTGGCCCTGTTCCTGGCGCCCTACATGCGCAAATTTGGCCAGTTCACCGTGCCCGACTTCCTGGGCGAGCGCTATGGTGGCAACCTGCCCCGCTTTTTGGGCATCCTGGCGGCCATTCTGTGTTCCTTCACCTATGTGGTGGCACAGATCTACGGCGTGGGTCTGATCACTGCCCGCCTGACCGGTGTGGCGTTTGAACTGGGGATTTTCCTGGGTCTTGGCGGTATTCTGGTCTGCTCTTTCCTGGGTGGTATGCGTGCTGTGACCTGGACCCAGGTGGCTCAGTACATCATCCTGATCGTGGCCTACCTGATACCGGTGGTCTGGCTGTCAGCCAAACAGACCAGCGTGCCCGTGCCGCAGGCAGTCTATGGCTACCAGCTGCAAAAGGTCACCGAGCAGGAGAAGCGCCTGACCGGCGATGCCAAGGAGTTGGAAGTCCGCGAAATCTTCAAGCAGCGCTCAGCGGCTCTAGCCGAGAAGCTGAAAGACCCCGCCGCTGCCCTGGCGGCTGACAAAGCAGCTGCCGAGGCCAAGGTCGCTGAACTCAAGGCTGCCAATGCCCCCGCGGCTGATCTTGCAGCCGCCGAAAAAACGTTGGCTGGCTTGCCCAAGGACGCGGATGCAGCCAAGAAAGCCTGGACCGCCGCCAAGACTGCAGCAGACAACAAGGCCAAGCCGCTCAATGGCATGGTGCCCCACGCCAACCAGTTTGCGGGCGACCCCAAGGGGGATGCTGCGGCCCAGAAGGCCTTTGATGTGTCGCGGCGCAACTTCCTGGCACTGATTTTCTGCCTGATGGTGGGCACAGCCGCGCTGCCGCACATCCTGATGCGTTACTACACCGTGCCCAGTGTGCGTGAGGCGCGTGAATCGGTGGCTTGGTCGCTGTTCTTCATCTTCCTGCTCTACTTCACCGCCCCGGCCTTGGCGGTGCTGGTTAAGTACGAGGTGTTTACAGTCCTGATCGGCACGCCATTCGATAAGCTACCTGAGTGGATCGCTGCCTGGAACAAGGTGGATCCGGGCCTGCTCTCGGTGACCGACATCAACAAGGATGGCATCCTGCAGCTCAATGAGATGAGCATTGGTGGCGACATCATCGTGCTTGCAGCGCCCGCCATTGGTGGCCTGCCCTATGTGGTGTCGGGCCTGGTGGCCGCGGGTGGCCTGGCTGCTGCGCTGTCCACTGCCGACGGCCTGCTGCTCACCATTGCCAACGCCTTGTCGCATGACCTGTACTACAAGATGATCGACCCCAATGCCTCAACCGCCCGCCGGGTGAGCATCTCCAAGGCTCTGCTGCTGGTGGTGGCCTTGGCTGCCGCCTATGTAGCGGCTCAGAAGCCGGCCGACATCCTGTTCCTGGTTTCTGCGGCCTTCTCCTTTGCGGCGGCGGCCTTCTTCCCGGCTCTGGTGATCGGCATCTTCTGGAAGCGTGCCACCGGCATCGCTGCCTCGTTGGGCATGATTGCCGGCCTGGGCACCACCTTCTACTACATGGCCACCACCCAACCCTGGATGCGCAGCATCTTCGGCGTCACCTCTCCGGTGCAGTTGTGGTGGGATATTCAGCCGATCTCGGCGGGTTTGTTCGGTGTGCCCATCGGTATTGCTGTGATCATCCTGGTCAGCCTGGTAACGCCAGCGCCCAGCCAGAAGATCCAGGAATTGGTCGACCACGTCCGCTACCCCAGCCTGAAGGGCGATATCAATACACAGGCAACCTGAGCCTGATTGCAAGCCCGCTTCTTGGGCTTGAGCAAGCCCGGCAATGAAAATTGCCGGGCTTTTTCTTCTTTAGGATAAGCTTGTGGCCGCAGCCCGTGCAGGCCGTAATTTATGAAGCAATCCCAGGACCCGACACCCACATCTGCCCAGGTGCCATCGACGAGCTTGCTGGCAAATTTTCGTCAGGAACTTGTGCGTTACCTGCCCTTTGCCCAGATGAACGGACAGGATCTTGATTTCTTCCTCTCCCACGTTGAGCAGCACTATTACGCACCAGGCGAAAAGCTGCTCGAGCCGGCCAGCGGCGCGGTGACTGCCCTGCTTTATATCCGCCAGGGCAAGGTCAGCGGCAAGCAGGGGCTGGCGGATCTGTCTGGGGGAACCTTTCAATATGAGTCGGGTGACCTTTTCCCCATCAGCGCTGCCATGGCTCAGCGCGCAGTCACCGCCACCTATGAGGCGGTTGACGACACTTTCGTACTGGCACTGCCAATCCAGGCCATGCAAGCACTGGCCAACCGCAGTGCGCCTTTTGCGGATTTCCTCAACCGACGGGTGCTGACTTTCCTTGAGTTGTCGCGCAAAGCGGTGCAGGCGGCCTTCTCATCCCAAACCCTGGCAGAGCAGTCGCTGGAAACACCCCTGGGTGAACTGACGCGCAGGGAGGCTGTGACGTGTGGACCCCAGACACCCTTGCGCGAGGCCTTGTCGACCATGCATGAACGGCACATTGGCTCGATGCTGGTGACAGGCCAAAGTGGTCAGGTGCTGGGGATACTGTCACGTGGAGATGTGCTGGGGCGGGTCGCATTGCAGGGGGTTGATTTGCAGACTGCGATCGAACAGGTGATGGTAAGCCCGGTCCACACCCTGACGCATGAGCATACGGCCGAGGACGCGGCGCTGCTGATGAGCCGATATGGCATCCGGCATGTGCCTATCACCCGCAACGGCCGGGCGGTGGGAATCGTCTCCGAGCGGGACCTTTTTGCCATGCAGCGGCTCAGCCTCAAGCAACTCAGCTCCTCCCTGCGTGCCGCTGCCGATATCCAGATGCTCCAAGCGGGCGCTCAGGATATCCGCCGCTTTGCCCGCAACTTGCTCAGCCAGGGTGTACAGGCACGCCAGTTGACTGCGCTGATCAGCCATCTGAATGATGTCTTGACCGAACGACTGTTGTCCCTGATGGCGGATAAGCATGAAATCGATATCAGCCGGATCTGCTGGCTGGCCCTGGGTTCGGAGGGTCGAGGCGAGCAGACCATCGCAACCGACCAGGACAATGCCCTGATCCTTGCCGACGGCATCACTGAAAATGAGCTTGAGCGGGTGCTGGTATTTGCCAGGGAAGTCAATCAGGCGCTGGATGACTGTGGCTACCCGCTGTGCAAGGGTGGGGTCATGGCGGGCAATCCATCCTGCTGCCTGACCCTGACGCAATGGCGGGAGCGCTTCTCGCACTGGATCGAATACGGTGCCCCGCAGGATTTGCTCAATGCCAGCATTTATTTTGATTTTCGTTGCCTGGCAGGCGCTCACCAGCTGTCTCAGGAATTGCGACAGGCAGTCACACGGCAGGCCCAGGAAACCCCCCGCTTTCTCAAGCAATTGGCGCTCAATGCGCTGACCCGGGGTGTTCCCCTGAATTGGCTGGGCGGCATGGCCACCGATGAGCAGGGCGGGATTGATCTCAAATTGCAGGGGGCAGCCATATTTGTCGATGCTGCACGGCTTTATGCCTTGGCACACGGTGTCAGCGCGACCAGCACACGCGCGCGATTTGAGGCGGTGGGGCCCCTGATGGGTCAGGCGCCTGCGGAATATGAATCCTGGATCAGTGGCTTTGAGTTTTTGCAGATTATGCGCCTGCAGATACAGCTTGAGGAAATGGTGCCACCCGAGCAAGCCAACCGCATTGTGCTCGACAGGCTCAACGACATTGACCGCCGCATCCTGAAGGAGACTTTTCGGGTGGCACGATCACTGCAGCAAAGACTTGAATTGGATTACCAAAGGTAAGGCGTGGGCTGGTTTGACTGGTTTATCGGCTTGCAGCGGGTAAGGTTTAGCCCGGACGAATCACGCTGGGTGATGCTCGATGTCGAGACCAGCGGCCTGGATCCGCAGCGCGACAGATTGTTGGCCGTGGCGGCCATCGGTATGCGCATAGACTGGTCCCGCCCCGGCCTGCACATCGTGCCGGGTGACAGCTTTGAAGTGGTGCTGCAACAGGACAGTGTCAGCTCTGACAAGGACAATATATTGCTGCATGGCATCGGGGTGCAGCGCCAGCTTGAAGGCCAGGCTCCCAGACAGGCTTTGCAGGCCTTTTGCGACTTTGTCGGCAGTTCACCCTTGCTGGCATTTCATGCGGCCTTTGACCGGGCGCTGATCGAGCGTCATCTGCAAGTGCACCATTTGAATGCACTGGGCAATCCCTGGCTTGATATCGAGCAGCTATGTGCCGTCACTCACGAGGAGGTGCGGGCGCGTTCGCTCGATGAGTGGTTGGCCCATTTCGGCATAGGCTGCGCAGTGCGTCACCAGGCCGCTGCTGACACTCTGGCCGAATGCGAGCTGCTGCAGCGGATCTGGCCCAAGGTGGCTGCCCAGAGCCGGTGCTGGAGTGATGTGACGCGCCTGGCGGCCCGGCAACACTGGATCGGCCGCCCAATGTAACTGGGCATCAAGGTCAGTCTTCAAGGTCAGAAGTGCTTGAGCTATAATATTTGGCTTCGCCTTGCCGACCCCGAGTAGACGCCGGGGGCGGCTTTTCCCCGCCAACAGCGGGAACATCCACAAGGAGTTTCAATGCGTCATTACGAAATCATTTTGATGATCCACCCTGACCAGAGCGAGCAGGTTCCGGCCATGCTTGAGCGCTACAAGGGCATGATCACCACTGGCGGTGGCAAGGTGCACCGGGTGGAAGACTGGGGCCGGCGTCAGCTGTCCTACATGATCAACAAGCTGGCCAAGGCGCATTATCTGTGCCTCAACATCGAAGCCGATCAGGGTGTGATGGCCGAATTGGAGCACGCCTTCAAGTTCAACGATGCTGTTCTGCGTCACCTCACCGTGCAGAAGAAAAAGGCCGAAACCGGCCCATCTTCCATGATGAAGGCGGTTGAGCGCGAGGATGCCCGCAAGGCGCAGCAAGCCGAGTACCAGGCCTGATCGACTTTGCGGGGGAGTGGATAAAGCCACCAACCAGCTTGTGCTGACTGCCGTGATAGCCGAGGTTGCCGCCTTGCGATACACGCCAGCAGGGCTTCCGGCCCTGGACCTGCGCCTGGAGCAGGAGGCCTGCGTCGAAGAGGCAGGGCAATCCAGGCAGGTTCGGGCCAGTGTCAAGGCTGTGGCTTTTGGGTCGGTTGCAGAGCGTATTGCACGGCAGGCCATTGGCAGCGTCTGGCTCTTCAGCGGTTTTGTTGCCACCCCACGCAATGGCAAAAGCCTTGTGTTTCATGTTCAGGAATTCAGTCAAGATTAGTTTTCAAGGAGCCCATCATGGCCACATTTAAAAAATTCAACAAGGACAAGCGCCCCAAGCGCAACACCCAATCCCTGCTGTTCAAGCGCAAGCGCTTTTGCCGCTTCACCGTCGCTGGGGTTGAGGAAATCGATTACAAGGATGTTGATACCCTGCGTGATTTCATTGCCGAGAATGGCAAGATCATTCCGGCGCGGCTCACCGGTACGCGGGCCATCTACCAGCGCCAGCTCAACACGGCCATCAAGCGAGCCCGCTTTCTGGCTCTGCTGCCCTACAGCGACCAGCACAAGATTTAAGGAGTGGACGCCATGCAAATCATTCTGCTCGACAAGGTAGTCAATCTCGGCAATCTCGGCGATATCGTCAAGGTCAAGGATGGCTATGCCCGTAATTACCTGATTCCCTCTGGCCGTGCCCGCCGGGCCACCGAAGCAGCCAAGGCTGAGTTCCAGGCCAAGCGCGCCGAACTTGAAAAAGTCGCTGCCGCCAAGCTGGCCCAGGCCCAGGCCTTGGGCGAAAAACTGGCTGGTACCACGGTCAAACTGACTCAGAAAGCCGGCGTGGATGGTCGCCTGTTTGGTTCAGTCACCAACCATGACATCGCCGAGGAGTTGGGCAAGAACGGCTTTGAGGTCAGCAAGGCCCAGGTTCGCATGCCCAATGGCCCGATCAAAATGGTCGGTGACAGCACTGTGAATGTGGCGCTGCATACCGATGTGGTGGTGGAAATCAACGTCTCGGTCTACGGCGAGACGGCCTGATTGTTCCCATCGTCAATACAAGCCGCCTGGGCCCTTGCCCGGTGCGGCTTTTTTCATGATCTGATTAGTCCGTACCCACCCACAGGCTACCCACAGTTTTCGGTCCGGGTTTTCCACAGACTTATCCCTCGACGCTGGGTCTGAGCCGGCGTACCATTCGCACTGGAGCACACACCTCGCATGTCCGCTTTATTGACCGCTCTGGAAGACGATTTCGGCCGTGACCGTCAGGTCGCCCAGTTGCGCGTGCCTCCTCACTCCATCGAGGCCGAATCCAGTGTGCTGGGTGGTCTGCTATTGGACAATGCCGCCTGGGACCGGGTTGGTGACCTTCTGGGTGAAGACGACTTCTACCGTTACGAGCATCGCCTGATCTACGCCGCCATGGTCGCGCTGATCAATGCCAGCAAACCAGCAGATGTGATCACTGTGCATGAACATCTGCAACACCTGGGAAAGGGTGAAGAAGTGGGCGGCCTGGCATACCTAAATGCGCTGGCCCAGTATGTGCCCAGTGCGGGCAACATCAGGCGCTACGCGGAGATCGTGCGTGAGCGGGCGATTTTGCGCAAATTGGTCAAGGCCAGTGACGAGATCGCCGGCAATGCCTTCAATCCTCAGGGCCGGCCGGTGGCCATGATTCTGGATGATTCCGAGCAGAAGATATTCAATATCGGTGAGGAGGGCTCACGCCTGAAACGTGGCTTTCAGTCAATGGACATGCTGGCGGTGCACCTGCTTGATCGTGTTCAGGAACTGGCTGACAACCCAAACGACATCACCGGTGTGCCAACCGGTTTTTATGACCTCGACCGGATGACCTCCGGGCTGCAATCTGGGGATCTGGTGGTGCTGGCGGCGCGCCCCTCCATGGGAAAGACCGCCTTGGCTATCAATATTGCCGAGCATGTGGCACTGAATGAGGGCCTGCCGGTGGCTGTGTTTTCAATGGAAATGGGGGCTTCCCAGTTGGCCGTGCGGATTGTTGGCTCGATTGGTCGAATTGATCAGGGCCATTTGCGCACCGGCAGACTGACCGACCAGGAGTGGCCCCGCCTGACCGAGGCGATTGAGAAGCTGCGCAATATTTCTCTGCACATTGACGAAACTGCCGGACTGACTTCCAGCGAACTGCGGGCCAACGCTAGACGTCTGGCCCGACAGTGCGGCAAGCTCGGCCTGATTGTGGTGGACTACCTCCAATTGATGAGCGGCTCCGAAGGTGGCGCCGACGAAAACCGGGCCACCGAGTTGGGCGAGATTTCCAGGGGGCTGAAGATGCTGGCCAAGGAATTGGGCTGCCCGGTGATTGCCCTGTCTCAGCTCAACCGCAGCGTGGAGTCACGCACCGACAAACGCCCCATGATGAGCGACCTGCGTGAGTCGGGGGCCATTGAGCAGGACGCCGACATCATCATGTTCATTTATCGTGATGAGTACTACTCCAAGGATGCCTGCAAGGAGCCAGGGGTGGCAGAAATCATCATTGCCAAGCAGCGCAATGGCCCGACCGGCACGGTCAAGCTCGCTTTTCTCAAGCAACTGACCCGTTTCGAGAGTTTGGCGCCAGGCTACGGCAGCGGAGATTTCTGAGCCAGCAGCCGGCCGTGGTCATCAAGGGCCAGGGCAAGCCACCAGGCTTGGGCCCGGCAGGATCGCTCAAAGCACCTCGCTGGCAAAGTCGGCCAGGCGCGAGCGTTCACCCCGCGCCAGGGTGATGTGCCCGCCATGCGGCCAGCCCTTGAAGCGGTCCACAGCGAAGGTCAGGCCCGATGAACCCTCGGTCAGGTAGGGTGTGTCGATCTGGGCCAGATTACCCATGCAGATGATTTTGGTGCCTGGCCCAGCCCGGGTAATCAGGGTCTTCATTTGCTTGGGGGTCAGGTTCTGGGCTTCGTCAATGATGACGTACTTGTTGAGGAAGGTGCGCCCACGCATGAAATTCATGCTCTTGATCTTGATTCGGCTGCGGATGAGTTCAGAGGTGGCTGCGCGGCCCCATTCACCTGCACCGGTGTCGGTCTTGGAGAGGACCTCCAGATTGTCGTCCAGGGCGCCCATCCAGGGACCCATTTTTTCTTCTTCAGTCCCGGGCAGAAAGCCGATGTCCTCCCCGACATTGACGGTGGCGCGGGTGACAATGATTTCGGTGTAGCGCCGATCGTCCAGCACCTGGGTCAGGCCAGCCGCCAGAGCCATCAGGGTTTTGCCGGTTCCAGCAGTGCCAGTGAGAGTGACAAAGTCAACTTCAGGGTCCATCAGCAGATTCATGGCGAAATTTTGCTCACGATTGCGCATGGTCACGCCCCAGACCGCGTTTTTCAGATGGGTGAAATCCTTCAGCGTTCGAAGCACAGCCGAGGGGCCACGAATTTCAGTGACGCGGGCATAGAGATTTGGCTCTCCGGGCGACTCGAAGTAGACAAACTGATTGATCAGCAACTCATCCACAATGGGCCCGGCAATGCGGTAGAAGGTATGGGGCCCTTGCTGCCAGCTTTCCACCGCCTGGTCGCTACTGTTCCAGAAGTCGGCTGGCAGGGCCAGCGAACCTGAATACAGAATGTCACCGTCCTCGAGGGCTTTGTCATTCTGGTAGTCTTCGGCGGGCAGTCCCAGCGCGCGGGCCTTGACCCGCATATTGATGTCCTTGGAAACAAGCACCACTTCGCGCGGAGAGTGCAGTTTGCGCAAAGCCTGCACCAGGCCCAGGATCTGATTGTCCGAACGGCCAAGTGGCAGGCTATCTGGCAGCACATAGTCCAGTGCCTGGGTCTGGAAAAACAATTTGCCGCTGGACTGGATCTGGCCGGTGCTGTTGAGCGCAAGACCGGCGGCAATGTCGGCCTTGTGCAGCGCCACCAGGGCGTCAAGCATTCGGCTGGTCTGGCGAACATTACGGGCAACCTCGGTCATGCCCCGTTTATGGCTATCGAGTTCTTCCAGCACGATCATGGGCAGGAAGATGTCGTGCTCCTCGAAGCGGAACAGACACATCGGGTCATGCATCAGCACATTGGTGTCAAGAACAAACAGCTTGGTTGGTCCAGAAGCTTTTTTCTGCCGCGAGGCAACAGGCCTCTTGTGTTCGCGGGGACGTCCCTGCTGGGCCGCGTCTGGGGCCGAGCGGGCCTTTTTGCTGAGTGTGATGCTCTGGCCAGCAGCTTCCTGGTCTTCGGACAAGTCCAGTGTTGATATCGGTTCGGCTTTTGACAAAGCGCTGGCGAATCCCTTGGTGGCCTGGCTGCCAGGAGTCTTCTGACGGGATGCTAGGGGGGGGAAGGCTTCGACGGGGAGGTGGGCGGCACGTTTGGAGGGAGCGGGAGGTAATGGAGGCATGAGATGATTATGCATGAGCAACAAATGACAATCACAGTCTTGCAAAGCAAATGGGCCACCCAGAGGCGGCCCATTCAGGATGAGCATGACAGTGGATCAGGCGGCAGCCTTTTCTGAAGCCTTGTCAGCTTTCTTGATGGCCTTGACGGACTTGAGCACTTCATCCACATGTCCGGGTACCTTGAGGCCGCGCCATTCCTGGCGCAACACTCCATCCGGGCCAAAGAGAAATGTGCTGCGTTCAATTCCCTTGACCTTCTTGCCGTACATGATCTTGTTCTTCACAACGCCAAACATGTGGCACATCTTCTCTTCGGTGTCGGCAATCAGCTCAAAGGGCAGTTCCAGCTTGGACTTGAAGTCATCGTGAGACTTCATGTTGTCGCGAGACACGCCAAATACGATTGCCCCCGCTTTGACAAAATCCTTGTATTTGTCACGAAACTGCATGGCTTCGGTGGTGCAACCGGGCGTGTTGTCCTTGGGATAAAAATACAGGACGAGCATTTGTCCGGAATGCGAGGTATTGGACACTTTGACACCGCCGGTGGCCGAGGCCTCAAATTCCGGGAGTGGTTTGTTGAGTACGATCGCCATGTGTTTTCAGTCT
>CAXRBE010000007.1:0-19743 GCA_964228805.1 Burkholderiaceae bacterium
GTCGGCCAGGCTTCGGGCCGGCAGGTCGCGCAGCCGCATGCGGATGTCCTGCAGCACCGAGCGGTCGCACCACAGGGCTCGCAGCCGTTCCAGCAACGCCTTCGGATCGGGCGCTTCCAGAAAGCCTGTGCGGCCAATCCAGAACGAGCGATGCAGGTAATAGCCGTCGGGGAAGAACTGTGATTTTTTGACTGAAGCCAGCAGGTGTCCTGCTCCCTTGCCAGCAGGGCCGTCGTAGTGGTCCTCGGTGTAACCGAAGGAGTTCATGATCGCGGTCGTCCCCGAAGCCTGCGCGGCGTAGTAAGCGGGCGAAATGGTGCAGGTAGCGTCAACTCCAGTGGGCACAGATGCGGCTTGCGCGTGCACCGGAATATTGACGTATTTGATGCCGGCCTCTTTCAGTGGATCCTGGACATTGAGCTCAAACTTGAGCATTTGGGTGAGGGCGCTTTGTGGGTCACCACCCAAAGAAACTCCGATGGTCTTGCCTCTAAGATCCTGCGCGTTACGGATCGGGGAATCTTTGCGAACTGTGATCAAAAAGCGCAGGTGACCTTCGCCTACCACCAGGGGGGTGATTGGCAGACCGGTTGAAATGGCGCGAATGATGGGGGTGTTGCCCCACATGCCGATATCCAGTCGGTTGCCCACCATCGCCTCTACCATGGGCAAGGCAGTTGGGTACTCTCGCCAATCGATGGTGACGTCATAGCCGAATTCTGACGCCCACTTCTCCATCAGCTTGTTGTTGATCATGTACTGTGACATGGGCGAATTGCCAGCAGCCCATGGGATACGGCCGATCGAGAGGTTGATTTTTTGGCGCGAGCCCTGGGCCTGAATGATGGCCGGGAACCCAAGGGCTCCGGCTGCCATCAGGGCGGCACTTTTGGAAATCAGGCCGCGCCGGGTTTTGTCGGCAGGTTTATTCATGCTCATGATATTTCCTTTAGGTTGAGTGTGGTTGCGGGTGAAGTGAAGTGAAGTGAAGTGAAGTGAAGTGAAGTGAAGTGAGGGGTGTTCAGGCTTGAGCGCCCGCTTTTTGTGAGTTCGTGGTGTCTGCACCTGCGATGGCCCGGTAGGCCTCATCGCGGATCAGGTGCCAAATTTGTTCGTTGATCTGGCCAAAGCGCGGGTGCGAGCGGCTGGACTCGTCACGTGGGCGGGGTATGTCAATGCTGATCACATCCCGGACCCTTCCTGGGTTGCTTCCCATGACTACCACTCGATCGGCAAGAAAAACGGCTTCTTCGATATCGTGGGTGATGAAAATCGCTGTCTTTCTTTGCGCCTGGGGCGCGGTTTGACCCCATATGCGCAGCAATTCCATTTGAAGAATCAGTCTGGTCTGTGCATCCAGCGCTCCCAGCGGCTCGTCCATCAACAGAACATCTGGCTCATTGGCCAGCAATCGGGCCAGGGCCACACGCTGGCGCATACCACCTGAGAGTTGATGCGGGTATTTTTTCTCTGCGCCAGAAAGTCCAACCAAATCAACATAGTGTTTGACCTGCTGGTCAATCTGGTTGGGGGTCATGCCGCGCCCGGGGCTGCCATGACGCAAACCGAAGCCGATGTTTTCTTCGGTGGTCTGCCAGGGCATGAGGGCGTAGTCCTGGAACATGACGCCGCGATCAGCACCCGGGCCGGAAACCGGACTTTTGTCCTTCTCAAGTGTGCCGCTGCTGGGTAATTCCAGTCCGGCAATCATGTTGAGCACTGTCGATTTTCCACAGCCCGAAGGGCCCACAATACAAATGAATTCGCCGGTTTCGATCTCCAGACTGAAGTCGCTGACGGCCAGAGTGCTTGGCCCCTTGCGTTGCGCCTGAAAAGTCTTGCACACATTTCTGAAAACCAGTTTCTTGGGGGTTGATTCGCTGGTCATGATCAATTTCTCCAGGGCATCAAGAGGCGCTCGGCCAAACGGAACAGCTTGTCGATGAGCAGGGCGACCAAGCCAACCACAATCATGCAGACCACGATGGCATTCAGGTCGCTGTTGTAGGCAAAAAAGACGAACATCATCTGGCCAATGCCACCCGAGGTGCCGCCGCCTGATTTGGCGCCCACTGCGAGTTCGGCCGCGATGATCGCGGTCCAGGCCACACCCATCGCCAGTCTTGAGCCCAGAATGATGAATGGCAAAGCACCAGGCAATATCACCCGAAAGAGAATCTTGGTTCGGGAAATGTCCATGGTCCTGGCAGCCAACACCAATTTGCGGTCAACCCGGCTGACACCATGAATGGTGTTGATCAAAACTGGAAAAAATGAGGCATAGCCCACAATGGCCAGAGCAGTCGGCGTACCAGTACCAAACCAGAGAATCGCGATAGGCAGAATCGCCATTGGTGCAATCGGTCGAAAGCTCTCGACTATCGGGTCCAGGCTTTCGCGTACCCCTGCCACAGAGCCCATCAGTAGCCCGACAGCAATGCCCAGCACGGCTGCCAGGCTGAAACCCATGAGCACCCTGGACAGGCTTTGAAAGGTGGCATGAAGAAGCTCGCCGCCTTTGATCATGTCAATCAGAGAAAGCACCACCTTGCTCGGTACGGGTGCTGTCGAATTGGAGGGCAGGCCCAAGGACCACCATTGCCAACAAGCAATCAGAAGCAATGGCAACAGTAGAGTGCCGACCACGCTGAGCAAACTGTGCGAGCCAGCTCTTTGGTTCATGTGACTTCCCCCAGGTTCTGGGCCCAAGGGGTTAGCCGCCGCTGAAGGATGCGCAGCGCGGAGTCGCAGACAAACCCGACCACACCAATGGTGATGATGAAGGCCAGCACCTTGGGTGTCATCAGCAGCTGCCGATACCATTCGATTGCAAAACCCAGTCCACTCGGTGATCCGATCAGTTCGGCCGCAACAATGGCGGCCCAGCTGCCAGCGAAAGCCAGCCGTACGCCCACCATGATGGTCGGCAAGGCAGAAGGAATTAGCACATGGGTAATGATTGCGCGCCGTGATACGCCCATGGTTTTCGCCGCTGCAACCAGCTTTCTGTCAGTTTGATGAATGCCGGCGATGGTGCTGTAGAGGATCGGAAAGAATCCCACATAGAACATGATGAACACTGGCAAGGTGTCGCCCACACCAAAAATGAACAGCGCCAGGGGCAGCCAGGCGATGCCGGAAATTGGACGCAGGATCTCTACCAGAGGGTCAATGATCTGGTTCATCAGACTGGACATGCCCATCAAAAATCCTAGTGGAATGGCCACCACAATCGCTAGCGCCAGTGCGCGCAGCATGCGGTGGGTGCTGATCCAGGCGTGTTGAGCGACTTCTCCGCTGACAAGCAGGTCCCACAAAGAGTCGAACACTTTGAAAGGTGAGGGCAGTTGCAAGGGGTTGTTGTTCCATAGAAAAAGCAACCACCAAAGAAGAACGAATACTGCGAACGAACGCAGTGGAATCCAGATTCTTCTATTCAACAGGATCATTTGGTGACTGACAGGAATCCGCCATCGACATAGAGCGTCTGGCCATTGATGTAGCTGCCAGCGTCCGACGCCAGTAGCAGGGCGGCGCCACACAGGTCTTCTGGCCGTCCCCAGCGGCGCGTTGGCGTCCAATCCGTGATGAAAGCGTTGAACTGTGGGTCATTGGCCTGGCTGAACTTGGTCACCGTGTAGCCTGGCGCCAGGGCGTTGACGGTTACTCCCGTGCCGCCGAGGTCTGCCGCCATGGCGCGAGTCAATGCCGATACGCCGCCCTTGGCCGCTACATAAGGAATCAAGTTGGGGCGGGCCACATGGTTCATGATCGAGCTCAAGTGCACAATGCGGCCGCTCTTTTGCGCCACCATAAGTCGAGCGGCCTGCTGAGCCATCAGAAAACATGCCGTCAAGTCGGTATCAATCACCTTTTGCCATTCTTGGCGGCTCAGATTGAGGAAAGGTGTTCGAACAATGACGCCGGCGTTGTTGATCAGGACGTCGAGCCGGTCATGCCGTTCCTTCACCTTGGCAAAGGCATCGCTGATCTGATCTTCGCTGGTCACATCAAAGTTCAGCGAATCCACAGTCATGCCTTGGTCGCGCCACTGGGTGGCCAATTCATGGATGCTCTCATTCATGTCACACACCACCAATTGCGCGCCAGCAGCGGCAAATCCGCGGGCCAGGGCACCCCCGATGCCACCGGCAGCGCCGGTGATCATTACCACCCGACCTGCCAGACTGAACAGGCTTTGAGGGGCCAGTTCCGGGTAGGGCGGCTGCGTCTTGGCTTGCGGGGTTGTGCTTGTCATTCTTGTCTCGTCCTCATTGGGTTGGAATGAATGCTAGAGCGACACCAGGCACAAGGGAATTGGAACTTGATCAATGCACACTTTACTTAAAAGCAAGGCCGGGGCTTGCGTTTGTGTAAAGGCTTGATTGCCGCAAATTTGATTCCCCTGCTGATCAGGGCACCCTACCATCGACGCCATGATTCATATGACGGCAATTCCGATGGTCCACCCCGGGACCATGCCAGAACGCGTCGGTACCCAAACCGATGTGCTGGGCGAGTGCCCCCTGTGGGATGATCGATCTCAAAGCTTGTTCTGGGTGGACATCCGCTCGCCGGCTATTCGACGACTTTGGCTTGCCACGGGTGAAGTCAAATCCTGGTCCATGCCAGACCTGGTTGGCTCCATTGCATTGACCGACGACGATCGCCTCCTGGTCGCCATGCCAAGCCAGCTCGCCCTCTTTGACCCCGCCAGCGCAGAGCTTGCTACCTACGTCAGTGATTTGAGCTTACCCGAAGGGCATCGCTTCAACGATGGCCGATGCGATGCGCTCGGACGGTTCTGGGTAGGCAGCATGCACAACATCACCCGTGCGCCGGTGGGGTCGCTCTATTTGCTCGAGGGCGCTGGGCCCCTGAAGGCGGTGCTCGAACGGGTTGCCATTCCCAACAGCTTGGCATTCAGCCCGGATGGCAGCACGCTCTACTTTGCTGACTCACTCCAATATCAAATCTTTGCCCATTCCTATGATCTGGCCACCGGCCAATTGGGGCCGTCCAGGGTTTTTGCGCAGAGCAAGCCGCCCGCGTTTCCCGACGGCTCTGCCGTGGATTCCGAGGGCTTTCTATGGAATGCCGAATTCAATGGCGGCAGGCTGCTGCGTTATGCGCCCGATGGCCGTCTGGATCGCGAAGTTCATCTGCCAGTGAACAGGCCGACCTGCTGCGCCTTTGGGGGGCCGGACCTGGACATACTCTTCATCACCAGTACCAGTCAGGGCCTGAGCGATGCAGATCGCCTGGCACAACCCATGTCGGGCTCCCTGATGGCATTTCGTCCTGGCGTGCGAGGTCGTCCCGAGCCGCGCTTTGCTCTGGCAGGACCCCGCCGCAAATGATTCATAAAGAGGCATGCTGATGACTTCCCTTGCTTTCACCCTCACCTCTATTGAAGCGTTTTGTATCCGGGTGCCGGTCAAGACACCCATCAAGGTCGCATTCGGGACATTTCGTGACCGCCCAATGGTTCTGCTCAAAGTGACCGATTCCCAAGGGGTTGAAGGCTGGGGCGAGGTCTGGGCCAACTGGCCGGCCAGCGGGGCAGAGCACAGGGCCCGCCTGGCACTCGATCTGGGCGAGCGCCTGATCGGCCGGCACTTTGAATCTCCATCGCAGATGTCAGTTCAAGTTGGCAAAGAACTCGAGGTATTGGTACTGCAGACCCTGGAAGTGGGTCCGATTGCCCAGGTGCTTGCTGGCCTTGACATCGCCTGTTGGGACTTGGTGGCGCGCCGCGCGCAGTTACCTTTGCACCAATTGCTGAGCCAACGCGAAGTCAGTCAGGTGCCGGTCTATGTAACCGGCATCAATCCCGATCAGCCTGAAGTCTTCGCCGCAGCTCGCCAGGCTGAAGGACACCACGCCTTCAAGCTAAAAACAGGCTTTGGTCATGCAGTGGATGTGCGCAACCTTCAGGCCATGCGCGATGTGCTTGGTCCGCAGGCTGTGATCACCTGCGACTCCAACCAGAATTTAGACTTGCCTTCGGCCTTGGAGTTTGTCCATGCCGTTGCTCCCTTGAAATTGAGTTGGTTCGAAGAGCCTCTGCGAGTCGATGCGCCTGATGCAGACTGGCAAACCCTGGCCAGTGCCAGCAGCACCCCTCTGGCGGGCGGAGAAAATTTTCATGGACCACAGTTTGACCAGGCCATCCAGGGCGCCGTGCTGAAGGTGATCCAGCCCGATATCACCAAGTGGGGTGGAGTGAGCGGTAATTTTGCAGTGGCCAGCCGTGCGGTGGCAGCCGGTAAGCGGTTCTGTCCCCATTATTTTGGCGGGGGCATCTCCTTGCTTGCATCGCTTCATGTGCTGGCGGCTGCGGGCGGTGAGGGGTTGCTGGAGTTTGATGCCCATCCCAATCTGGGTAGAGAAGCCATCGTTGGCAATTTGCTGCCGGTACATGATGGCAAGGTGCCAGTGCCTACAGGCCATGGTTTGGGTGCGCAGCCTGATTTTGGGCGATTGGCGCCTTACCAGACCTATGCCAACGCCATTCACTAAATTTGCATTGCCGCAGTACCAGGTGAGCCAAGCCACTATCATGCTCACTGTGCCATGTGGCTGAGGGTGACCAAGGGGAGTCTTTTGTCCATGCTTCTGGCCCAATGCCGCTATTGCCCCTTGCATAGTCTCAAATTCCAATTCAGTCATTTGAATATTTTCAGGAGCCCCCATGAAGAAGTACCAGCATTTCATCAACGGCCAGTATGTGGATCCGGTCGAAGGCCAATGGATGGACACCATCGATCCCTACACCGGCAAAGCCTGGGCTCAGATTCCGCGCGGCTCTGCCAAAGATGTGGACCTGGCGGTCCAGGCCGCCTCGCGTGCGATGCGCGAAGGCCCCTGGGCCAGCATGAGCGCCACCCAACGTGGCAAGCTCATGATCAAGCTGGCCGATCTGGTGGTGGCCAATGCTGAGCGTCTGGCCGAAATCGAGGTGCGCGACAACGGCAAGCTGATGGCCGAGATGCGTGGCCAGGTCAACTACCACCCCGAGTGGTGGCGCTATTTCGGCGGCCTGGCCGACAAGATCGAGGGCTCGGTCATGCCGATCGACAAGCCCGACATGTTTGCCTTCTCGCGCCACGAGCCGGTAGGCGTGGTGGGCGCGCTCACCGCCTGGAACTCGCCCCTGCTGTTTGTTGCCTGGAAATGCGCTCCGGCCATCGCAGCGGGCTGCACCGTAGTGCTCAAGCCCTCCGAATTTGCCTCGGCCTCCACCCTGGAATACATGGCCCTCACCCGTGAGGCAGGCTTTCCCGACGGGGTGTTCAATGTGGTCACCGGCCTGGGCCACGAGGTGGGTTCCGCCCTGGTTGATCATCCCGATGTGGCCAAGATCACCTTCACAGGCTCTGACGCTACTGGCGCCCGCATCTACGCCCAGGCCGCCAAAACCATGAAGCGGGTGTCGTTGGAGTTGGGCGGCAAGTCGCCCAATATCGTGTTTGCCGATTGCGATTTGGACAAGGCCGCTGCCGGGGCGATCTCAGGCATTTTCGCGGCCACCGGTCAGACCTGTATTGCCGGCTCGCGCCTGCTGGTGCAAAACTCGATCAAGGAAAAATTCACCCAGAAAGTGGTCGAGCTGGGCGCCACCGCCCGCAAGGGTAATCCGATGCTGGCCGACACCAATATCGGGCCGGTCACCACCCCGGCGCAGTACAAAAAGATTCTCGATTACATCGACATCGCCAAATCCGAGGGCGCACGCTGCATCCTGGGCGGAGGCCCGGCCACCTCACCCGATCTTCCAGGCGGGCAGTTTGTCGAGCCCACCATCTTTGTCGATGTCACACCGCAGATGCGCATTGCCCGCGAGGAAGTGTTTGGCCCGGTGCTCTCCATCATTGGCTTTGACGACGAGGCCGAAGCAATTCGCCTGGCCAACGACACCATCTATGGCCTGGCCGCCGGTGTCTGGACCGAGAACATCGGCCGCGCAGTGCGCATGTCTGCCGCACTCAAGGCCGGCACCGTCTGGGTCAACACTTACCGTGCGGTGAGTTACATGATGCCCTTTGGCGGCATGAAGCATTCGGGCATTGGCCGCGAAAGCGGGGTGGAAGCCATCCGGGAATTTCTGGAGACCAAGAGCACCTGGATCTCCTATGCGCAAGGTGCGCCCGCTAATCCGTTCATCATGCGCTAGAGGGCTATGTTGTTGGCGCAAGGGGGCTCATTCCATCCCGCACTACAGCCCCAATTCACCTCAGCGCCATAAGGGGATGGATATTGTCCCCATGCCTGGTTGAGAATGTGTGCCTTAATCCAATCCGGAGTCGACTGAATCGCCAATGGCCGGTCGATAATGAAATCTGGAGCCAGGTACAGGAGTCACCATGAGCCCAGCATCACATTCTGAACGCCCTGCCGGAGGCGTCACGGTTCATGAAGCCTTGCGCCTGGCCTACCGCGCCTTAGTCAGTTGCCGCTCAGAAGATGAACTTTTGCGCCAGGCTTGCCACTCCCTGGGTCAGGCAGATGGATATGCCCATGTCTGGGTGAGCCAGCTTGACCGTGCGGGTAAAGCCAGCACCCGAGCCAGTGCCACTCACTCGCAAGTGAGCGGGGGCAAACTGGGTCAGACCACAGCCAGCACAATGGAAATGCTCTGCCAGTCGGCGCTGGCTCAGACCATCGGTAGGCGCGTGCCGCTGTTCCTGCCGGGGCAGGGCGTTGAATCGTTTCAACCCTGGTGGGTAGAGCTCGGCCGTCTGACTTCGGCATCTTGCCTGATCAGCCTGCCCCTGACCGAGGGCGATCGCTGCCTGGGTGCACTCAGCATTCTGGCTGTTGCTGAGGCGGTGCCAGAGAAAGAGCAGGTGAGCCAACTGCAGGACCTCGCCCATGACCTGACCCTTGCACTGCTTGCCCTGGGGGCGCAGCAGACGGCCCTGAGCCAGCAGGTGCAAATGCGCTCCCTGATCGAGCACAGCCCAGATGCCATCCTGGCTCTGGATGACCAGGGCAATATTGAATATGCCAACCCGGCGGCAGAGGCCTTGCTCGGCCAATCAGCCGGGCAACTGCTGCACACCTCCCTGGGCTTGCCCAGCAACACTGGTGAAGTCATCGAGTTGGAGATTCCGCCCAAGCCGCAAGACGCGCTCAGCACGCCACGGATTGTGGAAATGATCCAGCTCAAGCCCGCCCAAGAGCACCGCCTGACGTATACCTTTTTGCATGATGTGACTCAGCGCAAAAAGGCGCAGCTGCTGCAGGCGCGACTGGGCCGCATCCTGGAGCGCACCTCGAATATGTTCCTGGTGTTTGACGCCAGTACGCTGGCGCTGCTCGATATCAGCGATGCTGGCAAACAGCTGCTTGGCTACTCCAACAAACAGCTGCGCCAGCTGACCCTGCCCGACCTCAAGCCCGCTGTCAGCCTCAAACAGATTGAGGACATGCTCAAGCCCTTGAGGGCACAAGAGATTTCTGAGCTGCTTTTCGAAACCGTCCTGTAGGACGCCGCCGGTGCCATCCATCCAATGGAAGTGCGCCTGCAGACTGCCATCGAGGATGGCAAGGAAGTCCTGATCGCGCTGGTGCTGGATATCGCTGACCGGGTGCGCCACATTGCCGAACTTGAGCATAGGGCCAACTACGATGCACTCACCGATCTGCCCTTGCGCAATATCCTGATCGACCGGCTAGACCTGGCCATCAAGTCTGCGGCACGTTATCAACACGCTGTGGCTGTACTCACGGTCCAGCTCATGAATGTGGGCGAAATCAGCAGCTTGATGGGCTTTAATGTTGGCGATCGACTGATCGCCGAGAGTGCGCGGCGTCTGCAGACGGCTTTGCGCAACTCCGACACCGTGGCACGTCTCATGGATGCCAAGTTCATCATTGTGTTGCCCGATGTCACTATTGAACATGTTCGCGTTGTTGCCGCCAAGGTCATGGAGCTGCTGCAGCAACCCATCGAGCTTGACAACCTGTCGCTACAAATAGAGATCAGCCTTGGCGCGGCCCTGTATCCTGAGCACGGTAAGGGTGTACACGAGCTTCTGCTGCACAGCGACATCGCCTTGAGCTTGTCACGTCACCAAAGCAATGGCTTGTCGATCTACAGCCAGGAAAAGACCCCAATCGGCCTGCAGAGGCTTAGCCTGATTGGAGGTTTGCGCCAGGCTATCGAGGAAAAAAGGCTGATGCTGCACTACCAGCCCAAGCTGGAGCTCTCCAGCGGCCGCATCACGGGCGTGGAGGCGCTGGCACGCTGGCCCCATCCCGACGAGGGCATGATTGCGCCTGAAGTCTTTATACCGATCGTCGAGCATTCCGGCCTGGTTCGACCCTTTACCCACTGGGTGCTGAGCGAGGCCATTGCCCAGCAGCGCCGCTGGCAGGCAGGCGGATTGAAGCTGCGGGTGGCGGTCAACCTGTCTGTGCACAACCTCTTTGACCACAGTCTTCCCGATACCCTGGCAAAGCTACTGGCAGATTCTCAGGTCGACCCGGGCTACCTTTGCCTGGAGGTCACTGAGTCGGTGCTGATGTCGCGGCCCGAACAGGCAGTGAAAGTCTTGTCCGGACTCAATGAGCTGGGTGTGTGCCTGACGATCGATGATTTCGGTACGGGCTACTCCTCGCTGGCCTATCTGAAGCGACTGCCGGTGCATGAGCTCAAGATTGACCAGTTCTTTGTTGTCGGACTTGATCGCAACGCAGCCGATGAGGCCATAGTGCGAGCCGCCATCTCCTTGGCCCACAACCTGGGTTTGCAAGTGGTGGCTGAGGGCGTGGAGAGCTCGTCTGTGATGGAGCTGCTCAGAAAAATTGGCTGCGATCAGGCCCAGGGCTTTGCCATCAGCCAGGCGATGGCCAGTGATGCATTGCTGCCCTGGATTCGCAATTGGCGCGCCTGAGCTGATCGTGGCGCAGCCAATGCGCCAGATCCAAGCGCGATTCTTTCCAATCCCGATCCTGTTTGCCTGCAGCTCCCGCCTTCAGCCAAACCAGCACCACACGCCGGTGCAGGCCCCGGTGGTAGCTTGCACGATCAGGTCAACCAGCGTGCCCAGCAGCAGAACGGGCAGGCCCAGGTAAAGCATCAGCCACAGCAAGGCCCAGGCGGTCAGGCGCGGCTCGGCAATGCGCTGGCCCATGATGGTCTGCACCGGCGATCTCTTGAAGAAGTTCAGGTTCATGCGGATTGCTCAGGGTGGCCGAATCAAAAAATGCTTGGGATTTTGATCTATTCTATGGCCCATGCGCGCCATCTGGAACCCCGAACAGGCCCTCACCTGGGACGCTTGCCACAGCCGCGCGTTCGCTTCTTTGCAGCAGGACTGGGCCTAGGGCTCCACCATGAAAATGCTGGGGGTGCGGGTGGAGCGAGTCCTGCTGGAGCAGGATGGCGAGCCGGTGGCTCTGGCCCAGTTCATCCTGCGCCAATGGGGGCCGGGGCCACTTGCAGCGCTGGTGCTGTGTTCACGTGGGCCTGTGTGGCTGGCCAATCTGGATGCCGCTGACAAGACGCGTGCCTACAAGGCCATCAAAGCCAGTTTCCCGCTGAGGCGCATTCGGCTGATGCTGACAACCCCGCAAGAGCAAGCGGGCAGCGCGCTGGGCCTGTCGCCATGGCGCCGGGTCATGACTGGCGCGGCCACGGTGATGCTCGATCTCAGCGCCAGCGAGGACGACTTGCGCGCCGGCATGGAGGGTAGCTGGCGCAACCAGCTCAATGCGGCCCAGGGCAGCAAGCTGCAAGTGGCCAAGATGTCACCCAAGCCGGGCGCCTACCGCTGGTTGCTCGAGGCTGAACTGACGCAAAGAAAGCAGCGTGGCCTGGAGGGCTTGCCACTGCCTTTTTTCGATGTGTTTCTGCAGGCCCGCAACAACCCGACCCAGACTACGCTGGGGCTGCGCGCTGACCTGGGCAAAAACCCGGTGGCGGGCATGATATTTCTCATCCACGGGCGCGCCGCCACCTACCAGGTGGGCTGGAGCAACGAGCAGGGCCGCGAGGAACGCGCCAACAATCTGCTGCTTTGGCGTGCGGTGCAGGAGCTCAAGGCCCGGGGCATAGAGCGGCTGGACATGGGCGGCATCAACACCCAGCGCAGTGCTGGACTGGCCCGCTTCAAGATGGGCCTGGGCGGCCAGGTGCAAATCTACGCAGGAACCTACCTGTTGTAGCCAGTTCCAAACTCTCGCTCAGTTGCTCATGATCACCCGCTCATTGAGCGGCTGAATCGGGCGGGCATTCATCTTGAACGGAAACTGGGTCACCTGATCGCGTGAGATATTGACCATGCTGCGCAGAATGTAGAACTTCACTTTTTCCGTGCAGGGTGGGGTGGTGAGCGAGCCATCGTAGTGATAGAAGTCCAGCTCGCGTGGCAAGAGGTTGGCCGGGTTGAAGGCCACGCCCTCGGGTTGTACCTCAGGCCCTTTCTTGACCGGGGCGTGATCCCACAGCGTCTTGATCATCGGGTTTTCATTGCCCATCTGAAGCAACACCCCCAGCACTGCCAGCTCACCATCAGGGCTCTTGTGCACAAAGTGCACCACCATGGCCTGGCGCCTGCCATTGATCGCCTCCTCGCTGGGGCGGTGAAAGTGAAACTGCAACAGTTCGAAAGGCGCGCCGTCAATGCGCAGCTTGCTGCCCGGATTGACATTCACCTGGATGGTGTGGCCATTGTTCACGATGCGCAGCGGCCCGGCTTTGTAGTCAGGCGCAATGCTGAAGCGCACTTTCTGGAACGGTCCCTTGATGTCCAGCGGTGCCTGCTCCTTGCCACGGGCGCACCTGGGAAACTCCTTGCCCCAGTTTTCCGGCCCCATGATTCCTTCGTAATCCCAGTGCACTTCATGCTTCTCGTCTTTTTTGGCTCCAGCAACTTCTTGCTTATCCGCATGGCCATCTTTGGCAGCCTCGGCCTTGTCATCCGCTTTGCCATCGGCCTTGGCCACCTGGGTGGGCATGGCGCATTCAGACAGGGGCTTGACCTGCTTGCCAGCGGCTGCCAGGGCGTATTGCGCGGCGCAGATCACCTTTTGCTGGCGTGTCCAGTCGGTCATCTCCAGCGCTTTCTCAAAAGCGCTGACAGTGGCCGGATCATTGCCGCCCTTGGTCAGCAGACGCAGCCCGGCCAGGCCCAAAAGGCGCTCGGCGGAGAGATTTTTGTCCTTGGCGTAGGCGGCCTCCAGGTCTTTCAAGGAAACGCCGCTGGCAAAAGCGGCCTTCAAGGCCTCCATCTGCTGGGCAGTCACTTGCAGCGGCCCGAGCTTTTCCTTGAGTTCGTTGAGTTCCTTTTCAACATCTCCCTGCTTTTGCTCGGCTGCAGCAGCTTTTTCAGTCAGCGCCGTCATTTCGGTCTTGGCGCCGTTGCCGGCTTTCCATTGCAGGTAGGCAAAGCCACCCGCGCCGAGGGCTGCCAGCAGAAGAATGACAATGGCAAGGGTTTTTTTCATGGTGTAGGACTTGATGAGAAACGAAAATATCATGAAGTGTCTCGATCATTGAGTAACTCGACCCGAGACGGCAAAACTTGATAGCGACGGCCCACAGCACTCACTTTGATGCTGGTCAGGCAATAGAGTTTCAGAGTGGTCGAGTTCAAGGAATTCATTTATATTAATGGCATGAAAGGTATCAACTCAATCGCTCTAGCGTCCTGTTGTGCTGCCTTGGCTGCTGTGTCGGGTACTTCGGCGCTGGCCGAAATGAAATCCCTAGGCAGCAGTGGCAGCGCCACCTATTATGTGGACACGGCCAGCGTCAAGCGCGATGGCAATATCCGCACCCTGTGGTCGGTCATGGACTACAAAAGCCCCCAGACCACCCAGCGCGGGGGCAAGTACTCCTCCACCCGCACCAATATGGAAATCAATTGCAAGAACCAGACTGTGCTCATGCGCCAGTTCAGCATGCACAGTGGCCCGATGGCCTCGGGCGAGGTGCTTGACACCCAGGGCATCTGGCGCGACGCCCAGTCGGTGCCGCCAGGCACGCCGCTGTTCACCATCATGAAATTTGTTTGCTGAGTTCAAGATACCGCCCGCTGGTTGAACTTCAGCACACCCAATTCATCCATCCGTCGCTGCTCCTGCCGCCTGGCATGTTGCTGCAGTTCGGCCTCATTTTTCTCTGCCAGTGACTGCATTTTGAGGCGCTCTTTCTCGACGTCGATCAGGCGCTCGCGGTAGGCCAGCAGCAGGTTGCGGGTGTAGCCCAGGTCGGTGCTCACGCGCTCGAGCAGGGTGAGCAGCTGCGACATGAACTGGCGTTGGCTCATGGCCTCACGCATGCCCTGGCTGTGGCTGCCCGGGCGGTTGAGCTGCTCTCGATACTCCTCGTACATGCCCTGCAGCCGCTGCTGGCTCGACTCGAGCTGCTGCTGCCGCTGTTTGGCCTGCACCATCTCCTGGCGAATCTGCTCGGCCTGCTCCTGGGCCTTGTTGGCCAACAGGGTCCAGCATGGTCGGGCCTGCACCTGCTGGTTCATGTCAGCAGGGCACGCAGTTGTTCACGGGTGCCGGCCTCGTCCTGGCCCTCGTGCATGCCCTGGCACAAAAAGGCTTCCATGCGCTCGCGCAGGGCAATCGCCTCGTCGAGCTGGGGGTTGCTGCCAGCCTCATAGGCGCCCACCTGAATCAGGTCCTGGTTTTGCTGATAAAGCGACCACAGGCGTCGAAACTTGTTGGCCAGCTTCACATCGTCAGGGTTGAGCAGGTTCTGCATCACCCGCGAAATCGAGCCATTGAGGTCGATCGCCGGGTAATGGGCGGCATCGGCCAGCTTGCGCGAGAGAATCACCTGGCCATCGAGCGAGGCGCGTGCAATGTCCACAATCGGGTCGTTCTGATCGTCGCCCTCGGCCAGCACGGTGTAAAAGGCGGTGATCGAGCCATGGCCGTGGCGGCCCACGCCGGCGCGCTCGATCAGGCTGGGCAGCAGCGCAAAGACGGAAGGGGGGTAGCCCTTGGAAGTGGGCGGCTCGCCAATGGCCAGGCCAATCTCACGCTGGGCATGCGCCACCCGGGTCAGGCTGTCCACCAGCATCAGCACATTCTTGCCCTGGTCTCTAAAATATTCAGCCACCAGGTGCGTCATATAGGCCGACTTCAACCGCAGCACCGGCGACACATTGGCGGGCGCGGCAATCACCACCGATTTGGCCAGACCCTCAGCACCCAGAGATTCCTGGATGAAGGCCTGCACCTCGCGGCCGCGCTCGCCGATCAGGCCGATCACCACCACATCGGCTTTGGTGTAGCGCGCCATCATGCCCATCAGCACGCTCTTGCCTACGCCCGAGCCCGCAATCAGGCCCACCCGTTGGCCGCGGCCCAGAGTCATGATGCCGTTGATCGCCTTGATGCCAACATCGAGCACGCTGTCGATTGGGCCGCGCTCCATCGGGTTGATGGGCAGGCCCTGCAAACTCAGGCGGGTGTCGCAACGCGGCCTGGGCTGCTTGTCCAGCGGCTCGCCGCGTCCATCGATGACCCGGCCCAGCATTTCCGGCCCCAGGCAGACACCGCCCGAATCCGGCTTGAGCCGCACCATGGCGCCCGGTGCCAGGCCCGTGGGCTCCTGCAAGGGCATCAGATACAGGGTCTTGTCGTTGAAGCCCACCACCTCGGCATCGATGCTGGAGCCCTCCTGGGTGCTGATCTGGCAACACGAGCCGATGGGCGCCATGATGCCGCGCGCCTCCAGCCGCATGCCGACCAGCCGCACCAGGGTGCCGCAACGCTCGGGGCGCGGGCTGTGCAACTGGGGCAGCAGGCGCTCCACCTCCAGAGCAAAGTCAGTCGTCATGGGGCTTTTCCTCGGGCGCTTGAGCAGGCTCGGGGTCGGCGGCTTGCAGCCCCAGGTTCAGGTCAGCCTGGCTGAGCGGAAATTCGTAAGCTGCAGATGGCCGGGCCTCGGGCGGCTCGTCCATTGGGGCCTGGCTCAGCGGCCCCTCTGCAATCATGACATCAGGCTCGACCGGCGCTACAGCCTGCAATTCGTGTGCTGGTTCAACACTGCTCTGGGCTGGCACTGCCGCCAGGGCCTGTGGCGCTGTCTGCGCCGGGGCCTGAAATCTCTCGTACGCAGACTTGGGCAGCACTTCCTGCACCTCGGCGCTGGCCTGGCGCAGCTGCATGTTTTGTGGCCTGAAGGCAGACTGCGCTTGCGCGCGCTGTGGCTTTCTGAGCAGGCTGGCAGCAATTGCGGCCAGCCGGTTTTCCACCAAATCACTCACCATGGCATCGTCGGCACTCACCCGCACGCTGCCAGGCAGCAGGCTGGGGTCGGCCTGCAACTGCCAGGGCGGCCTGTTTTCGTCGTTCAGCGCGCCTTGCAACAGAGCCAAGTCATCTGGGTTGAGGTCCACTGCCACCTGAGCCGATGCCGGCAACTCCAGCGTGTCCAGGCTGCGCTGCACCAGGCCCTGAATCACCGAGGGCGACAGGCTCAGTTCGGCCAGCACAAATTGCTCGGCCAGATGCAGCGCCAGGCGCTTGATCGGCTCATACAGTTCATCGGGCTGATCATGCAGGCCCACAATGGCCTGATGGATCTGCTGCAAGAGATGGTGGGTCTGCTCAGCCGCCAGTTCCCTCTGCTCGGCTTCGCTGGCCTGTTTCTGGGCTTCACGCTCGGCCAGCTGTTGCTGGCGGCCATCGGCCAGACCGCTGGCATAAGCCTCTTTGCGGATAGCCTCCACCGCCTCCTGGTTCAGCTCGGCAGGGGCTTGCTCGGCGTGTGTAGCTGTGCTGGTGGGGTCGTCCACAGCCTGGGCCTGGCCTGCGGGTTGAACACCCGCTTTGGCCACATCGCCAAGCACCCGCTCCAGATGCTGGTAGGTGCTGCGAGTGAAATGCGAGGTCTGGCCCTTGGCGTCCTGCACCCGTACAAAGCGCTGGTTGGTCAGGGCCTTGAGCACCGGGGTAGGCTGCCAGACTGCGGCCAGCTTGGGGCCGGCTGCGTTGCTGCCAGAGACGAGGGCATCAGACAAAGTCCGCCCCTCCGCCCAGCACCAGGTCGCCAGAATCGGAGAGCTTGCGTGCAATACGCATCACCTTCTTCTGCGCCTCTTCCACATCGGCCAGGCGCATGAGGCCCTTGGCTTCCATGTCGTCGCGGAACATGCCGCGCGCCCGCTCCGACATATTGTCGAAGAAGCGGTTTTTGGCGTCGTCGCTGGCGCCCTTCATGGCCACCATCAGCAAATCGGGTTCCACATTGCGCATCAGCACCTGGATGCCCTTGTTGTCCACGCTCACCAGGTTCTCGAAGGTAAACATATTGTCCTGAATGCGCTGCATCAGGTCGGCATCGATCTTCTCCAGGCCCGACATGATCGAGTTTTCCAGCTCGGTCTTGGTCGCGTTGAGAATCTGCGCGGCCGCCTTGATGCCGCCAAAGCTGGACGACTGGGCAGAAGAGTTGGTCGAGAACTGCTTCTTCATGATGGATTCCAGCTCTTCCATGGCCAGCGGCTGCACCGTCTCGAGCGAGGCCACCCGCTGGATCACCTCGGGGCGGATGCCTGGTGGCAGGAAGTTCAGCACATCGGCTGCCACCTGATACTCCAGCACCGACAGGATGATGGCAATCACCTGCGGATGCTCGGTTTTGATCATCTCGGCAATGGCGCGGGCATCCATCCACTGCAGGATCTCCAGCCCCTTGGTGCCAGAGCCGGGCATGATGCGGCCCAGCACCGAGGCGGCCTTGTCATCGCCCAGGGCGCGCTTGAACACCTTCTCCACATATTCGGTGGTGCCCAGGCCCAGGCTGGATTGCTTCTTGATGGTGGCAACAAAGTCGTCCAGGATCACGTTCACCGCTTCCTGCGACACATCTGACACCGACACCATCGAGCCGCCCAGCACCTGTACCTCCTTGGGGTCGAGGTATTTGATGATTTCCGAGGCCTGTTGCTCACCCAGCAGCAGCATCAGCACAGCGGCGCGCTGCGCCCCCGACATGTACTCCAGCTCGACGCGCAAGGCG
Organism: Burkholderiaceae bacterium; assembly: GCA_964228805.1. GTDB lineage: Bacteria > Pseudomonadota > Gammaproteobacteria > Burkholderiales > Burkholderiaceae_C > Hylemonella. The sequence continues at coordinate 17,996 of CAXRBE010000007.1, forward strand.
TCGGTCATGGGGGCTTCGACTTCAACAATATCTTTGTCTGCCATGATGCGTGTCCTTTACATCGACGACTTGATCATGCCCTTGAGCACGCTGGCCACCCGGCTGGTGTCTTCCGCCACGATCATGCGCACCAGGGCAACCTTGTCATCATAGGTGTTGGCGGTGTCCAGCATCTCCATCGAGATGCTCGATTTCTTGGGCTTGAGCTTGGCCTTGATCTGCTCGAGTGTCTCGCCTTCGCCCAGCTGGATCGAATTCATCTCCTCGGCAGTCAGCTCGCCATCGGGCAGTATCTGGGGCAGGGCAGCAATCCGGTCCGCCTCGATTTCTTCGGGCGTCTTGAGCAGGCCCAGAGAGCGCATCACTGCCGGTCGAACCACCATGAACAGGAATGATAAGAACATCAGGCCCACTACGCCACTCTTGATGCTGCTGATGATGAATTCGTCCTTGTACCAGGGCAGGCTCAGATCAAACACCTTCTCCGGCTCAAACTTGGCCTGCACCACGGTGACCATGTCGCCGCGGTCTTCCTTGAAGCCCACCACGCCACGAATCAGGCTTTGCATGCGGTTGAGCTCATCCTCGCTGTAGGGGTTGGGTTTGGAAGGCCCAACTTCGCCCTTGTCATTTTTCTCGCCAGCAATGGGCGGGCGCTCATTGACCACCACTGCCACGGTCAGGCGTTCGATGGTGCCGGTGGCCACCTTGGTGTGGCGCACTGAGCGGTCAAGCTCGTAATTGCGGGTGCTGCGCTGGGTCGCCGTGGTCACCATGTCCTTGGCAGCAGGTGCGCCTGCGGTGGTGTTCTGGGCGGCGTTGGCAGCGGCCGGTGCCACTGGCGGCGCTGGTGGCGGCTGCACCGGAGCGGTGTTGGAGGTGGTGCCGGGCACGCCCTCGCTGGGCACTTTCTGGTTCTTGTCCTCGCTCATCGCCTCCGAGCGGGTTTTGGGCCCCTTTTCGCGGGTGTCAAAGTCTTCAGTGGTCACTTCGGTCTGGGTAAAGTCCAGCGAGATATTCACTTGTGAAGTGATATTGGAGGCGCCCACAAACGGGCTCAGGATTTCGGTGATGCGCTGGCGATAGAGCTCCTCCAGCTTCTGCTTGTGCTGCGCCTGTGCGGCGTTCAGCCCCAGGGCGGCATCGCCCGAAGAGTTGGTGTAGAGCTTGCCCTGGTTGTCGAGCACCGCCACGTTTTCCGGGCTCATCAGCGGCACACTGGAGGCCACCAGGTTGACGATGGCCTGCACCTGCGAGGCCGAGAGCTGCCGCCCGGGGTGGTTGGTCACCACCACCGAGGCCTTGGGCGGGGTGCGGTCGCGTACAAAGGCCGACTGCTTGGGCATGGCCAGGTGCACCCTGGCGCCCTGAATCGAATCGATGGATGTGATGCTGCGCGCCAGCTCCTGCTCCATGGCGGTGGTGTAGCGCACCTGCTCCATGAATTGACTGGTGGTCATGGCCGACTGGTCCTTGAGCGACTCCATGCCGGTGTTGCCCGCCTTGGGCAGGCCCTTGGAGGCCAGGTAGATGCGGGCCTCGTGGTAGCGGTTGGCCGGCACCGTGATCTGGCCGCTGCTGGGATCTAGCTTGGGTTTGAATTCGCCCTGGCGCAAAGCTTCCATCGCCGCCTGCTGGTCGGCGTCGCTCATCTGCATGCCCATGGCGCGGTAATTGGGCTGGTTGACCAGCACATAGACCAGCACAAACAGGCCGATGGCCAGAGCGATCAGCACCAGGGGAATGTA
>CAXRBE010000008.1:0-14388 GCA_964228805.1 Burkholderiaceae bacterium
CCCAGTCACCCTGCTTGCCGGATCGGGGCTTGCGCCATAAGCGGGCAATGGCTGGCCCTGGTCATGACGGACCGATACCCAGACTGTGTACCCAGATAATTCTTTTGCGAGGTTTTCTACGCTGACGGAGAAATTCACCAGACAGCTGATCAGGCCGACAAAGGAGTCCTCAGATGGCGCAGACATATCGCGGTAAACGGGCAGGCGAAACACCGCACCAGTGCCACCCTGGCGCAGCGTGAAGGGGCCATCCCAGCGCCCCTTTCCAGAAGAAATGACGCCATTGACCCAATCATTCGTTCGGGAGTCAGCGCGCAAGTTAAGGCCAATGGCCGATTCATTGCCCACCAGGGGATAGCTGAAGCGCACCACTGCTGCCGGCGCCCACTGCAACACGATCGGCTCGCTGGAGATGTCCTTTAGATCGCTGCTGATCCGTTCGAAATCCTCTTGGGTGTCAATGCTTGGCGGAAGTACTTGCGCAAGTACCTTGGCTGTCTTTTCTGCAGCAAACAAGGCTCTGGTCATTCGCTCGCCAATAATTTGAGCCCGAAAGGTGGCAAGCTCGCGGGCTTGCTCAGCCTGCTTGTAGCTGATGAGCCAAAGGGCGGAAAGCCCGGTCAGCAGCGCGATCGCGCAAACGCCAATTCCGATGAACGCTGCACGATGACGAACCTTCTTCGCGTCAGTAGCGCCAGGCGCGATGACCTCAGGGGTAAGTTGACGGGAGGCAAGAATTTTGGATCCAGTTCGACCTGCGCTGCGTCCTATACGCTTGTCTTGTAGAACCGTCAGTAATGCAGGCGCTTCCAGTCTAGCAAAGTACAACGCTTATTCAAAGGCCTGTAGGTTTCATCAGGCACACAAGCGTAAAAGCGCACAAGCGCAATCATCAAGCCCACTTTTACGCTGCCCGGGGAACTTGCTGGCGTTTCCATTACCTGACGATCAAGCCTTGGCCTGCGGCAGCTCGATCCCCGGAAAGATCTTGATCACCGCGCTGTCATCCTCTTTGGCAAAGCCAGCGCTGCTGGCCTGCATGAACATCTGATGGGCGGTGGATGACATTGGCAGCGGAAACTTGCTGGCGCGCGCCATGTCGAGCACCAGCCCCAGGTCTTTGACAAAGATGTCCACCGCCGACAGTGGGGTGTAGTCTGCCGCCAGCACATGGGCCATGCGGTTTTCAAACATCCAGCTGTTGCCAGCACTGTGGGTGATCACCTCGTACAGTGCCTCAGCATCTACCCCCTCGCGCAGGCCCAGCGCCATGGCCTCGGCCGCCGCAGCGATATGCACACCGGCCAGCAACTGGTTGATGATCTTCACTTTGCTGCCAGCGCCCGCCCGATCACCCAGCTTGTAGACCTTGGCCGCCATTGCGTTGAGAAAAGGATCGGCCAGGGCGTAAGCCTCGGCGCGACCTGCGGTCATCATGGTCATCTGGCCGCTGGCGGCCTTGGCCGCCCCGCCCGAGATCGGGGCGTCCAGGTAGTGCAGGCCCATGGCTTCCAGGCGCGCCTCCAGTGCCACTGACCAGTTGGGGTCTACCGTGGAGCACATCACAAAGACACTGCCAGGCTGCATGTGCGCAGCACAGCCAGCCTCGCCAAACAGCACCGCCTCAGTCTGCGCCGCATTGACCACCACCGAGATCACTACCTGGCAGGCGCCTGCCAGTTCGGCCGGGCTGGTGCAGGCCACGCCGCCCTCGGCCGCAAAGGCCTGAGCCGCCTCACGCCGCAGGTCATAGACATGCACAGCGTAGCCAGCACGGCGCAGCGATTGCGCCATACCAGAGCCCATGGCGCCCAGACCGATCAGTCCAACAGTGCTCATTGATGAATTCCTTGATTGATGTGTCAGCAGGCGCAAGCACTCAATCAAGTGCAATCTTGGCGAACTCAGACACTTTTTTCCATTGCGCGGTGTCGGCCTGCATGAAGCCGGCCATGGCCTGCGCACTCAGCCAGGTGGGCTCCGCGCCCGCTTTGCGGATGGCGGTCTGGATGTCCTCATGGCGGGCCACGCGCTCCAGCGATTGCTCCAGTTTCTGCTGCACCGCTGCTGGCAAGCCGGCCGGTGCGGCCAGGCCGAACCAGGAAAACACCTGAAAGCCCTTGAGGCCAGCCTCTTCCATGGTGGGCACCTGCGGGAGCACGCCACTGCGCTGGGGGGTGGTCACTGCCAAAGGCTTGAGCTTGCCACCCTGGATCAGGCCCAGCGCCGAGGGCAGGTTGTCAAACATGAAGCTCACCTCATTGGCCATCACCCCGGTCAGGCCGGCAGCGGCACCCCGGTAGGGGATATGGGTGACAAAGATACCGGCCATGCTTTTGTAAAGCTCCGCACTCAGGTGCAGCGAGGTGCCATTGCCGTTGGAGGCGTAATTGAGCTGCCCAGGCGCTGCCTTGGCGCGCGCGGTCAGCTCGGCCACATTCTGGATGCCGGAGCCCGGGTTGACCACCATCACATTGGGCACACGACCGAGCAGCCCGATCGGCACAAGATTGCGTGGTTCATAGGGCAGCTTGCGGTACAGCGCCGGGTTGATGGTGAGCGGCGGCGAGGCCATCAGCAGGGTGTAGCCATCAGGTGCAGCACGCGCAGCCTCGGCGGCACCCAGGTTGCCGCCGGCGCCGGGCTTGTTGTCGATCACGATGGGCTGCCCCAGCTCTTGCGACAGTTTGGGGGCCAGCAGGCGCGCCATATTGTCAATCAGGCCACCGGGCGGAAAGGGCACGACCAGCTTGATCGGGCGGCTGGGCCAGCTCTGGGCCAGGGCCGGTGGCGTCAGCAGGGCAAGACCAAGAAGGCAGGCAAGAGCGAGAGGGGCATGACGACGTTGCACGGAGGGTCTCCAGTGTTTGAATGTGAGCAGCCATCATACAAACATTGATTCAGGCCCAGAAAATTGGGTTTCAGAAACCAGGCCACGCCATGGTATTGGGCGGGTCAGGTAAGCACCTTGGAAGCGAAGGACCTCCTGATCACGCCTGGTAATTTTCAGTGGGCCGTGTTGACATAGAGCGTCCAGGTGCCCTCTGTGAGGGTGCCCGGCTGGTGCCAAGTGGCGGTCACCGAGGCTGCGAGCGAGAAGATCGATGTCCTAGGACATCAGCGCTCGTGCTGGCGCTTTTGCGCGGTTACCTTGAAAGCCGACAGCGGTGGCATGAGGTAGCGGCGCAATTCGCTGGGCTCGGCCGCTGGGTAGGCGGCCACTGGCGTGCTTCCCTGGATGGTGACGCGCTCCATCAGACGCCTTTGCGGGTAGTAATCGTGCAGCGCAGCATGTTGCATGCAGCGGTTGTCCCAAAACACCACCATATCGGCTTGCCAATGGTGCCGGTACTGGTACTCATGAATCTGTGCCTTGCGAAAAAGCATGTCCAACACCATCCTGCTCTCGTCCTCGGCCATGCCCTTGATGTACAAGGTGAATTGCGGGTTGACATAGATGCATTTTTTACCTGTCAGCGGATGCACCGTGACCACCGGGTGTGTGACCGGCGGGTACAAGTCTTCAAACAGGCGCATTTTCTCAATGCCGGCGCGATTCTGGCTGAACAGGCCACGAAAGGGTTTGAAGTCATGCACCGCTTCCAGCCCATTGACAAAATGCTGCCAGCGGTCCGACAAGCCCTCGTACACCGCGTTCATGCTGGTGAAAGCGGTATCCCCGCCATATTCGGGGATGATCTTGGAATAAACCGCTCGCGATGGGCGGCCCCTTATGACTGCTCAAGGGCCAAAAGTGACACCCACGCCCAAAGCCCGCTGGACTGGCTCGGAATTGCGCCTGAGGCTACACTGCAAGGCACCAGGAGCCCATCCATGAACTTGATCGATTCCCTGCCGGCAGAAACTGCCGATATGGTGGCCTTGCGACGAGAAATCCATGCCCACCCAGAGCTTGGTTTTGAGGAGCTCAAAACCAGCGAGCTGGTGGCCAGCCGGCTCAGCGAATGGGGCATTCCCCTGCATCGCGGGCTGGGGCGCACCGGGGTTGTGGGCATCATCCAGGCCGGCTCATCGCAACGCGCGATCGGCCTGCGAGCCGATATGGATGCGCTGCCGATTTCTGAGGTGAACACTTTTTCCCATGCCAGCCGCCACGCCGGAAAAATGCACGCCTGCGGCCATGATGGGCACACCGCGATGCTGCTTGCCGCCGCTCGGCATCTGGCTAGGCAGCGCAATTTTGACGGCACGGTTTATCTGATCTTTCAGCCGGCTGAGGAGGGCGGTGGCGGCGGGCGTGAAATGGTGCAGGACGGCCTGTTTGAGCAGTTTCCCATGGAGGCGGTCTTCGGCATGCACAACTGGCCCGGGCTGCCGGTAGGATCGTTTGCCTTGAGCCCGGGGCCGGTCATGGCCTCGAGCAATGAATTCCGCATCCTGTTGCGCGGCAAGGGGGCGCACGCGGCCATGCCCAACAATGGGCTGGATCCGGTGACCACAGCTTGTCAGCTGGTCCAGGCCTTCCAGACCATCATCAGCCGCAACAAGAAGCCAATCGATGCCGGTGTCATTTCGGTCACCATGATCCATGCGGGCGAAGCGTCCAATGTGATACCGGACACCTGCGAACTGCGCGGCACTGTGCGAACTTTCACCCTGGGGGTGCTGGACCTGATCGAGCGGCGCATGCAGGAGCTGACACAACACCTGTGCGCAGCCTTTGGTCTGAGCCATGAGTTTGAGTTCAAGCGCAACTATCCGCCCGTCATCAACACCGAGCAAGAGGTGCAATTTGCGCGCAAGGTGATGGCCGACATGGTGGGAGAGTCTCAGGTCCTGAAGCAGGAGCCCACCATGGGCGCGGAGGATTTTTCCTTCATGCTGCAGCAGCGCCCCGGTGCCTACTGCTTTATTGGCAATGGCGATGGTGCTCATCGGACTGTCGGGCACGGCGAGGGGCCTTGCATGTTGCACAACCCCAGCTACGACTTCAACGATGATCTGATACCGCTGGGCGCCAGCTACTGGGTGCGTCTGGTCGAAGCCTGGCTGGCGCGCCCAGCTTCGGTGGGCTGAGTTCGGCGGGCTGAGCGAACTTTCAGGCGCCGCCCGCCAATCCGCGGCTGGCAGCAATCTGCAGCAACCCGTCAAACACCAGCGAGTCGACCAGTTCAAATTGGACCGCCAGGCTGGGTGCCATCTTCCAGCCGGCGCCACCCGCCATCACGCACCAGGGCTCAGCGCGGCAATGCTGGCGCACATGTTCCACCATGCGCTCCATGGCGCCAGCGATGGCGTAAGTGCCGCCACTGGTCAGGGCATCGCTGGTGTTGGTGGGAAAGGGCTTGACTTCACCTGTGGGTACATGCAGACCGGCAGTGCCAGACTCCAGCGCACGCAGCATGATGCCGTGGCCAGGCAGGATATAGCCACCCAGAAATTTTCCACTGGCGTCAATCGCCTCCACCGTTACCGCAGTGCCCACCATGGCCACCACAATGGGGCGGGGGGCTCCGCCCATAGCCAGCATGTGATGCCAGGCGCCAATCATCGCCACCCAGCGATCGGGCCCCAGGCGGGCCGGGTGGTCATAGCCATTGCTCAGGCCGGCTTCGCGTGCACTGGCCACCACCCACTGGGGCGAAAAATCCCAGATTTCCAACTGGCCCTCAACCCGATGCTTGACCGCGTCACTGGCCACCACACAGCCCAGCATCTGTTTGGGTGCGGGCAGCTGGGCCCACGGCCCCTCGGCCAGCTTGTCGATGTGATCAAGAAATTCAGTGCCCTGGGCCAGGATGCTCGCACCTGGCAGTGGCTGCTCGTACAGGGCCCACTTGAGGCGGGTATTGCCTACGTCAATTGCCAAAAAACTCATGCTGCAGCGTCAGAAAAATACGCCCATTATCGGTGGGCAAGGCAGATCAGCCTTGCCGCCAGGGCAGGCCATGGAAGCGCCAACCGCCTTTGTGCCCACGGTGCGCATGCTCATCAGGGTTGCCTTCAAAGCCCTCCAGAATGTTGTAAGCCTCCAGGCCCAGGCTGGTGGCTTGCTTGGCCGCCGCAATCGAGCGCACCCCGCTGCGACAGAGCATCAGCGCCTTCTTGCCGTCTGGCACAGCAGCTTTCAGCCCGGCGTCAAAGTCGGGGTTGAGCGCCATGCCAGGCCACTGCTTCCAGGCCAGCCCCACTGCATCGGGGATGAACCCCACCCATTCACGCTCTGCATCCGTGCGCACATCGATCAACACCGCCTGGCCTGAGCGCCACCATTGGTAGGCCAGGTGGGGCGAGATGTCGCCGGCGTAGCCCTCGGCCGGCTGGCGAAAAAGAAGGCTGGCGCTGCCAGCGTCATGGCGTAAACCCGAGTGCTGATTGGCCGGCACAGCCTCGCCAATCCGACGCGGCGCCGGCAGCTGCAGGCCATCCATCAGGCTCACAAATTCGGCCAGTGAGCGTCCGACCACCCGGGCGTTGTTGGCCTTTTCCTGGCCGATCGTTGAATGTGTGCGACCCTGATAGTCATGGCCGGGCCAGACCAGGGTGTCATCGGGAAGGATAAACAGTACCTGGGTCAGGCTGTGATAGAGCGCCTCGGCGCTGCCCGATTGGAAATCAGTGCGGCCACAGCCATTGATGAGCAAGGTGTCGCCGGTGAACACATGGCGCTGGCCACTGGTTTCCCAGAGATAGCTCATGCTTCCGGCCGTATGGCCAGGCGTGCTGAGGGCGTGCAAGGTCTGGCTGCCAAACTGCAGCGTGCCACCATGGCTGAGCTGCACTGCTGCAGCGCCTATGCCGCAGGCCGCTGGAGCCGCCGTCAGCGCGCCAGTGTGCTCTGCCAGAAGGGCGGCGCTGGTGATATGGTCGGCGTGGGTGTGGGTCTCAAGCGTCCAGCGCAAGCTCAGGCCCTGTGCCTTGAGCACACTAAGGTCGCGCTCGAGCTGCTCGTCCACCGGGTCGATGATCAGGGCCTCGCGCGAGGCTTCATCAAACAGCAGGTAAGAGTGGGTGCTGGAGCCGGGGTCAAAAAGCTGGATTGGTGGCGTGAGGCGGTTCATCAATCTGCAATTTTCCACATTAAGTAATGCCCAGGAACTTCAACAACGAATATAGGGTAAATACCAGGGATGGTTTGCGGCCTTGCGTTGATAATGCCAGTTCGTTTCTCAACAGAAAACCTGTTTGGGAATTTCGCCCCTTTTTATAGACATTGCCAATCTTGCAGGAGAAATTCAATGAGTGAATCCAAACAAAGCGTTAGCAACATCGCTAGCCAGAACCCGCCGGCGCGTCGCCGTTTCCTTACTTCCGCTGTTTCTGGTGCTGCTGGCGTGGCCGCAATGACTGCGCCCATGATCGCGGTAGCGCAATCGCCGGTGGTTTTCAAAATGCAAGGTGCGTGGGGAGCCAAAGACATTTTTAACGAGATGGCTGAAGACTATGTCAAGCGCGTCAATGAAATGGCTGGTGGCCGACTGCGTATTGATTACCTCACTGCGGGCTCTGTGGTGAAGCCTTTTGAGGTGACCGATGCCGTCAGCAAGGGCGTTCTTGATGGCGGACATACCGTGGCAGTGTACTGGTACGGCAAATCCAAAGTCGCCTCATTGTTTGGCTCGGGTCCTGTCACTGGTGCCAACGCAGAGCAAACTTTGGGCTGGATGATGCGTGGCGGAGGTTACGCGTTTTACGAAGAGTTGCTGAAAAAACTCAACCTGAACATCAAGGGCTTCTTTGCCTTCCCCATGCCGACTCAGCCGCTGGGCTGGTTCAAGAAGACTCCCCCCAAGACTGCAGCTGAACTTAAAGGCTTCAAATACCGCACCGTGGGCCTGGCAGCTGACTTGATGCAGGAATTGGGCATGAAGGTAACCCAGCTGCCTGGCGGTGAGATTGTGCCTGCCATGGAGCGCGGTGTGATTGACGCTTTCGAGTTCAACAACCCAACTTCGGACAGCCGTTTTGGTGCACAGGACGTTGCCAAGAACTACGCGATGGGTTCTTACCACCAGGCGATGGAATTCTTCGAGATCATTTTCAATCGCACCAAATACGATGCTCTGTCACCTGATCTCAAGGCCATTCTGACCTATGCCTCTGAGGCGGTGTCTTCGTCCAATACCTGGACTGCTCAAGACAATTACTCCACAGACCTACAAAAGCTGATTACCAAGGACAAGGTCAAGGTGTCGCGCACATCGAAGGCGGTCTTCCAGGCGCAGATTCAGGCCTGGGACAAGGTGACGGCCAAGCTTGAAGCTGAGGACCCCTTCTTCAAGAAGGTCTTGGCCTCACAAAAGGACTGGGCACGGCGAGTGGCATACTACAGCTTCTTCAATGATGCTGACTACAAGACAGCCTATGAACATGTGTTCAAAACCAAGCTACCCGCCTGATTTTTGAATTTTCCCTAACAGTCGCTACTTTTGAAGTAGCGACTTTTTTTTTAAATGTCCTATGGAACAAATAATCCGCAAAATTGATGCGCTTTCCAAGGCGGTGGGTCATTGCTTTGGCTGGACGGTTCTGGTACTGACTGCGGGCACCTGCTACGAGGTTTTCCGACGCTATGTACTCAACGACCCGACCGATTGGGCGTTTGACATGAGCTACATCCTGTATGGCTCGCTCTTTCTGATGGCTGGCGCCTACACTTTGTCCGCTGACGCCCATGTGCGCGGCGACTTCATCTACAGGCGCTGGCAGCCCAGGGTGCAGGCACGCGTAGATCTGGCGCTCTACATCATCTTCTTTTACCCAGGTATTTTGGCCCTGGTGTTTTCTGGATTGGCCTACGGCCTAGAGGCGGCCCGTATTGGCGAGGTCAGCGTCAACAGCCCGGTTGGGGTGCCGGTTTGGCCCTTGAAATTGATCATCCCCGCCGCTGGCGTGATGCTGGCTCTTCAGGGCGTGGCTGAAGTATGCCGATGTCTGATCGCAATTCGAGACAACCAGTGGCCTGCGCGCGGTGACGATGTCGTTGAATTGGAAGTCTCCTTGCAGGAGCAGTATGGTACCAAGGAAGGAAAAACAGCATGAGTAATCCGGCGGTCGCATTATTGATGCTTGGCTTGTTCATCGTATTCATTTTTCTCGGCTTTCCCATCGCCTTCACCCTGATGGCAATGGGCATCATGTTCGGGACCTATGCCTACTTTGATCCGACCAGAAGCATCCTAGAAAACAAAATCTTCTACTTGTTCACGCAGAATACATTCAGCATCATGAACAATGATGTGCTGATCTCGATACCCCTGTTTCTATTCATGGGGTACATCATCGAGAGGGCCAATATTCTTGATCGATTGTTTCTCAGCTTGCAGGCAAACCTGAGGCATGTGCCCGGCTCAATGGCTGTGGCTGCACTGATTACTTGCGCTCTCTTTGCCACTGCCACAGGCATTGTGGGTGCGGTTGTCACCTTGATGGGGCTGTTGGCTTTTCCTGCCATGCTCAAGGCCGGATATGACCAAAAGCTTTCTGCGGGCGTAATCACTGCTGGTGGCACTCTGGGCATTCTGATCCCGCCATCCATCATGCTGATTGTCTATGCCGCCACGGCAGGCGTATCTGTGGTCAAGCTCTACGCGGCAGCCATGGTGCCGGGCTTTTTGCTGGCTGGTCTATACCTGGTGTATGTGATAACCCGGGTGGTCATCAACCCGAGCCTGGCGCCCAAGCCAAAGGACATTGACGATATTGGCTTTTTCAAGTCTATTTATCTTCTGGTGACTGCCTTTTTACCCCTGGCACTTTTGATTCTCACTGTTTTGGGCTCCATCCTGTTCGGGCTGGCCACACCCAGCGAAGCTGCTGCCATGGGTTCTTTGGGTGGTGTGGTGTTGGCGATAGCCTATCGTGCTTTTTCCTGGCAACGATTACGGGAGGCTGTTTTCCTTACTGCCAAGACCACCGCCATGGTGTGTTACCTGTTTGTAGGCTCCTGGACTTTTTCCAGCGTGTTCTCCTACCTTGGTGGAGAAACGGTGATCAAGGAATTTGTGTTGGGGATGGACCTGAACACCTGGCAGTTTCTGATCCTTACCCAGCTCATTATCTTTGTGCTTGGTTGGCCTCTGGAGTGGAGCGAAATTATCATCATCTTCGTGCCCATCTTCCTGCCCATGCTGGAGCACTTCAATGTGGACCCGCTGCTGTTTGGCATCTTGATTGCGGTAAATCTGCAGACATCCTTTCTCACCCCGCCGATGGCGATGTCGGCCTACTATCTCAAGGGGGTCGCACCACCGCATGTGCAGCTTTGGACCATCTTCAAGGGTTGCTTCCCTTTCCTGGGCATGGTATTTCTAACCCTGGTACTGATATATGTTCAGCCCAAGCTGGTCAACTGGCTGCCCGATCTGATGTACAACAACCCAACCGAAATCAGCGAAGAAGATCTCCCGACCGATGGCAGTGTGATGGATCCGAATTTCCTTTCTGGTGGAGCCTCATCCAGCAATCAGGCTCAACAAGCTGGTTCGCAAGAGGCTGCTGATCAGAGGTCCGAGGGGTCCAATGTTGCCGATCCAAAATTTTTAGGTGGCGCGGCCGACGAGAAAAAATGAGATGGACTGTGTCAAGGGGCCTGCCTGAGTTGGGACAGTGGTCGTGACTGGGGAGCAAACCTATTGCCACCAGATCGGTGCGCTTGAGCTGAAAAGCCGGCTGGAGCAGGGCAGCCTGTCGCTTCGCGACTATGTCGCAGCGATGCAGGCGTATTCGCGTGCCTCCGATGCCCAGCTTCAGGCTTTTGCGCACTATTCTGATGAGGTGATCAATCTACAGGTCGAGCGACTGGAGCAGATGCGTCAAAGTGGCTATGCCATGCCACCACTTTACGGCGTGCCTGTCTCCGTCAAGGACAATATCGACACCGAAGACTATCCGACAGAATATGGCTATGCAGGTGCTGCCGGGCGGACCCCTCGCCAGGATGCCTATCTGGTGCACAGGCTGCGCGCGTCAGGCGCGCTGATCTGGTCCAAGTCCCGTACGACCGAGCTGGCGTATTTTCAACCTACTGCCACTCGGAACCCGCGTGTCCCTGGTGCCACACCCGGAGGCTCTTCCAGTGGCTCGGCAGCAGCCGTGGCTGCTGGATTGGTGCCGGTGGCGGTTGGCACCCAGACCAATGGCTCAGTCATCCGTCCGGCCTCCTTTTGCGGCGTTTTTGGGTTCAAGCCTTCTCGCGGCCTCATCTTCAATGGGGGCGTTTTGCGCTGCTCTCAGTCGCTTGACCAGGTGGGTGTTTTTGCGCGAAATGTGCAAGACCTCGCCGCAGTGGCCCAGGCCATGATTGGCGGGCAAGTTGACGTGGCCGGTAAGCTTGTGTTCCCGATGAACTTGCGAGAAATTTGCGAGCAGGAACCACCCTTGCCACCCAAACTGATGTTTGCGCGCACACCGATGTGGGAGCGGGTAGATGCGCTTGCACAAGAGGCCTTGCTGAGTCTGGTGGCCGAGCTGGGTAGTTGTATTGCCGAGGTCGAGCTTCATTCGTCGGTTGCAAATGCACTGCCTTTGCATAAAACTGTGATGGAGGCAGAAATGAACGCTAATCTCAGGCCACTGGTTGAGGCGGCAGGCGGACATGCAAGCGCCATGACATTGGCCCTGCTTGAACGCGGCAGCAAGGTCAATGCTACGGAATATCTGCACGCCCTGGAGCGAATGAGCCTGGCCACGTCAGGCTTCGATGAGTACTTTGATCACTTTGATGCCATTGTGGTGCCAGCCGCACTGGGTCCCGCCCCCCAAGGCCTGGAGAGCACGGGTGATCCCGTCATGAGCACCATCTGGACCTTTGCCGGACTTCCTTGCATCAGCTTGCCTTTATTGCAAACTGATGACGGGCAGCCAATTGGAGTTCAGTTGGTAGGGCGCCTCCATGATGACGGCCGCCTTTTGCGAACAGCCAATTGGCTGATCAGAAGCCTTGGCACATAAATTGATTCATAATCCACATCAGCGAGTTAAACCATGAACACAAAATTTTTCAATTACCTGGCCATGGCCATGTTGGCCCTGTTCTTTTTGCCTTATGTCCTGAAACTCAAGCAAATTGACCTGATCCTCATTTTGCTTGGGGGCCTGGCCATGCCCCTTTACGATTTGCTGAGCGACCAGGAATCCAAAAAGGAAAACCGCTCTTAGAGGGTCAGATTTGCGCTGATCAAAAATAGGGCGCATGGCGCCCTATTTTTTTGAAATTGGTTAACATTGACGCATACGTCAACGTCGATTGCCGCCTCACGGCGGCAGTGAGCCCTCCATGACTGATTTGTCCGCCGAATATCAGGCCCTGGCCAACTACCGGCCCAAACACAAGGTGCGCTTTGTCACAGCCGCGAGCCTATTTGACGGGCATGACGCGGCGATCAACATCATGCGCCGCATCCTGCAGGGCATGGGCGCCGAGGTGATCCATCTGGGCCACAACCGCAGCGTGGACGAGGTGGTGACCGCCGCGCTGCAGGAAGATGTGCAGGGCATTGCAGTCAGTTCCTACCAGGGCGGCCATGTTGAATACTTCAAGTACATGGTCGACCTGCTCAAGGCGCGTGGCGGCGAGCATATTCAGGTATTCGGCGGTGGCGGTGGGGTGATTGTGCCGCCCGAGATCCGCGAGTTGCAGGACTATGGGGTGGCACGGATTTACAGCCCCGAAGACGGCCAGCGCATGGGCCTGCAGGGCATGATTGGCGAAATGGTCATGCGTTGCGATCAGGACTTGAGCTCGCTTGCGCCTGCAGACCTCGCGGCCATCCAGGGACATAGCGAGGCCGCCTGGCGGGCCCTGGCTCAACTGATCACCGCGCTTGAAAACGGCAAGCTGGCCGAAAAACAACTGCAGACGCTGCGTAAGCAGGCCCTGGAGCGCAAGATTCCCGTGATGGGCATCACCGGCACTGGTGGCGCTGGCAAGAGCTCGCTCACGGATGAATTGATCCGCCGCCTGCGCATCGACCAGGAAGATCGTTTGCGGGTGGCGGTGATCAGCATCGATCCGTCGCGGCGCAAGAGCGGGGGCGCCCTGCTGGGCGACCGCATCCGCATGAATGCCATTGCGCCTTGGCGGCAACATGCCCCGACGCTCCCCACGACGCGTGGTTCGCTACCCCCGGAGGGGGCTGAGGTCGCCTTGGGGAGGTCCGTCGGCGACACCGGCAACCGCGTTTTCATGCGCAGCCTGGCCACACGCGAAGCCGGTAGCGAAATCAGCGCAGCCTTGCCTGATGTGGTGGCGGCCTGCCAATGCGCTGGCTTTGACCTGGTGATTGTGGAGACCTCGGGCATCGGCCAGGGTGATGCGGCCATCGTGCCGCATGTGGATGTGCCACTCTATGTGATGACGCCTGAATTTGGCGCGGCCAGCCAGCTGGAAAAAATAGACATGCTGGACTTCGCCGAGTTTGTGGCGATCAACAAATTTGACCGCAAAGGTGCGGCCGACGCCCTGCGCGATGTGGCCAAGCAGGTGCAGCGCAACCGCGAGGCCTGGGGCCAGTTGCCCGAGCAGATGCCGGTCTTTGGCACCATGGCCGCACGATTCAATGACGATGGGGTGAGTGCCCTCTACCAGGCCCTCAAGCCGCGGCTTGCTGAACTGGGCCTGAGCTTGCAGGATGGCCGGCTGCCTAAAGTGGCGCTGCGCCACAGCAGCAACCAGGCATCGATCGTGCCAGCGCAACGTAGCCGCTATCTGGCCGAGATTGCCGACTCGGTACGCGGCTACAAGCAACGTACACGACACCAGGTGCAGATCGCGCGTGAAATGCAGCAACTGCTGGCCTCAGCCGAAATGCTAAAGAAGGACAAGCCCAACCGCTCCAAGGCGGCCGAGGCAGTGATTGATTTGGCGAAACAGCGTGAACTGATGCTGGATGACGATGCCAGGCAGCTGCTCGCGCAATGGCCAGCCATGCAGCAGGCTTACTCAGGTGAGCACTATGTGGTGAAGATTCGCGACAAGGAAATCCGTACTGCGCTCACCAGCCAGACACTCTCGGGCACCACCATCCGCAAGGTGTCGCTGCCCAAGTTCGAGGACCAGGGTGAAATCCTCAAATGGCTGATGCTGGAGAATGTACCTGGCAGCTACCCCTACACCGCTGGCGTCTTTGCTTTCAAGCGAGAGAATGAAGACCCGACCCGCATGGTCGCCGGCGAGGGCGACCCTTTTCGCACCAACCGCCGCTTCAAGCTCTTGAGCGCGGGCATGCCGGCCAAACGTCTGTCCACTGCGTTTGACTCGGTCACCCTGTACGGCAGCGACCCTGACCTGCGCCCGGATATTTACGGCAAGGTGGGTAATTCGGGTGTCTCGATTGCCACGCTGGACGACCTCAAGGCCTTGTATGACGGCTTTGACCTATGCGACCCGGCCACCTCGGTCAGCATGACGATCAACGGCCCGGCGCC
>CAXRBE010000009.1:0-4343 GCA_964228805.1 Burkholderiaceae bacterium
CCAGGCCGGCACCGGCCACTGCGCTACGGTGCGCGCCACATCGGCGAGGTCAGTCGCACCACCAGACACCAGTGCCTGCGCCAGCCACCCGGTCAGGCCAAGCACCAACGCCACGAAGCCCGACCAGAGCACCGCCAGCACCACAAACACAGCCCAGATCGCCATCTTCATGTCAGCCACCCCGCACAAGCGTTGTCGATACAAGGGCACAGGCTAATGCCAACCCGCTCGCGGGCAAAGCCATGCACCGGCTTTTCCTACATTGCCTGAGGGCTTGGGGCGCGCGGGATTGAGCACACAAAACAAAACGCGCCCGAGGGCGCGTCTTTCATTGTCTATGGCGGGGCAAAAGCAATTGTACAAATAACTTGCTCAAGTCAAAAAGCATCGCTTTTTGGTGGGGCCGGGGATTCGAACCATCAATCCCCAGAGTTCACCCCAGATCTAATTGGTACGGTGGGCGTCACGACTAAGAAATCACACAGCAGATAAATACTGAGGGATGTAAGGAAGCTTGGTCATACTTTACACCCTGCATTACTCTGTCGTAATTTTTCGCTCTTTAATGACGCGTCCCCAAAGTGTGACTTGCTGCTCAATAAAGGCTTGCGATTGTTCCGGTGAAGAACGCTGAATCTCGCCACCGAGTTGGGCGATACGCTGCTTCACTTCAGGTGCATCCAGTGCATGCTGAAATGCCGAGGCGATCTTGCTGACAACAGCCTGGGGAGTTCCTGCTGGTACAAAGACAGCGTTCCATTCGTAAATCTCTGCGCCTTTCACGCCAACTTCGCTCAGCGTCGGAACGCCTGGAAGGATTTGCGAGCGCTTGGCCGAGGTCACCGCCAAAGCACGTAATTTTCCACTCTGCACATGCTGCAAAGTCGAGGCCAGGTTGCCGAAGAACAGCGGCACTTGCCCACCGATCACATCGTTGAGGGCGGGACCGCCACCTTTGTACGGAACGTGAACCATATCGACTCCTGTAGCCGACTCAAACAGTGCGCCGGCCAAATGTTGAGCGGAGCCATTGCCCGATGAGGCATAAGAAACCGAATCTTTGGCTTTTTTGGAAATTGAAATCAAGTCAGTCACGTTTTGTGCAGAGAAATTTGCGTTCACAAGCACGACGTTTGGGAATAGCGCGACCACGCCAATTGGCTTGAAGGCTTTCATTGGGTCGTAAGGGAGCTTGGGATACAGAGATGGATTGACAGCAAACGAAGATGCGTCGAGCATCAAGGTGTATCCATCAGGAGCCGCTTTAGCTACTGCTGCAGCGCCAATCTGGCCACCGGCGCCAGGTTTGTTGTCCACAACCACGTTCTGCCCCAAGGCCTCAGACATTTTGGGTGCAAGCAGTCGCGCCATGGCATCAGCCCCTCCTCCCGGAGGGTAGGTGACGACCAACGTGACAGGTTTGCTGGGATAGTTCCCACCGGCCTGAGCGAGAGCCAGGGAGCCAACCAGGCTTCCCAAGACCAGCAAGCTCAGATTACGAAAATTTTTCGTGAGCGATAAATTGCGCATTGGTGTCTCCTTATTTGACATGTGCCGTATAGGTGAATGAAAAAGCGTCGCCACGCGTTGTTCGGCGTTCAACGCAGCGGCCAGCCACATCAAAGGCCTGTCGCTCGACCAGCACACATGGATGGCCAGGTTGCAGTCGCAGACGAGATGCTTGCGTGGCATTCAGTTGTGAAAACTTCAGGTCGTCTTGCGCGTGATGAACCAAGATTCCACAGCGCTGCTGATACATGGGATAAAGCAGGTCATCCCACTCCTCGGTGTCAGAATCGGCCAACGCGCCAAAAAGGGGCAGCGGCAGCACGATGATCTCCAACAGACAAGGTTGTCCATCAATGCTGCGCAGCCGTTCCAGTTGCATGACCTGACCCTCAATGTCGATCTGAAATGCCTTGGCCTCAAGGGCAGAGGGATGGCGAAAACGGCGGTTGAGGATGCGAGATTCAGGTGTCGTGGGACGTCCGTCTTCCGATTGAAAACGGAAAAAGCGCATCATGGACGCGTTATCCAGACCACGACTGACAAAGGTCCCCTTGCCATGCTGCCGTCGCAATACGCCATCCTGCACAAGCAACGACAGTGCTTGACGTACGGTGCCCAGCGCCACACCGTAACTCTGTGCCAATGAAGCCTCCGAAGGAATCATCTGCCCCGGCTGCCACTCCCCATCCAGAATACGCTGGCGCAGAGCGGCGGCCAGGGTTCCGTATCGGCTTTGACCGAGAGGGGGTGAAGATGTCAGGATCAAGCTCATATCTAGTCCTCTAGAAGACTATAATGTACATCATGGAAACATTGCCTTCAACCCCCTGCGTTGACGCCCACTTTCACACCTTTGAAGCTGGCAAAGCCATCGAGGGGGCGCGTTATGTGCCCGCATACGCGGCCACTCTGGATCAGTGGTGGGCACTGGCGGACGCAGTAGGGGTGACTCATGGCGTGCTGGTGCAGCCCAGCTTTCTTGGAACAGACAACCGTCTGATGCTGGAGGGGTTGGCGGCCTATCCAGGGCGGTTGATGGGGATCGCCGTGGTTGAGCCTACGATCTCGCTTGATGAGATGACAAAAATGCACGCACTTGGTGTGCGCGGTGTGCGCCTTAACTTGGTCGGAGGAGACCATTGTGTATCGCAATGGATTCAGAATTCCTCGTTCTGGGATCGCATGACTTCACTGGGATGGCACGTGGAAATCCACACTGACCCGGGTCGCTTGCCCGATGTATTGCCAAAGATGCCATCTGAAACGAAAGTTGTTGTGGATCACATGGCAAAGCCGTTGATAGCGAATTCAAGCGATCCCACACTACAACTGTTGCGGCGATACGGACCAGAGCGCGTCATGGTGAAGATAAGTGGTGCTTATCGCCAGGCCGGAGTCGATGCGCAAGGATTGGCCCGAGTGCTTCTTGGCGAGTTGGGCCAGTCGGCACTTCTTTGGGGTAGTGATTGGCCATGCACCAACTATGAAAACTGCGCTGATTACTCGCTCTTACGTCGAAGTCTAGATCGGTGGGTGGGAGAAACGTCGGTAGATGAAATCATGAGTCATAACCCCATGCGCTTGTATTGGGGAATTCAGGACATTGACACTGATAGCCCCACGAAATAACCTGAATTAGTTTGGCGGTACGCTTAGCCCACCGTTCGACGAACAGTATCAATCATTGTTCAGGGCTGATCTCAGTTACTTCAGGCAATCAACGACTGGTATGGGGAAAGACCACGCGGACTGCTTTTGGCCGACACAGGTCGTTTGCACTCCTGTGGACTCAGCCTAGCAAAAGTTTGAATCCCCACCGCCCACAACTTGGATGGTTGTTGGGTTCCCGCAAAAGCTCCTGACTTTTTCTGGAAAGTACGGCAAAGAGGGAGTTTCGAAATTAGCGTAAGTCGTTGTTCTTGTTGAGTTTTTCGAACTCGCTCAGTCAGGAGCTGCTGAGCAGAACAGCGTCTCAATCTGCATCGTGACCCTGCGTGAGGCCACTTTCTTCAATCGCTGGTCAGGAGCTGACGGGCAAAAGTCCAATCAGATCAACAGCTTGCAGATGGGGATTGAAGAATTGAAACTTTGAAGAAAGTTTGCATGGCGGAGAGGGTGGGATTCGAACCCACGGTACGTTTGCACGTACGCCTGATTTCGAGTCAGGTACATTCGACCACTCTGCCACCTCTCCTGAATGCGGTTCGCGTGGTGCGAAGCCGCGGATTCTAGCTCAAGCGGCAATGCGCTCCGCGCCGCCCATGTACGGGCGTAGCGCATCGGGCACCGTCACCGAGCCGTCGGCGTTCTGGTAGTTCTCCAGCACCGCCACCAGCGTGCGGCCCACGGCCAGGCCCGAGCCATTGAGGGTGTGCACCAGCTCGTTCTTGCCCTGCGCGTTCTTGAAGCGCGCCTGCATGCGCCGCGCCTGGAAGCCTTCGCAGTTCGACACCGAGCTGATCTCGCGGTAGGTGTTCTGCGCGGGCAGCCATACCTCCAGGTCGTGGGTGCGCGTGGCGCCAAAGCCCATGTCGCCGGTGCACAGCAGCATCACCCGGTACGGCAGGCCCAGCTTCTGCAGGATGGCCTCGGCGTGGCCGGTCATCTCGTCCAGTGCAGCGTAGCTGTGCTCGGGGTGGACGATCTGCACCATCTCGACCTTGTCGAACTGGTGCTGGCGGATCATGCCGCGCACATCGCGCCCGCCGCTGCCCGCCTCGGAGCGAAAGCACGGCGTGTGCGCGGTCAGCTTGATGGGCAGCTGCGATTCGGCCACCACCGTGTCGCGCACAAAGTTGGTCAGCGACACCTCAGAGGTGGGGATGAGGTACAGC
>CAXRBE010000010.1:0-30799 GCA_964228805.1 Burkholderiaceae bacterium
GTCCCTTCTTCAACGCCTAGCTGGGCAAAGGCCGCTTTGGACAGGCCCAGGTTGGCACAGGCCACAATCGAGTCATCATCCACCACATTGAGCGTGGCCAGAATAGACAGTCCATCGGTACGTACCGATACCTTCGACAGCGCCTTGAAGCCCTCCGCGCGGTACACCGGGTTATCGCGGTGCATATAGGCCACATTTTCGTGGTAGGTGTCGATCAGAACCCGGCTCAAGCGTAAACGGCCGAGCCCATTGCCAGCAGGCTGGGCCGGTTTCGGGTCTGGGAAGCTGGCTGTATCCATGCGGATAGCCTACACCATGCGACAAGTATCAGCCTGACCTGTCAGCCCAGCCAATTGATACGCAACATGAAAAAAGCCCCGGTTGGGGCTTTTTTTAGATCGCGTACAGACTCAGACGCGTTTGCGGTATTCGCCGGTGCGGGTGTCAATCTCGATCTTGTCACCCTGGTCAACAAATAGGGGCACAGGCACCTCGAAGCCGGTTGCAATCTTGGCGGGCTTCAGGACCTTGCCCGAGGTGTCGCCCTTGACGGCGGGTTCGGTCCAGGTGATCTCGCGCACCACGCTGGTGGGCAACTCGACCGAAATCGCCTTGCCGTCATAGAAAACAACTTCCACCGCCATGCCGTCCTCAAGGTAATTGAGGGCGTCTCCCATATTGTCGGCCTCGACCTCGTACTGGTTGTACTCGGAGTCCATGCAGACATACATCGGGTCGGCGTAGTAGGAGTAGGTGCACTCCTTTTTGTCCAGAATGATCTGGTCCATCTTGTCATCTGCCTTGAACACCACTTCGGTGCCAAAGTTGGCGATCAGGCTTTTGAGCTTCATGCGAACGGTCGCAGAATTGCGGCCTCCACGGCTGTACTCGGTCTTGAGCACGACCATCGGGTCTTTACCGTGCATGATGACATTGCCGGCACGAATTTCCTGGGCGATTTTCATAATTTGGGTCCAATCGGTTGGCCGCCCGACGAACCAGGGAGGCCTGGCGCATGCGCGGCGGGAAGGGCGAAATTTCCGGACGGCCGATAATTTCGCAAAGCCTTGAATTTTAACGTTTTTTGATAGCTTTGGGGTGGTGATTCAGACTCGCATCGCGGGAGTTTTGAGCTTCACCCCAGGACCTATCTGGTGACATGTGCGACAAACTCAAGCAGTTGGGTCAACAGATCGCTCTGCTCAAGCAGACGCTGGCGGGCCTGATGCACCGTATCACGCCAGGCTGCCAGATCAAGTGCCGGCATGCGGGCAGCTCCTACCTGGTTCCAGCATTTGTGCATCTCACGCAGGCCTGGCGGCGCGTCCAGCCAGTCTAGGAAGGCGGCCAATTTGGCATGGTGCGCCAGGTCTTGCTGGGGATAGAGTTGCCAGACCAGGGGCTTGCCAGCCCACAGGCCCCGCACCAGGGAGTCCTCGCCACGGACAAAGTTGATATCACAGGACCATAGCAGGTGGTCAAAATCATCCTGCTCCAGGTAGGGCAGGTAGCTGAGCCTGAGTCCGGCAGGAACCTGGCAGGCACGTACCGCCTCAGTGGCCCGACCGGCCGTCACCAGCAGATGGCTGGGGTGTCGGGCTAGGCGCACAAGTAGATCGGGCAGGGCATGGGGCTCGTAACAGAACAGGCTGGCCAGGCATTCATCAGGGCGGGTAGTGATGCCGTGTTGTGCCAGCCAGCTCGCGGCATGAAAACCGTTCTGCCGCTGCACCAGGTCGGGCTCGCGCAACAAGCCGCCAGTCCGGGGGGTGAACCCAGGGTAGAAGAAGTGCTTGGTCAGTCCCTGGCCCGGGCCGCTCAGTACCGGGGAGGGCAGGCGGTGGCTGCGCTCTACATACGGTTGGGCTGATAGATATTCCAGATTGATCCAGGCGCTTGGGTGTCGCTGGCTTTGGACAGCAAAGGCCTCCACAAAGTCGGCCGGAATTTCACAGCCAAAGGCCTCGATCAACACCTGGCCGGGTGTGATCCGATCCAGATCGAGGGGCTGGGTCCAGGGTCGCACCTCAACGCCAGGACAGCCCTGGGGGGCCATCCAGCGCAGGGCCTCGTCATCGTCCAGCCAGAGACGGACCTGCACGCCACGCCTGGCCAACTGACGTGACAGGCGCCAGCAAACCCCCAGATCACCCAGGTTGTCGATCACGCGGCAGAAAATATCCCAGACGCTTGCTAAAGCCATGTCGGGATTGTCCACAATACATGCCATGAGTCGTCCTGAACCAGATTCCCAAGGCAAGATGGCGCCAGCAACCCATCCCGAGGAGTTGTTGGCTCAGGTGGCTGCGTTGCCGGGTTTACCGGGTGTTTACCGTTACTTCGATGCAGACGGTGGTTTGCTCTATGTGGGCAAGGCGCGCAACCTCAGAAAGCGTGTCTCAAGTTATTTTCAGAAAACCCATGATGGCACGCGCATCGGCCATATGGTGAGCAAGATCGTGCGGCTTGAAACCACGGTGGTGCGATCCGAAGCGGAGGCGCTGCTGCTTGAAAACAACCTGATCAAGACCCTGAGCCCGCGCTACAACATTCTTTTTCGCGACGACAAGAGCTATCCCTATCTGAAAATCACGGCCAGCCAGAGCGCCCAAGGCGCAACCCCCCTGCATGGTGCCGCCGCATGGCCGAGGCTGGCCTACTACCGCGGCACGGTGGACAAAAAGCATCACTATTTCGGCCCCTACCCCAGTGCCTGGTCGGTGAAGGAGGGCATTGTGCTGTTGCAAAAAGTGTTTCGTCTGCGCACCTGCGAAGACACGGTCTTTGCCAATCGCAGCCGGCCCTGCCTGCTCTATCAGATCAAGCGATGCTCCGGCCCTTGCGTTGGCCTGGTATCGCCTGAGGCTTACGCTCAGGATGTGGCGCACGCTGAGGCATTTTTGCGCGGAGAGACCCGTCAGGTGATGCATGGGCTGCAAACGCGCATGCAGACACTTTCCGAGCAGCTTGAATTCGAGCAGGCGGCCCTTTTGCGCGACCAGATAGCTGCGCTTTCCAATGTCCTGCATCAGCAGGCTGTGGAGAGTGTCGACGACCGCGATGTGGATATTCTGGCGGTCAAGGTACAGGGGGGGCGCGCCTGCGTCAATCTGGCCATGGTGCGGGGCGGGCGCCACCTGGGCGATCGCGCCTACTTTCCGAGCCATCTGGAGGATGCGGCCGCCTGGTCGTGGTCCGGCGATGACGAAGTTTCTCCGGTGTCCATCGAAGCGCGGGTGCTGGAGGCGTTTATTGCCCAGCACTATCTGAGTGTTCCGGCGGTGCCTACCCTCATCACCGCTGAGCCAGTACGAAGAAAACTGATCGAGGCATTGTCACAACAGACTGGTATCAGGATGCGCGCGATTCATCAGCCACGGGAGCAACGCCGTACCTGGCTGGAGATGGCACAGACCAACGCCAGCTTGCAGCTGACCCGTCTATTGGCCGAGGAAGGCTCGCAACAGGCGAGAACGCGTGCCCTGGCTGAAGCACTGGGTCTGCCGCAGGACAGACTGGATGAGTTGCGCATTGAGTGCTTTGACATTTCTCACACTGCGGGGGAAGCCACCCAGGCTTCTTGTGTGGTGTTTCACCATCACAAGTTGCACAGTGCAGAGTACCGTCGCTACAAAATCTCTGGCATCACCCCCGGCGATGACTACGCCGCCATGCGGCAGGTACTGCTGCGACGCTATACGCGACTGGCGCAGTCTATGCATGAGGGCCTGGGTGATGCGCAAGGCCAGGCGGTGGAAGTGGGCAGCGAGGGCAGCGATCGCCTGCCCGATCTGGTTCTGGTCGATGGTGGCAAGGGCCAGGTCGCGATGGCGCGTTCCGTCTTTGAACAGCTTGGGTTGGACCTGTCGCTGATTGTCGGCGTGGAAAAAGGCGAAGGACGCAGGGTCGGCCTGGAAGAACTGGTCTTTGCCGATGGGCGCGAAAAAGTCTATCTGGGCAAGGATTCCGCGGCACTGATGCTGGTGGCGCAAATCCGCGATGAGGCACACCGCTTTGCCATCACCGGCATGCGCGCTGCGCGTGCCAAGGTCCGTGTAGGCGCGAGCAGCCTGGAGGATATTCCTGGCGTGGGCGCCAAGCGAAGGGCTAAATTGCTGCAACGCTTTGGCGGTGTGAGAGGAGTGGCTGGGGCCAGCGTGGAAGATCTGGCCACAGTCGATGGAATTTCGCGTGAGCTGGCCGAGGCGATCTACCGGGCACTGCGTTGAGTCAGTGGCGCCATGCCACAATAAACCCATGTTTTTCACCATCCCGACCCTGATGACCTGGACGCGCATTGTCGCAATTCCGCTCATTGTGGGCGTGTTCTATCTGCCAATCGCGCCAGCCACCTGCAACCTGGTGGCCACGGTGATGTTTGTCCTGTTTGCCTTGACCGACTGGCTGGATGGCTATCTGGCTCGTAAGCTCAATCAGATATCGTCCTTTGGGGCTTTTCTCGATCCGGTGGCCGATAAGTTTCTGGTTTGCGCAAGCCTGCTGGTGCTGGTTGATCTGCAACGGACCGATGTGTTTGTGGCCCTGATCATCATCGGGCGCGAAATCGCCATTTCAGCATTGCGTGAGTGGATGGCACAAATAGGCGCCCAGCGCAGCGTGGCGGTCCACTTGCTGGGCAAGCTCAAGACCGCAGTGCAGATGATTGCCATTCCCTTTCTTCTGTATGACGCGCGTCTGTTCGGATTAATTGATACTCGTGCCTGGGGCAATGGCCTGATCTGGTTGGCCGCAGTGTTGACGGTCTGGTCGATGGTGTACTACTTGCGCAAGGCCTTGCCTGAGATTCGGGCGCGGGTCAGATGAGCCAGGCCGAGCAGGAAAGCGCCCTGGTGCGGGCGATGCCATTGGTGTTCGTGCTTATCTGGAGTACCGGTTTCATCGTCGCTCGCTACGGCATGCCACATGCGCCACCCCTGACCTTCCTGTCGTGGCGCTATGCCTTGTCGGTTGGCTGCTTTCTGCTCTGGATCATGCTTGCCCGTGTGCGCTGGCCAGAATCGAACAGGCAATGGCTGCATCTGGCCGTTACGGGCATCCTCATGCATGGGGGCTACCTGGGTGGGGTCTGGTCTGCAGTCAAGGCTGGCATGGGTGCCGGACTGAGTGCGCTGATCGTGGGGCTGCAGCCGGTACTTACCGCGGTGTGGCTGTCGGCAAGCGGGGGGCGGGTCAGCCCCAGACAGTGGGCTGGCCTGCTGCTGGGCTTGGCCGGACTGGCCCTGGTGGTGTCCGAAAAATTTGGGGCTGGTGGTGAAGCTGACTGGCACAACCTGACGCTGGCAATCCTTGGCTTGCTGAGCATCACGCTGGGTACCCTCTACCAAAAAAGATTTGTTCAGCCTTGCGATGTGCGGAGCGCCAATGCGGTGCAATTGATGGCTGCCGGGCTGCTTACCTTGCCCTTGGCCTTGATGCTGGAACATGAGCCGATACTGTGGAGCGATCCAAGCGGTCAGGTGAATGTGGAATTGGCAGCTGCCATGGCCTGGTCGGTCTTGGGACTGAGCCTGGGCGGCAGCTCATTGCTGTACCTTTTGATCCAGCGCGGGGCGGCCACCGTTGTGACCAGCCTGATGTATCTGGTGCCGCCTTGCACCGCACTTCTGGCTTGGCTGCTGTTTGGTGAGCCCATCACCCTGGTGGTACTGCTCGGTACTTTGGCAAGCGCGATCGGGGTCGGCTTGGTCGTCCGTGGCGCGCGTTGATGGCCACGCTATGAGCCTGTTTGCTGACAGCGAAACTTTTTCGGTGCAACACAATGGCGTGTCCCTCGCGGCGCGTCGCTGCGGTCAGGGGCCGCCTCTATTGCTGCTGCATGGCCATCCGCAGTCGCACGCCATGTGGCATCGGGTGGTGCCTGCACTGGCTGAAAAATTCTCGGTGCTGATGATGGACCTGCGCGGCTACGGTGACTCAGACCGTCCCCAATCTATTGCCGGGCACCTGAACTATTCCAAGCGTGAGATGGCCCTTGATGCGCTGGCAGTCATGCAACATTGCGGGCATGAAGATTTTCAGGTGATGGCGCATGATCGGGGCGCTCGGGTGGCGCATCGCCTGGCGCTGGACCACCCGCAGGCGGTGCAGCGTTTGCTGTTGCTCGATATTGCGCCAACGCTGGCCATGTACGAACTCGCAGGTGACAGTTTCGCCAGGGCTTATTGGCACTGGTTTTTCCTGATCCAGCCGCCCCCGCTTCCGGAAGCCCTGATTGAATCCGACCCGCTGCGCTACCTGCACAGTGTCATGGGCAAGCGCCATGCCGGGCTGGCTGCGTTTGCGCCAGAGGCCTTGGCAGAGTATGAGCGCTGCATTCAGCGGCCTGGGTCGGCCCGTGGCATATGTGAAGATTACCGGGCGGCTGCCAGTATTGACCTGGAGCATGACCGTGCCGACCGAAATTCCGACATCAGAGTTGAGGTCCCCTTGAAAGTGCTGTGGGGGCGGCATGGAGCGGTAGGGCAAAATTTCGATGTGCTGAGCCTATGGCGCAGCGCAGCACGCCAGGTCCGGGGTCACGAACTGCCCTGTGGACACTACATCGCGGAGGAAGCTCCGGACTTATTGCTGGCCGCGGCCGCCGAATTTTTTGAAACCTGAGACACAGAGGAAGGAGCCCAGTTTGAGCAAGAAACGTATCGCAGTCATCGCCGGTGACGGCATTGGCAAGGAGACCATGCCCGAGGGCGTGCGAGTGATGGAGGCTGCAGCCAGCAAATTCGGTATCGACCTTCAGTTTGATCATTTTGATTTTGCATGCTGGGATTACTTCGAGAAGCACGGCCGCATGATGCCCGACAACTGGAAAGATCTGGTCGGCGGCCACGATGCCATCTACTTTGGCGCAGTGGGCTGGCCGGAAAAGATTGCCGACCATGTTTCCCTCTGGGGCTCGCTGATCCTGTTTCGACGCGAATTTGACCAGTACGTCAACCTGCGGCCTGCTCGCCTGATGCCCGGCATCATCGCCCCCGTGGTGCGCAAGGATGGCAGTGCGCGCGAGCCAGGCGAAATTGACATGTACATCGTGCGTGAAAACACCGAAGGGGAATATTCGGCGGTGGGCGGACGCATGTTTGCCGGCACCGAGCGCGAGATGGTGATGCAGGAAGCTTTTTTCACCCGTTATGGCGTGGATCGGGTGCTGAAGTTTGCCTACGAGCTGGCCCAATCGCGTCCCAAAAAACATCTGACCAGCGCCACCAAATCCAACGGCATCGCCATCACCATGCCGTATTGGGACGAGCGGGTGGAAGAAATGGCTAAAAACTACCCTGAAGTCAGGACTGACAAGTTTCATATCGACATCCTGACGGCCCATTTTGTGCAGCGACCAGACTTCTTTGATGTGGTGGTGGCGAGCAATCTGTTTGGTGATATCCTGAGCGATCTGGGGCCTGCATGCACTGGCACCATCGGTATTGCGCCCAGCGCCAACCTCAATCCCGAGCGAAAGTTCCCTTCACTGTTCGAGCCGGTACACGGATCGGCTCCGGACATTGCAGGCAAGGGTGTGGCCAACCCGATTGGCCAGATCTGGTGCGGCGCCATGATGCTTGAGTTTTTGGGCCACAAGCAGGCGCACGATGCTGTTTTATCCGCCATCGAGAGGGTGCTGGATCCCCGAAGTGGTGCACCGCGCACGCGCGACATTGGCGGCACGGCTGGCACAGTTGACCTAGGAAAGGCAATTGCAGGCGCGCTATAAAGCAGCAGTGTCAAGGACAAAATTTTAAAAATTGGATTGGGGTATTCCCGAGGTGGACTTGGAGGGAGCTTAAGTGTCTAAAATAAGGTCCCATCCAGTCCTTCAGTCCTATCACGATTCAATTGAAAAACTGTCTGAACGATTCAAATTTGCCGGCAGCATTGTTTGCCACAGTTTGATGCAGTGATGAAGCAGCTCAACGCGTGTTAAATTTCTAACCTTACAGATCATTCATCCAAATCAAGGGGACCTTTGTGAACAAAACTGAACTCATCGAACATATTTCCAAGCATGCTGATATTTCCAAGGCGGCCGCCACCCGTGCCCTTGAGGCTACCCTTGGCGCGGTCAGGACCACCTTGAAGAAAGGTGGGTCCGTTTCACTGGTCGGATTTGGCACATTTGCCGTTGGCAAGAGGGCTGCCCGCACTGGTCGTAACCCCCGCACCGGCGCAGCGATTAAAATCAAGTCTGCCAAAGTGCCAAAGTTTCGTCCGGGCAAGGCCTTGAAAGATGCGTGGAATTGATCCCGTACGGGTGGGGTGCTTAGCTCAGCTGGTAGAGCGGCGCCCTTACAAGGCGTAGGTCGGCGGTTCGAACCCGTCAACACCCACCACATGAGTGAAGGCGAACTGAATGTTCGCCTTTTTTCTTGATCGATTGAGAGTCCGTCTATGTTTGAATATGTTCGCAGGCACACAAAGTTGATGATGGGGATCATGTTCCTGCTCATCATTCCATCCTTTGTGCTGTTCGGCATTGACGGTTACAACCGATTTCGTGAAAAGGGTGCGACTGTGGCCCGGGTGGACGGTCAGGACATCACCCAGGCAGAGTGGGAAGCCGCACACAAGAAGGAGACCGACCGGCTTCGTGCAGTGATGCCCGGCATCGATGCCCAGTTGCTGGATTCTCCCCAGGCACGCTACAGCACTCTGGAGCGCATGGTGCGTGAGCGAGTCATGGCGCGTGCTGCGCAGGACGCCCGCTTGCAGGTTGGCGATGCCCGCCTGGCCCGTGAATTGCAGTCCAATCCCACCATTGCCGCCTTGCGCCGCCCCGATGGCTCGCTGGACCTTGATCGCTATCGTCAGTTGGTGGGCAGTCAGGGCATGACGCCCGAAATGTACGAGGCCAGTCTCAGGAGCGATCTGGCCGTGCGTCAGGTGCAGGCTGGCCTTTTGCAGAGTGGTGTGGTTGCGCCTGCCTTGGCTGATCTCACACTGAAGGCGTATTTTGAAAGGCGCGAAGTTCAGCTTGCCAGCTTCGCTGTGAAAGATTTTGCGGCCCGCGTCAACCCAGGCGATGCAGACATCGAAGCTTACTATCAGGCCAATCAGGCACTGTTTCGTGCCCCTGAGCGAGCCCGCATCGAGTACATCGTGCTGGACATGGATTCGGTGAAAAAGACCATCTCGGTCAATGAGCAGGACCTGAGGACTTACTACGAACAGAATGTCGCACGTTTGAGTGGCAATGAAGAGCGGCGAGCCAGTCATATTCTGATTGCTGCTGCAAAGGATGCGCCGGCAGCTGAGCGCGACAAGGCCAAGGCCAGGGCCGAGGAACTTTTGGTCCAGTTGCGCAAGTCACCGGAGAGTTTTGCCGAGCTGGCGCGTAAAAATTCACAAGACCCAGGCTCGGCTGCCAAAGGGGGTGATCTGGACTTCTTTGCCCGCGGCGCCATGGTTAAGCCCTTTGAAGACGCGGCCTTTGCTATGGCCAAGGGTGAGATCAGCCCCTTGGTGGTATCTGATTTTGGCTATCACATCATCCGTCTGACCGATATCAAGGCGCCCAGGCAAAAAAGCTACGAGGAGGTGCGCTCCAGCCTGGAGGCTGATCTCAAGTCGCAACAGGCACAACGTAAGTTTGCCGAAGCTGCCGAGATTTTTACCAACAGTGTCTATGAGCAATCTGACAGCCTCAAGCCAGTTGCCGAACGCCTCAAGCTGGACGTGAAGACCGCATCGGATGTGGGGCGACAGCCCCTGCCCGGCGCCAAGGGGGTGCTGGCCAATGCCAAGTTCCTGGCCGCTGTCTTTTCTTCGGATGCGGTCCAGAACAAACGCAATACCGAAGCGGTGGAGGTGGGGCCGAGCCAGTTGGCCTCGGCCCGCATTGTCGAGTACAAGGCAGCGCACACCCTGCCGCTGGCTGAGGTACGTGCCCAGGTGCGCGAGCAACTGGTTGCCAGCAAGGCTGCCGAACTGGCACGGCAGGAGGGCGAGAAGAAGCTGGCCGAGTGGAAGAGCAACCCGGACAAGGCCAGCCTGCAGTCTGCGCAGACCTTGTCACGCGATCAGGCGCAGACGGTGGCCCCGCAACTGCTGGATGCAGTGATGCGTGCCGATCCCGCAACCCTGCCCAGCTTGCTCGGCATCGATCTTGGCGCACAAGGCTATGTCATCGCTCGTGTCAATCGGGTCACGACTCGTCCAAGCCCAAGCCCCGAGCAACTCAAGCAGGAGCGCGAGCAACTGGCCCAGGTCTGGGCAACGGCGCAGACCCAGGCCTATGCCAAACTGCTGCAACAACGATTCAAGATGGAAATCAAGGTGCCTCAACCCACAGCAGGCGCCAATTGAGGGCCTTGCCGGTATAATTTTGGCTCGACGGTGGCTGTAGCTCAGTTGGTAGAGTCCCAGATTGTGATTCTGGTCGTCGTGGGTTCGAGTCCCATCAGCCACCCCACACGCCCCACAAGCCCGCATTCAGGCGGGCTTTGTTGTTTTTACCACTTCCAGGACGTTTAGAGCATCGCCTAGGGCGTGATCACTGTGTCCAATTTAACCTGGGCCAGCATTCATGTAGAAAACATTCGCACCGTGGGCTGCAGTCCGAGCCATCGTGCTGCTGCCAGTTGCAAATGGCGGGTCTCAGCATTGGCCAGCAAGCTGAATTGGCCAAGCCCCTGGGGTGGACGCAGCAACCCTTGCGCCTTGAGCACACGTCGGGTTTGCCTGGCCACAGGCGGCCCACTGTCCATCATGCGGACAGCCTGACCGGACTGCTCCAGCACTTGTTGCAGGATGGAGATCGCCAAGGGGTAATGTGTGCAGCCCAATACCAGGATATCGATCTCGCCGAGCTTGTCTCCGAATCGTCCCATCTCAGCCAGGTAGCGTGCGCATAGGCTCTCAATCAAGGCCTCATCTGCGGTCTCGATCGCGCTGGCCAGTCCATCGCAGGGCTGGCAGATGAACTCGGCCTGGGTATTCAGACTGTCGTGGAGTGCCGCAAATTTGGCACTGGCCAGGGTGCCGCGTGTGGCCACGACGCCCACCCGGCGGGTGTGGCTCAGTTGGGCTGCGGGTTTGAGCGCGGGCTCCACCCCGATGATTGGCAGCTCCGGGTAGTTTTGGCGCAGCACATGAATGGCTGCCGCAGTGGCGGTGTTGCAAGCCACCACCAAGGCCTTGATCTGATGATGCGCAAGCAGCGCCTGAGTGATCAGATTGGCGCGTTCGACAATGAAGGGTGCCTCGCGCTCGCCATAGGGTGCAAAGCCATTGTCGGCCAGGTAGACAAAATCCTCAGCAGGCAGCTCTGAGCGCAGCGCGCTCAGAATGCTCAGGCCGCCAATGCCGCTGTCAAAGACGCCAATCGGTGCCGAATGCGCAGGCTGGCTCAAGCGGTGGTAAGCGCAATGCCCTTGAATTCACCTTTGGCGATGCGCTGGCTCCATTCGGCCGGGCCGGTGATATGGGCGCTGGTGCCACCTGCATCAACAGCGACGGTGACCGGCATGTCGACCACTTCAAACTCATAGATGGCTTCCATGCCCAGGTCGGCAAAGGCCAGTACCTTGGCCTTTTTGATCGCCTTGGACACCAGGTAAGCGGCGCCACCCACGGCCATCAGATATGCACTCTTGTGTTTCTTGATGGCCGCAATCGCCTCGGGGCCGCGCTCGGCTTTGCCCACCATCGCAATCAGGCCAGTTTGGGCCAGCATCAGCGCGGGGAACTTGGCCATGCGGGTGGAGGTGGTGGGGCCGGCCGGCCCCACCGCTTCGTCGCGCACCGGATCGACCGGGCCCACGTAATAGATCACCCGGTTGGTGAAGTCCACCGGCAGGGGCTCCCCCTTGGCCAGCATGTCCTGAATGCGTTTGTGAGCGGCGTCGCGGCCGGTCAGCAGCTTGCCATTGAGCAGCAGGGTCTGGCCAGGCTTCCAACTGGCTACTTCGGCCGGAGTGAGGGCGTCGAGGTTAACCCGCTTGCTTTTCTGGGTGTCAGGGGTCCAGTCCACCTTGGGCCAGAGATCCAGGCTGGGTGGATCCAGGTAAACCGGGCCGGAACCGTCCAGCACAAAATGGGCGTGGCGGGTGGCAGCGCAGTTGGGAATCATGGCCACCGGCTTGCTGGCTGCATGGGTGGGGTACATCCTGATCTTGACATCGAGCACCGTGGTCAGACCGCCCAAACCCTGGGCGCCGATGCCCAGGGCGTTGACCTTGTCATACAGTTCAAGACGCAGTTCCTCGGTCTGGGTCAGTTTTTCTCCTTTGCCTGCCTTGGCCTGAAGCTGGTACATGTCGATGTCTTCCATCAGACTTTCTTTGGCCATGAGGGCGGCTTTCTCAGCGGTACCACCGATGCCGATGCCCAGCATGCCTGGTGGACACCAGCCCGCACCCATGGTGGGAACGGTCTTGAGCACCCAGTCAACGACCGAGTCGCTCGGGTTGAGCATCACCATCTTGCTCTTGTTTTCGCTGCCACCGCCCTTGGCGGCCACAGTCACTTCCACCGTGTTGCCCGGCACGATGTCGATAAAGATCACCGCCGGGGTGTTGTCGCGGGTGTTTTTACGCAGAAACTGTGGGTCATCCAGCACCGAGGCGCGCAAGGTGTTGTCTGGGTGGGTGTAGCCACGGCGCACCCCTTCATTGATGGCGTCATCCAGGCTGCCACTGAAGCCTTCCCAGCGCACATCCATGCCGACCTTGAGAAATACATTCACGATGCCGGTGTCCTGGCAAATGGGCCGGTGTCCGATGGCGCTCATCTTGCTGTTGGTCAGGATCTGGGCAATGGCGTCCTTGGCCGCAGGGCTTTGCTCGCGCTCGTAGGCACGGGCCAGGTGGCTGATGTAGTCCGCTGGGTGGTAGTAGCTGATGTATTGCAGGGCGGCGGAAATGGAATCGATCAGGTCGTTTTGCTTTATAGCGTTTGTCATGGCTGGAAGATGTGAGGAAAAAAACTTAATGGGTCTGATCCGAGTGGATCACACTGTTCAATAGCTTGTCGGTGTAGGCAATCGCCAATGCACTAAATAAGAAGGTTACGTGGATAATGGTTTGCCACATCAGTACTTTGACATCGTAATTGGCCGCATTGATAAAGGTCTTGAGCAGATGAATAGAGCTGATGCCGATAATGGCAGTTGCCAGTTTGACCTTGAGAACAGAGGCGTTGACGTGACTTAGCCATTCAGGCTGATCGGGGTGGCCCTCCAAGTCCATGCGACTGACAAAAGTTTCGTATCCACCCACAATCACCATGATCAAGAGGTTGGAGATCATGACCACATCGATTAAGGCGAGTACCACCAGCATGATGATGGTTTCGTTGAGTCCGCCCCCAGCGGTAGTCTCTTTGTAGCCAATACTGGTGATCAATGCCTGTAGCGCAGTCTGGCTGCCGAAGGCGGCTTCAATCAAGTGGAGCAGTTCTAGTAAGAAGTGATAGACATAGACGCCTTGCGCAGCGATCAGCCCCAGGTAAAGGGGCAATTGCAGCCAACGGCTGGCAAAAATAAGTCTGGGCAAGGGGCGCAAGGGGGGGCTATTTGACGGAATTTGAGGGTTGGACATTCTGTGCTTTGCACAACCCACTGGGGTATTTGTGCTTTGAGATTGGATAAGATCCAAATTTTGCCTGAGTTTTCCGGCGAAAATTAAAACCTAGTCTTGTCAGCGCCTGCCCAACGAACACGGGCAGCACATTTCGTGAGGAAAAAGATGAGTGCACCCAACTCCGCAATCCAATCCGTCCTGGTCGAGAACCGCGTCTTTAACCCGACTGCTGCGGTGGTCAAGGCAGCCCGAGTGTCTGGAATGGCCCAATACCAGGCCATGTGCGACACATTTGAGCGCGACTTCGAGGGTACGTGGGCGCGTCTGGCACGCGAAAACCTGATATGGAACAAGCCCTTTACCAAAACACTCAACCAATCAAACAAGCCGTTCTACAGGTGGTTTGAAGACGGCCAACTCAATGCCTCGGCCAATTGCCTGGACAAGCACGTAGGAACTACCACCGAAAACAAGACGGCCATTCGCTTTGAGTCTGACGATGGCAATGTCACCCAGGTCAGCTACAAGGAGTTGCTGGCCAGGGTCAGCCAGTTTGCCAATGCGCTCAAGGCCCAGGGCCTCCGCAAGGGAGACCGGGTACTGAGCTATATGCCGATGACGATCGAAGGCGTGGTGGCCATGCAGGCCTGCGCCCGCATCGGCGCCACCCACTCGGTGGTATTTGGCGGCTTCTCAGCCAAGTCACTGCAGGAGCGGGTGATCGATGCCGGCGCTGTGGCAGTGATCACTGCCAATTACCAGATGCGTGGCGGCAAGGAACTCCCCCTCAAGGCCATTGTGGATGAAGCGCTGGCCATGGGCGGTTGTGAATCGATCAAGACGGTGCTGGTCTACCAGCGCACCAGCACCGCCTGCAATATGGTGGCCGGCCGCGACATGACGTTTGAGCAGGCCCTGGCGGGCCAGAGCAGTAACTGTGCCCCTGTTGCCGTGGATGCCGAGCACCCGTTGTTCATCCTCTATACCTCGGGCTCCACTGGCAAACCCAAGGGAGTGCAGCATTCAACTGCCGGCTACCTTCTGTGGGCCAAGCTGACCATGGAGTGGACCTTCGACATTCAGCCGAAGGATATTTTTTGGTGCACCGCCGACATCGGCTGGATCACTGGCCACACCTATGTGGCTTATGGGCCGCTGGCCGCCGGCGCTACCCAGGTTATCTTCGAAGGTGTACCGACCTTTCCGCATGCCGGTCGTTTCTGGCAGATGATCGAGAAGCACAAGGTCAGTATTTTTTACACTGCGCCCACTGCCATCCGGTCCCTGATCAAGGCGGCTGAGACCGACGCCAAGGTCCACCCCAGGAACTGGAACCTGTCCAGCCTGCGCCTGCTGGGCTCGGTGGGCGAGCCGATCAACCCGGAAGCCTGGATGTGGTACTACCGCCATGTGGGCGGCGAGCGTTGTCCGATTGTCGATACCTTCTGGCAGACCGAGACCGGCGGCCATGTGATCACGCCGCTACCGGGTGCCACACCTCTGGTGCCGGGTTCCTGCACCTTGCCCTTGCCCGGCATCAGCGCAGCCATCGTGGACGAGACCGGCAAAGACATGCCTATGGGATCGGGTGGCATCCTGGTGATCAAAAAGCCTTGGCCTTCCATGATTCGCACCATCTGGGGCGATCCGGAGCGTTTCAAGAAAAGCTACTTTCCCGAGGAACTTGGTGGCTATTACCTGGCCGGGGATGGTGCAGTGCGCAGCGAGGACAGGGGCTATTTCCGAATCACCGGCCGCATCGACGATGTGCTGAACGTTTCGGGGCACAGGCTGGGCACCATGGAGATCGAGTCGGCCCTGGTGTCAAAAACCGATCTGGTGGCTGAGGCTGCGGTGGTGGGCCGGCCAGACGATGTGACCGGCGAGGCCATTTGCGCTTTTGTGGTGCTCAAGCGTGCCCGTCCTACGGGTGAGGAGGCCAGGCAGATCGCCACTGAACTGCGCAATTGGGTGGCCAAGGAGATTGGCCCGATCGCCAAGCCAAGGGACATACGCTTCGGGGACAACCTGCCCAAAACCCGCTCGGGCAAGATCATGCGTCGCCTGCTGCGTTCACTGGCCAAGGGCGAGGCGATCACCCAGGACACCACCACGCTGGAGAATCCGGCCATCCTGGAGCAATTGGCTCAGACCAATTGAACACTAGTTGCTCGGGTAACAATCTGAATTTTGAGGAGTCAACAAAAAAGCCCGCGTTGCGGGCTTTTTGAATTGGCGCCGGTCTTGCTTATTTGGTGGCCAAGATCCAGTTGACAAGTATCTTGGCTTCAGCGTCGTTCACTTGCGGATTGGCTGGCATAGGTACAGGTCCCCAGGTGCCAGAACCTCCTTTGATCACCTTGCCTGGCAGTGTGCCGGCGGCAGTTTTGTCGCTAGCATATTTTCTTGCTATGTCTTTGAAAGATGGTCCGACCAGCTTCTTGTCAACAGAGTGACAGGCCATGCAATTCTTGGCTTTAGCCAAGTCCAGGTTAGCGAGGGCGGGGGCGGACACCGAGAATGCGGCGACCAGGGCAAACAGAGCACGTTTCATCGATTCCTCGTAGGTTGGGTTAAAGTTCAACAAGAACGCCATTGTAGTGGCTATGGTTGACGTCATCAGCCTCATGCCTTCTCCATGATGAGGGATTGTTATGTATCTGCTTGGACTGGGAATTGTTCTGCTGCTGCTGAAATATTTCGAAGTAGCTCCTGTGGCCAGTTGGAGCTGGTGGCTGGTGCTGCTGCCCTTTGCCCTGACGGTGGCCTGGTGGGCCTTGGCAGACTCCTCTGGATATACCCGGCGCAAGGCCATGGAAAGAGAAGAACGTCGACGCAACGAACGTATTGATCGGCAGCGCGAAGCCATGGGACAGGGCCGCAAAGATCAGCCTTGAAGCGGATGCCTTCGGTGAACGGCCAGCCCGCCGTATCTGACATCAGGCGGCATGCAATTTTTAGGAACTGGCAGCTGCTGTCGAAGTTGGGCTTGGTCCTGGCTTTTTTGATCGGGATGCGCGCCACATTGGCTGGCCAGCCCATGCAGCGTTTTTCGGTAGTCGCAGCCCATCCATTGGCCAGTCAGGCCGCAATCCAAATCCTTCGCGCTGGTGGTTCGGCACTGGACGCAGCAATTGCAGCGCAGATGGTGCTGACTCTGGTCGAGCCACAGGCCAGCGGCATTGGGGGCGGCGCATTTCTCATGCACTGGGATGGGCGCGTCATGGATGCCTGGGACGGACGGGAAACGGCCCCTGCTGAAGCGGATGAACGGCTGTTTCTGCAAACTGATGGACGACCCATGCCCTTCATGCAGACGGTGGTAGGCGGACGCGCTGTCGGCGTGCCGGGACTGTTGCGCATGTTGGATCAGGCCCATCGCCGCCATGGGAAGATGCCCTGGGAAAAGCTTTTTGAGCCGGCAATTGAGTTGGCTGAACAAGGTTTTGCGATCACGCCCCGTCTGCATGCGCAGTTGCAGCTTGGGGCTGAGAGATTGCGCCAAGATCCCTTGGCCGGGGCCCTTTACTTCGGGCCGCAAGGCCTACCCCATCCGGTGGGCTTTCGCTTGCGCAATCCGGCCCTGGGGCAGCTGCTGAGGCAGATCGCCCGGGGAGGAAGTGATGTTTTTTACCGCGGCCCGATCGCCACCGACATGGTGAGCCGGGTACGCAGCCATGCGACCAATCCGGGCAGGCTGAGTGAGCAGGATCTGGCTGGCTACCAGCCCAGGCGACGCCAGGCCCTGTGCACTGACTGGCTCGAGCTATGGCGGGTCTGTGGTTTTCCACCGCCTTCCTCCGGTCATCTCACCATCATGCAGATGCTGGGTATGTTGGCCGCGCTACCTGCGCAGGGGCCTGACTTGCAGGACGGCTTGCCAAGCTCAGACTGGCTGCACCGCTACAACGAGGTGGCTCGGCTGGCATTTGCCGACCGGGCTCTGTATGTGGCCGACCCGGACTTTGTCCAGCCGCCAGCGGGGGACTGGCGCAGCTTGCTGGCGCCTGACTACTTGCGGCAACGCGCCAGCCTGGTAGGGCCGAGCAGCATGGGCACGGCAGCGGCGGGGCAGCCTGCCGCCATGCGCAGCGCCTATGTGCCACAACCAACGCAAGCTGAGTACGGCACCAGTCACCTGAATGTGGTCGACGGTCAGGGACGGGTGGTGGCCATGACTTCGACCATTGAGGCGGTGTGGGGTGCACACCTGATGTCTGATGGTGGTACGGGTTTGCCTGGCGGGTTTTTCCTCAACAACCAGCTGACCGACTTCTCCTTTGCACCCAGTGATGCACGGGGGCACCCGATTGCCAACCGGGTGCAGCCTGGCAAGCGGCCGCGCTCCAGCATGAGCCCGACCCTGGTGTTTCGTCGAGGCGATGGACAGCTGGTATTGAGTGCCGGCTCACCAGGGGGAGCGGCCATCATCCATTACACCGCCAAGAGTCTGATCGGAACCCTGCTGTGGGGGCTGAGCCCGCAACAGGCGATCGAGCTGCCGAATTTTGGCAACTTCAATGGCCCCACCTTGCTTGAGCAAGGTCGCTTCAGCCAATCAAGCATCGAGGCGATGAAGGCGCTTGGTCACGCAGTGGAGGAAGCACCACTGGTGAGTGGCTTGCATTTGCTGCAACGCACACCCAAGGGCTGGGTGGGTGGCGCCGATCCAAGGCGAGAGGGCCTGGTGCTCGGCGATTGAATGGCTTAAAAGAAAAGCCCGAGGCCAAGACCTCGGGCGTTCAGGGGCGGCAAAAGAATGCCCGGTTGGCTCAGAAGTTGTCGAGCACGGCCCCCTTGCTGGCCGAGCAGGCATTGAAGGCAAACTTGGCCTGCACGCCACGGGTGTAGCGTGGCTTGGGCGCGGTCCAGCCGGCACGGCGCTTTTCTATTTCTGTGGCTGGCACGTTGAGCTCCAGCTTGAGCTGGTGCGCATCGATGGTGATGCTGTCACCTTCATTGACAAAGGCAATGGTGCCTCCCACCGCGGCCTCGGGGGCGACATGACCCACGACCATGCCCCAGGTGCCACCCGAGAAGCGCCCGTCGGTGATCAGGCCCACGCTTTCACCCAGGCCAGCACCGATGAGTGCCCCGGTGGGCGCCAACATTTCCGGCATGCCAGGCCCACCCTTGGGGCCCAAATAGCGCAACACCATCACATCGCCAGCCTTGATCTTGCCGTCCAGAATGGCCTGCAGCGCCGATTGCTCGTCGTCAAACACGCGCGCCGGGCCGGTGATGACCGGGTTTTTCAGGCCGGTGATCTTGGCCACAGCGCCCTCAGGTGAAAGGTTGCCCTTGAGGATGGCCAGGTGGCCCTGGGCGTACAGGGGCTTGCTGATCGAGTGGATCACATCCTGGTCGGCGCGAGGCTGATCGGGCACATCCTTGAGCACTTCGGCAATGGTCTTGCCAGTGATGGTCATGCAATCGCCATGCAGCAGACCGGCGTTGAGCAACACCTTCATGACCTGCGGGATGCCACCGGCACGGTGCAGGTCGATGGCCAGGTACTTGCCGCTGGGCTTGAGGTCGCAGATCACCGGAGTCTTACGGCGCACGCGCTCGAAATCATCAATCGTCCATTCGACCCCAGCCGCGTGGGCAATGGCCAGGAAATGCAGCACCGCATTGGTGGAGCCCCCAGTGGCCATGATCACGGATACGGCATTTTCCAGGCTCTTGCGGGTCACGATGTCGCGTGGCTTCAGGTCTTTCTTGATCGCCTCAACCAGCACCCGGGCAGACTCTTTGGTGGAGGCGACTTTTTCGCCTTCCTCATTGGCCATGGTGGAGGAGTAGGGCAGACTCAGCCCCAGGGCCTCGAAGGCGCTGGACATGGTGTTGGCGGTGTACATGCCGCCGCAGGAGCCTGCACCCGGAATGGCGCGCATCTCGATTTGACGCAAGTCGTCATCACTGAGCTTGCCCGCCGCGTTTTCACCTACTGCCTCGAACACGCTGACGATGTTCAAGTCCTTGCCCTTGTAATGGCCGGGCAAGATGGTGCCGCCATAGACGTAGATCGCCGGCACATTGGCGCGCAGCATGCCCATCATGCCGCCCGGCATGTTCTTGTCGCAGCCGCCCACCACCACCACGCCGTCCATCCACTGGCCCTGCACGCAGGTCTCGATGCAGTCGGCAATCACCTCACGGGAGACCAGAGAATATTTCATGCCCTCGGTGCCCATGGCCATACCGTCGGAGATGGTGGGCACACCAAAGATCTGCGCATTGCCGCCTGCCTCCTCGATTCCGGCCACAGCCGCGTCGGCGAGTTTTTGCAGACCTGAGTTGCAGGGCGTGATGGTGCTGTGGCCGTTGGCCACACCCACCATGGGCTTGACGAAGTCGCTTTCCTCGTAGCCCATGCCGTAATACATAGAACGGTTGGGCGCTCGTGATTTGCCCTCGGTGATATTGGCTGAGCGGCGGTTGATCTTGATGGGTTTGGTGTCCATGGTGTCAAAAGATAAAAATTGCAAGCCCCAAGTGTAAGCCGAGGCCAAGCGGGGTCTGCCGCTACGGCACAATCCTAGTCATGCTGATACATCCGCAAATCGATCCGGTCGCCCTGCAACTGGGTCCGCTGGCCATTCATTGGTATGGATTGACCTACCTGGCCGCGTTTGGTCTGTTCATGTTGCTTGGCTTGCGCAGGCTGCGCCATGAGCCCTTTGCCTCGGTGCAAGGGGCAGGCGCTTGGAAGAAACAGGATGTGGAGGACATTCTTTTTCTCGGAGTGCTCGGGGTGGTGCTGGGCGGGCGTCTGGGCTATGTGTTGTTCTACAAGCCGGCTTATTACCTGGCCCATCCGCTGGAGATCTTTGCAGTCTGGCAGGGCGGCATGAGTTTTCACGGTGGCCTGCTTGGCGTGATTGTGGCCATGTTGTGGTTCGCCCGCAGCCGACGCAAGCCCTGGCTGCAGGTGGCTGATTTTGTGGCGCCTTGCGTGCCCACTGGCCTGGCGGCAGGGCGTATCGGCAACTTCATCAATGGTGAGTTGTGGGGTCGAGCCGCTGACCCGTACCTGCCTTGGGCAATGCTGTTTCCAGGTGCCGGCCCGGTGCCGCGCCACCCGTCCCAGCTCTACCAATTTTTGTTGGAGGGGCTGCTGCTGTTCGTGCTGCTCTGGCTCTATGCTCGCAAGCCTAGCCGTATGGGGCGGGTGGCAGGGCTGTTCCTGGTCGGCTACGGCATACTTCGGTTCATCGCCGAGTTTTTCCGCGAACCCGACGATTTTCTGGGCTTGCTGGCTTTGGGCTTGAGCATGGGGCAGTGGCTATGCCTGCCGATGATTGCTGCAGGCGTGCTGCTTTTTGCTTGGCAGAGGCACAATACACGGCCCACATAAATTCCTGGCCCAGGCCCGGAGCATCAGAACCACCGTTGAGGAGACATTATGAAATTCAATCAACGCTTCTATTCCCGAAGAGACATCCTGCAAGCCTCGGCTTTGGGTCTGGCCGCTTCGGCCCTGCCCCTGCGTGCCCAGTCTTCCTGGCCGAGCAAACCGGTTACTCTGGTTGTGCCTTTTCCCGCAGGGGGTGGAACCGATGCTTTTGCACGGCCACTGGCGGCTGCCTTCTCCAAATTGACTGGCAAGCAGATGATCATCGACAACCGTGGTGGCGCCGGTGGCACCTTGGGCGCAAGCATTGCGTCCAAGGCCAGCCCAGACGGCTACACGCTTTTCATGGGCGCGGTCCACCACACAAT
This sequence comes from Burkholderiaceae bacterium, assembly GCA_964228805.1. Taxonomy (GTDB): domain Bacteria; phylum Pseudomonadota; class Gammaproteobacteria; order Burkholderiales; family Burkholderiaceae_C; genus Hylemonella. The sequence goes on from CAXRBE010000010.1 coordinate 21,258, forward strand.
TGCCCCTTCCATGTACCCCCGACTCGATTACGACATCGAAAAGGATTTCGTGCCCCTGGTTCTGGTGGCGACCGTTCCGCAGGTGCTGGTGGTCAACCCGAAGAAAATCACCGGAGACTTCAAAGCCTTCATGGCAGAACTGAAAAACAACCCGGGACGGCTCAACTATGGATCAGCTGGCAGTGGCACTTCGCACCATCTGGCGGGCGAATTGTTCAAGCAGCAAACCCGCACCTTCATCACCCATATCCCCTACCGCGGGGCGGGGCCAGCATTGCAGGATCTGATTGCCGGCAATGTGGACATGATGTTTGATGGCCTGGGCTCCTCGGCCGGCCACATCAAAGGGGGGCGTATCCGGGCATTGATGGTGGCTGGTCAGCGGCGCAACCCGGCTTTCCCGGATGTTCCTTCCGCGGCAGAGCTTGGCTTGCCCGATTACACCGTGCAAAGCTGGTACGGAATTTGGGCACCCAAGGGTACCCCCGCAGAGGCTCAGGCTCGCGCGGTTGAAGAGATCCGTAAAGCCGGCATGACCGATGAATCAAAAGCCATCTGGTCTAACCAGGGGGCCGAGTTCAGCAATATGTCACCGCAGCAGTTCGGACAATTTGTCAGCGCGGAAGTCAAGCGCTGGTCGCAAGTGGTGAAATTGTCGGGTGCCAAGCTGGACTGATTAGACCGGTCCTGCTGCATTCATCTGGCTGAAGTTGTCTACACCATGAGCGGGCATGTCCGTTCTGAGCGACAGGGTCGTTTGCTCTTGGTGAGCCTTGCCAACCCCGGTAAATTGAATGCCATGTCGTTTGCAATGTGGCGTGAATTGCGGCAGACATTTCTCGATATTGCGCAGGATACCAGTCTGCGTTGCGTCATCCTGAGAGGCGAAGGCGGCCAGTTCTGTGCCGGGGGTGACATAGCCGAATATCCGGATTTCCGATTTTCTGAAGAAGGGCTGCGCAACTTCCATGAGACCGAGGTCTGGGCCGGGCTCCAGGCAGTGCTGGCTTGCGATTTGCCGGTCGTGGCGCAAATCGAGGGCAATTGCATGGGGGCCGGTCTTGAAATTGCATCCTGCTGCGACCTGCGAATCGCCGGTGCTTCTGCCCGATTTGGCGCGCCCATTGCGAAATTGGGTTTTCCCATGGCACCCCGCGAAATCGCCCTGGTGTCTGCGCAGATCGGTCCGACCATGGCGCGGGAGCTCTTGCTTGAGGCTGCAACACTCGGGGCGCAAAGGCTGTTTCAAGCCGGTTTACTCAGCCGAGTGGTGGCAGACGACAAGGTGGCCGAAGAGGCCATGGCCACAGCTGACCGAATTGGCTTGCTGTCAGCACAGGCAGCCCGTTTGAATAAGCGTACCCTGCGTGCCCTGCAGGCGGGCCACACTGCCGATCAACTGGCCAGAGATCCTGCAGCCTATGCCTGGGCTGACAGCCCTGAGCATCGGGAAGGTATCCTTGCCTTTCTTGAAAAGCGCAAACCTGAATTTTGATAGACCCTGCCGGTCTCAGCCATTAAATCCATATGCCAAAAGAAAACGCCAACCTGTTTGCTGCCCTGCGCCAAGCTTTTCCAGCCGACCTCGATACAGTTGCCATCGAGACCGACAATGGCCTGTTCTATTCATGGCGAGATCTGGACCGAGCCACCGCCATGCTGGCCAACCTCTTGCTCTCCCTGGATCTGCCAGCAGGCGCTCGCATTGCGGTGCAAGTGGAAAAATCAGTCGAAGCCCTGATGCTTTACCTGGCCACACTACGTGCAGGTTATGTGTTTTTGCCGCTCAATACCGCCTACCAGAGTGCCGAAATCGACTATTTCATCGGCAATGCGGAACCCTCGGTGATGGTCTGCTCCGGCAAGAATTTTGGCTGGGTCAGCCAGATCGCTTTTCGTGCTGGCACTGGCCATGTGTTCACGCTCAATGACGATCGCACCGGAACCCTGTTGCAACGGGCTGCATATTGCTCGGACCTGCACCGGGTGGCTTGGACCCGCACCGACGATCTGGCTGCCATTCTCTACACCAGCGGCACCACCGGGCGTAGCAAGGGCGCCATGCTGACCCATGGCAATCTGCTGAGCAATGCCCTAGTGCTGAAATCTTACTGGGGCTGGCAAACGGGTGATGTGCTGATGCATGTGCTGCCGATCTTCCATGTTCACGGCCTGTTTGTTGCGGTGCATGGGGCCCTGCTCAATGGCAGCAAGATGATCTGGATGGCTCGCTTCGACCCACGGAGCGTGATTGAATTATTACCCCAGGCCAGCGTGTTCATGGGGGTGCCGACCCTGTACGTGCGGCTGTTGGCCGAGCCTGAACTGACGCGCCAGGCCGTGCGCAATATGCGACTGTTTATCGCCGGATCGGCGCCATTGCTGGTTGAGACTTTTTCCGCCTGGCAGCAGCGCACCGGTCATACCATCCTGGAGCGCTACGGCATGAGCGAGACCATCATGCTGACCTCCAATCCTTATGACCCCAAAGAGGGTGAGCGCCGCGGGGGTACGGTTGGTTTCCCCCTGCCAGGGGTCAGCTTGCGGGTCTGTGACGATGCCGGCAGACCTGTGCCTGGCAATGAAATTGGTGGTATTCAGGTCAAAGGGCCCAATGTGTTCATAGGCTATTGGCGCATGCCTGACAAAACCAGGGAAGAGTTCACCGATGATGGTTACTTCAAGACCGGCGATGTCGGCAAGATCGACGAGCGTGGCTATGTGACCATCGTGGGGCGCAGCAAGGACCTATCATCAGCGGTGGCTATAACGTCTATCCGGCTGAAATAGAGGGCTATATCAATGAACTGCCAGGCGTGGCCGAAAGTGCGGTGGTGGGGGTGCCGCACCCCGACTTTGGCGAGGTGGGCGTGGCTGTCGTCGTCAGCAAAGCGGGCTGCGCTGTGCAGGGAGATCAGATCCTGGCCACGCTCAAGGCCAAACTGGCCAATTTCAAGATACCCAAGAAATGCTTTGTGCTTGAGGACTTGCCGCGTAATGCCATGGGCAAGGTGCAAAAGAATCTGCTGCGTCAGCAGTACAACACCCTATTTACCTGAAGCGCATCCTCAGGGTCAGACCAATTTCCTGGGTGGTGTTTCTCGGCTCTCTGACCCAGCCGGAGAAATTTCCGTTGATCAGTTGTTGTGCCCAGTCGGAGTCACCCAGGCCCCAGTAATTTGCATAAAGACCGGCGGTCCAGGTTCTGGTTTCGTAATTCATGGAAAAACGCAGGCCTTGGCCAAAGCGCTGCAAATTCACCGGGTCATTGGAGCCAGCACTTGCATCAGAGAGAAAACTTTGCTGGCGCCCCTCAATCAACCAGTCATATTCCAGGCTGGTGGACAACCGCGCCCTTGAGCTCAGGGGTTGACGCAAGGTCAAACCCAGGGGCAGGTAGGTGTATTGACTCAGGCGCCGATAGCCCGCCGCCCCAGAGCTGGTTGATCCCCGCAAATCATTGAAGAGGACGCGGTGGCCCAGTCCAAAATACGGGGCCAGCAAGTAGTTGTCATAGGAAAAGTCTCGCCCGCCAGTAAAACGCAACTCGGTCAACAAGTCCGGGTTGTCCGGTTTGCGGCCATCACTGGCACTGTCATAGTGCACCAGGCCATAACTCAGCTTCAGGTCACCACCCCAGAACCAATTCTTAGCAAGGGTCTTGGTAAACGCCCCGTATAGCCCCAGCTTGTTGCCATTGTTGGACATGAAGAAACCGCCATTGCTGGTTTCCTGATAACGGTAATTGGCAATATCCAGCCCAACCTCAGTGTTGTCATAGGTCTCCAAAGACTGGGCAGGGCTGCACAGTGCAAAAAGTAGTGCGCTGGCAGTCAACAGACTGCGAAGCCCAGGGTCAGAAGCGTGAATTGATGGCATCTTCATGGTGTCGATGCCAATCAGTATGCCATGGGGTTTTCAAAATGCCAACCGGGCTTGGTTGGCCCGGAGAAATCAGCGCAATACCAGCACCGGGATATGCGAATGTGTCAACACCTGCTGGGTTTCGCTACCCAGGAGCAGCCGCTTGATGCCACGCCTGCCGTGCGAAGCCATCACGATCAGATCACACTTGTTCTTTTTTGCCGCTGCGATCACTGCTTCGCTGACCAGATCGGACTTGGCAATCACTGCCTTAACTGCAACGCCTTTGGCCTTGGCCGATTTGGCCACAGCATCAACCACTGCCTGCCCGTGATCAGCCCACTGCTTCTCGATACGGCTGACTTCGCTGGCAGCCAGCGCCACGCCGCCCTCGAAATAAGATTGCGGATAGCGCGGCACCACTTTGAAGGCCACCAGTTCGGCCCCCATCAATTGGGCCAGGGCAATGGCCTGGTTCACAGCTTTTTTGGACAGACTTGATCCATCGGTGGCCACAAGAATTTTTCGATACATGATGTTCTCCGCTAGTTCATAGGCGGATTGAGCTTACTATGTCATGGAGATACAGGCTTGATTTAAATCAAAACCAAACCTTTCCTCACATTGGCCCACTGGCCGTAGCCCGGGCTTCCTGAAAAACAGCTTCTGAGCGGAGACCTAGCCGGTCTTTGTCAGCCGGCGCTGGAGTCTGGAAAAGGTCCCCGCGGGGTGGACTGGGCCGGCCAGCCGCTCAGATGCTGGCGGCAAAGCTGACCCAGGGCATCGATCCAGTCTGCCCGATCATTGAGGCACTGGATATAGTGAAATTCCTGGCCGCCAGCGGTCAGAAAGGCCTGACGAGCTTCCTGGGAAATTTCCTCCAGGGTTTCCAGGCAGTCCGAAACAAATCCCGGGCAGATCACATCAACCCGTTTGAGCCCAGATTTAGCCAATTCCACCAAGGTGGGCTCGGTATAAGGCTGCAGCCACTTGGCTTTGCCAAAGCGGGACTGAAAGGTCAAACGATACTGCTGGGCCGTCAAACCCAGATGTTCTGCCAGCAGTCGTGCGGTTTTATGGCACTCACAGTAGTAGGGGTCACCCAATTGCAAGGTGCGTTGCGGCACACCATGAAAGCTCATCACCAGCTGCTCCGCCTGGCCGTGCTTTTGCCAATGCTGGCGCACGCCATTGGCCAGCGCAGTGATATAGGCTGGCGCATCGTGATAGTGGCTGATGAAGCGCAGCTCGGGCAGTGTGCGCACCTGCTGTCCCCAGGCATAGACTGCATCACACACGCTGGCGGTGGTGGTGGCGGAGTATTGTGGGTAGGCCGGCAAAATCAGAATCCGTGTTGCGCCCTCAGCTTTCAGGGCGTCCAGCTGGGCGGCAATGGACGGCTGTCCGTAGCGCATAGCCGGTCGGACCCAGATCGATTGGCCCTGTTGTTCAAACCACTGCTGCAGCAACTCGGCCTGTTTGTCAGTCCAGACCTTCAGTGGCGAACCCTGGGCAGTCCAGATGCTGGCGTACTTGGCTGCCGACTTGGCCGGTCGGATACGAAGGATGATGCCGTGCAGGATCAGCCACCAGATCGGCTTGGGAATTTCCACCACGCGCTGGTCACTCAGAAACTCAGCCAGGTAGCGACGCAAGGCGGCTGGAGTCGGTGCATCGGGGGTGCCAAGATTGCATAAAAGAATGGCTGTGGCTTGGACACGGCCGTGGGCGTGTGGAGGTTCTGGACGCATGCGCATACGCTATTCTCCCGCATCATGCTGGATACGAAAAAAATCAAGGCTATCTCCCTGGACCTGGATGACACTTTGTGGCCGATCGCGCCAGTGATTGCCCGGGCGGAGCAGGCTCTGCAGGACTGGCTGAGGCCTCGGGCCCCGCAAAGCGCGGCAACCCTGTCTGATCCAGGCCGGCGTCTGGCCCTACGCCAGGAAATTCAGTCTCAACGGCCCGATATCGGCCATGACCTGGGCACGCTGCGACGCGAGATCATCAGGCGTGTGCTGCACCTGGCCAATGAAGACACCACCCTGGCTGAGCCAGCATACGAAGTGTTTTATGCCGAGCGTCAGCGGGTGACCCTGTACGAAGACGCACTGGCTGCCCTGGGCTGGCTGTCGGCGCGTTTTCCCCTGGTGGCTGTGTCCAATGGCAATGCCGATGTGGCGCGGGTTGGATTGGGGCATCTTTTCAAGGCCGGCCTCAGTGCACAGAACATGGGCATAGGCAAACCTGACGCCCGCATCTTCCATGCTGCAGCCAAAGCGGCGGGTGTGCAGCCTGGTGAAGTGCTGCATGTGGGCGATGACGCGGCACTTGATGTGCTCGGTGCCCTGGGTGCTGGGATGCAAACTGCCTGGCTGAACCGGCGTGCGCTGGCTTGGACCCATAAGGAGCTGCCCCATGCCACCATCGGCAGCATGACCCAGCTATGCCAGGTGCTGCAGGTCAATGGCTAGCCTGTGGAGATGTCTGCAAAGCCTCGACTGCTGCCTGCGCATTGCGCACTGCTCCTTCGAGGGTGGCCGGGTAGGGGCCTTCCACAAAGTCGCCGCTGGCAAACAGGCCGGGTGCGATCTGGGTTGGGGGGCGCTTGAGGCCGGGCAGGCAGGCGAAGGTGGCCTGTTTTTCTGTCACGCTCAAGACTGGAGCCAGCTTCAAACTCAACTGATCGACAGCCTGCCGCAGTACCTGGCCTTGCAGGTCAGTGCGCTCGCCGCGGCTGGCACTAATCACAAAGGCGAGCAGGCCAGCGGGGCCACCCAGCTGGCCGCGATCAAAGACGAACTGTGCCGGGGCCAGGAGTGTGCTCGACATCGCCAGCATGGGGCAGGGCAGGGCAGCCTGGGGTGACCACGCGTACACGGTGGTGATGGCTTCAAAGCGCAGCTTGCCGGTCAGTTCTCGCCAGGATTGCAGGTCTTCACAGAGCGCAGCTGGCAGTTCTCCGGTCACCTGTTCAAGCAGGCGGCAACTGTCACGTGCCGGCGTGGCCAGCACGAGCGCATCAAATGCCTGACCCTCGATATGCCACTGTTCACCGAGCCGGGTCAGTTGGTCAATGCGCCTGCCCAGATGCAGGGCAGTGCCCTGGCTTTGCAGCCAGTTGGCGGCAGCTTCTGGCAAAAGCCTTCCCAATGGTACGCGCGGCAGCAGTAAATCCGATCCGCCAGGCAGGCCGAACAAGGCATCATGCAGGACGCGCAGGAACACCTGGGCGCTGGCCTGATCGGCAGGGGTGTTAAGCGCCGATACGCATAGCGGCTCGATCAGATCGCGCATCAGCCGTTCACCCAGTGGGCGTGCCAGTTCGCTGACACTCAGCTGGTCAGGGCAGGAAAAATGTTTCCTTTTCCAGGCCAGGGCGGTACGCAGCAGCGCGATGCGATCACCCCAGGACCAGCCACGGGCCAAGGCAATGCCTGCCAGCAGGTCCAGCGGCTTGGGCAGCTTGGGCAATCTCAGGCCATGGCCATCCGCAAAGCGCAGCGTCAGGGCTTGTCGTGTCAGCGCAGTTTCAGCCGGAATTCCAAGCATACGCATCAGGGCAAGAGCCTCGCGGTAGGCGCCAATCAGAATATGTTGGCCATTGTCCAGCTCCACTGTCTGCCCATTGGGCAACTCGGCTGGCAAGCTGCGGGCGCGGCCACCCAGCATGCGCGAGGCCTCGAACACGGTGACTGCATGGCCAGCCTGGCTGGCGAAAATTGCGGTGGAGAGCCCTGACCAGCCCGCGCCGATGACAGCGACTTTCATAGCTGATTGAGCGCCTGTACCTTCCAGGCCAGCCAGAACTTGCGCAACGGTGTCAGGCTCACATGCTGGTGCAAAACCTGAAAACCATCGCGCTCGATCTCGCGCAGCAAGGTTCGGTAAATGCTGGCCATCATCAAGCCAGGTTTCTGAGCGCGCCAATCTTGGGTCGGCAGCAAGGCCAAGGCATCCTCATACAGGCGGTGGGCACGGTCGGTCTGAAATTTCATCAGGGCTTGGAAGCGGTCAGAATATTGACGCTGCAGAATTTCCTGGTCGCTGACGCCAAACCGGCCAAGTTCATCCAGTGGCAGATAGATTCGCCCGCGTAAGGCATCCTCACCCACATCACGGATGATGTTGGTCAACTGAAAGGCTAGGCCCAGCGTGTGGGCATAGCTTGTGGTCTGGGCCTGGCTTTGACCGAAGATGCGCGCAGCCACTTCTCCCACCACGCCAGCCACCAGGTGGCAGTAGCCCTGCAAAGCGGAAAAGTCTTCATAGCAGGCTTGACCCAGGTCCATGCGACAGCCCTCGATCACTGCCAACAGGTGTTCAGCGCCAATGCCATAGTTGGCGCAATGTGGCATCAGGGCGAGCATGGCAGGATGGCTCGGATGGCCGGCAAATGTCTGGTGCACCTCGCCTTGCCACCAGTCGAGTTTGGTGCGCGCCAGCATCGGGTCCTCAACATCATCGACCACATCGTCCACCTCCCGGCAAAACGCATAAAAAGCCGTGATGGCTTGTCGTCTGGGAGTTGGCAGAAAGAGAAAGGCGTAATAAAAACTGCTGCCCGAGGCGGCGGCTTTCTGCTGGACGTACTGTTCTGGGGTCATGCTGATAAAGGCCTGGGAAACGCAAATCTATGGCGCTTTGTCGGGCCAGATTGGCATGCGCATGGCGCGCCAGGCCATGATTGGCAAGTCGGCGGCGCTGATCTGCGGGCGCTTGTTCAGGGTGTTGTGGTGCAGCTGCTCTATCTTGTCCAGAATGCGCAAGCCGCCTTGTACCACCAGCCGCAATTCCCAGCCGGCACGGCCTGGGACTTGATGCACCAGCGGAGCACCTTCGGCCATCAGCTGGCGGCTCCACCGGACCATTGACGCAATCGCGCTGCGGGTGGCGGCTGTCTGGCGCAAGTCAAGCAGATCCTGATTGTTGACAGCATGCAGGGCGCAATCTTGAGCAGGCAAATAGTAGCGGCCACGTGGAATGTCGCGGCTCAGGTCCTGCCAGAAATTGACCAGTTGCAGGGCCGTGCAGATGGCATCGCTGCGTGCCAGGGCGATTGCATCGTTGACGCCATAGAGATGCAAGAGCAGGCGTCCGACCGGATTGGCCGAGCGGCGGCAGTAACTCAGAAGTTCAGTACGGTCGGCGTAGCCGATGCCGTCCCGGGTTTTGACCACATCCTGCATGAAGGCATCGAGCAAATCGTTGAGAAGTGCCACCGGCAGCGAAAACTCGGCAATGGCTGACTGCAAGGCGGCAAAGAGGCCCGGCCAGCGCTTGCTCGGAGATTTGCCGCTGGCAACCAAATGCAGATCTTCTTGAAAGCGGGTCAGATCGGCCAGTCGATGTGTGGCCGAGGCCCCGCCCTCATCGGCAATATCGTCGGCGGTGCGGGCGAAATGGTAGATCGCAACGATGGGTGGTCGCAGACGGGCCGGGCACAACCAGGACGCCACCGGGAAGTTTTCGTAGTGGTCCACTGCCTGGCTGGCTGGCGCAGCGTAGGTTTTCTGCATCCGAGGATTATCGAGGAGGGCAGGCGGGTTAAAATCTCTATTTGACCGATTTCAAGGGGAGGTCTCAGGGTGACCACCCCATTTGTTTTGCCGCGCGGGTGGCGAACTTGGTAGACGCACCAGGTGTAGGTCCTGACGCCAGCCATGGTGTGGGGG
>CAXRBE010000011.1:0-5019 GCA_964228805.1 Burkholderiaceae bacterium
GCGGTTGTCAGTCAGTTGCTTGAGCCGCGACCCCCTGCCCCCAGCCAGCACCAGGGCAACGGTGTGTCGAATCAACTGATGCGTGCCAGGTACTTTTTTTTCAACAACTTCAGACATCGCACCTCCTGATGGCTGGGTAGATCCGGTTGACGGCTATTGTGAAGTGCACCGCTATCCCCTCGATTCAGTCTACCGATTCGCAAATGCCGGCATTTTGATACGGATCATGCTGGCTGGCCTACATCTCATTTTTCATACAGGGCTTTTTGCATGCCTACAATGCGCAGGCAGGTCCTTCATCCGGTCAAGCTCTACTCATAGAACTGGCTTAGTGATCCAGTGTAGCCGCCCCTCGAGCCCCAATCAAAAAGGGACCCGGCCCACTCGCGAAAATAAGGGCTTATGCGCCAGCAAGACAAAAGGGTTAGTAGCTACTACGCTACTAACCCTTGTGGATACTGGTCGGCGTGGCGGGATTCGAACTCGCGACCCCTTGCACCCCATGCAAGTGCGCTACCAGGCTGCGCTACACGCCGAAGCGGGGAATTATACCTTGGGCTGCAGTGGAGTCAGCGCTGGCGCTGAGCAGGTCGCGAATGGCATGGAGTTCGCTGCGGATCATGTGTAGCGCCTGCGGCGCCTCGCTGGTGACGGAACGCAGCCACTCCGGGCTGGGAAGAGCGACATCCTGCGCACCACTTTGCGCAAGCGTCTGGCCGACATGCTCGGCAATTGGCGCCAGGTCGGCTTTAGCGTTGCGGCGCTGGTCACGCTCTGCTTGCAGAATTTCCTGCATCCTGTTGCGCGCACCACTGATGGTGAAGCCCTGGTCATAGAGCAGATCGCGGATACGACGGATCATCAGCACCTCATGATGCTGGTAATAGCGCCGGTTGCCACGGCGCTTCATCGGTCGCAACTGGGTGAATTCCTGCTCCCAGTAGCGCAGCACATGCGGCTTGACGCCACAGAGCTCACCCACCTCACCAATGGTGAAGTAGCGCTTGGCTGGAATCGGGGGCAGAACACTCTCCATGGAAGGTTGTTGGCTATGAAAAAAGTCAGGCCCCGAGATTACTCCAACTTGTTCCTGCTTGCCAAGTCCAGTGCGCAGATATTCACGCCTGGTGAGTGCAGGTCAGTCAGGGATCAGCTCACTAAGCCTCCCAGGCTGGATCGCTGGGATTCTTGTCGTCCTGAATTTGTTCCTTTAGTTTGTGGCTGGCGTGAAAGGTGACCACCCGTCGGGCGCCGATCGGGATGGCTTCACCAGTGCGGGGGTTGCGGCCCGGACGAGGTGCCTTGGTACGGATCTGGAAATTTCCAAAGCCGGAAATCTTCACATCCCGGCCATCAATCAGCTGATCGACAATGAGCTCGAAAAAAGCGTCCACCATATCCTTGGCTTCGCGCTTGTTCAATCCGATGCGCTCGAACAATAGCTCTGCCAACTGCGCTTTGGTCAGGGCTTGTGTTTCCAGGCTCTCTACCGTGATTTCCATGATTTCGCTCTAATACATACGAAGGCAGGCCGTTTCAGCTGCGTTGCCTAGCCCCCAAGTCCTGCGCCAGTTTATCCGTAACTGCCAGCACAGCCTGTTCAACCTGCTCATCAGTCAGGGTAGATGACTCGCTGCCAAAAATCATGCGAACCGCCAGACTTTTTTCATCAGCGCTGATGCCGGCAAGCGCTGTTGCGGCCTTGGGTCGGTACACATCGAACAGCACCACATCACGTAGTAAGCCCTGTGTGGGAGCGGATTGTATGGATTGCAACAAGGAGGCGTGTGTGACATGCTCCTGCACCACCAGAGCCAGATCACGTTCGACAAACTGGTGCTTGGCAACCGGCTGCGCCTGGGTCACGCTGCGCTGTAGAAGTGCATCGAGTTCCAGTTCGAACATCAGCGCAGTCTGGCTGAGCTCGTAGGCCTGGCGCCAGCGCGGGTGCAATTCGCCGACGACGCCAAGCTCTCTCCCGTCAAGCAAGATCCTGGCACAGCGGCCCGGGTGCATGGCGGGATGCTGGGCAGGTTCGAACTCTGCCCCCATGGGGGCCAGCAGAGCCTCGATATCACCCTTGACATCATAAAAATCAACCGGCCGCTCCTTGCGGCCCCATTGCAGGGCATCGGTCGAACCGCTGGCCAAGCCAGCCACACGCAGGGGCTGGGCAAAGCCTTTGACTGTGGTGTCGGAGTCAGGAACCAGGTCATCGCGCAAAAAGACCCGACCGACTTCGAACACCCGTACACGGTCGGACTTGCGATCCAGATTGAACTTGAGCACCGACAAGAGCGAGCCCAGCAGTGAGGAGCGCATCACGCCCATCTGACTGGCAATCGGGTTGAGCAGTTTGATGGGCGTGAGATTGGCTGCCAGATCATGTTCCCAGCGCTCGTCTACAAAGCTGTAGTTGATCGTTTCCTGATAGCCCAAGGCTGCGAGCTGGCGACGCAGTGCAAAGTGACTGCGCAAGTTTTCCGGCCGGGCAAGGGGGGTAACTGGCGCCAGGGGCGGGGTATGGGGCAGCTTGTCATAGCCGATCAGGCGAGCCACCTCCTCAATCAGATCTTCTTCAATCTGCAGATCAAAACGGTACAAGGGCGGAGTGACCGTGATGGTGCCCTCACCTTGCGTTAGGGGCAGCCCCAGCCGACCCAGTGCGTCAGCGCATTGGGCCTGGGTAAGCGGCATGCCGATGATCTTGGCTGCGCGCGCCACCCGCAGCGTGACCGGCTGGGCCACCGGCATCTGGACGGGGTGGTCGTCGATCGGGCCACAGACGGTGTCGCTGGTGCCGCAGATATCGACAATCAGCTGGGTGATGCGCTCGATATGTGCCACGGTGAGCTCCGGGTCCACCCCGCGCTCAAAGCGGTGTCCGGCATCGGTGGCGAAGTTGTAGCGGCGCGAACGCCCGGCAATGGCCTTGGGCCACCAGAAGGCCGCTTCGACATAGACATGGCGGGTCGCGTCAGACACCGCGGTGGCGTCGCCACCCATGATGCCGGCCAGCGATTCGACCTGATGCTCATCGGCAATGACGCCGACTTCGCCATCCACCGTGACGGTATTGCCGTTGAGCAGTTTGAGTTGCTCACCGGCACGGCCCCAGCGCACATCCAGTGCGCCCTGGATCTTGTCCAGGTCAAAGATATGGGTTGGCCGACCCAATTCGAACATCACATAGTTGGAAATATCCACCAGGGCATTGACACTGCGCTGACCACAGCGCGCCAGACGCTCCACCATCCAGGCTGGTGTGGCGGCCTGGGTGTTGACATGGCGAACGATGCGACCGGAAAAACGGCCACACAGATCGGGGGCGCTGATTCGCACGGCCTGGATGTCGTTGATACTGGCAGGCACTGGCGGAAAACTTGGGGTTTTCAGCGGTGCGCCAGTCAGCGCCGCCACTTCACGCGCCACTCCATAGAGCGACAGGCAATGCGCCAGGTTGGGGGTGAGCTTGAGCGTGAAGAGCATGTCGTCGAGCAACAAGTGCTCGCGCAGACTCTGGCCAATGGGAGCATCGGCAGCCAGCTCCAGCAGTCCGCCGTGATCATCTGACAGCTTGAGCTCACGCGCCGAACACAGCATGCCCTGGCTTTCCACCCCGCGCAGCTTGCCCAGCTTGATGCTGAAGGGCTGACCGTCATCTCCCGGGGGAAGTTGCGCACCCACCAAGGCGCAAGGCACCCGGATACCAGCGCGCGCATTGGGCGCACCGCAGACGATGTTGAGCAAAGTTGCCTGCCCTACATCCACCTGACACACACGCAGTCGGTCAGCATTGGGATGCTGCATAGCCTCACGGATTTCACCCACCACAATGTTGCTGAAGGGCGGCGCCACCGGACGCAGCTCTTCCACCTCCAGGCCGGCCATGGTGAGCGTGTCAGCCAGTTGCTGGGTGGTTAGCGGCGGATTGCAGAACTCGCGCAGCCAGGACTCGGGGAATTGCATGGTCTGGATTTCTTGGGTTCAGGGGCTCAGCGGAACTGCGACAGGAAACGCAGGTCGCCGTCAAAGAACAGGCGCAGGTCATTGACGCCATAGCGCAGCATAGTGAAGCGGTCCAGCCCCATGCCAAAGGCAAAGCCGATATGCTGCTCTGGATCCAGGCCCATATGGCGCACCACATTGGGATGCACCTGGCCAGAACCGGCCACCTCCAGCCAGCGACCGGCCAGCGGGCCCTGCTGGAACTGGATGTCGATCTCCGCGCTGGGCTCGGTGAAAGGGAAAAAGCTGGGACGAAAGCGCAAGACCAGGTCGTTGCTCTCAAAAAACATTCGGCAGAACTCGGTGAACAGGTACTTGAGGTCCTTGAAACTGACGTTCTCTCCAATCCACAGCCCCTCGCACTGGTGGAACATGGGCGAATGGGTGGCATCACTGTCCACACGGTAGGTGCGCCCCGGCGCAATCACCCGGATTTCTGGCATGGGCAGGCCCGAGTCGATGGCCGCCTGGTGCTGCTTGACATGTTGCAGCGCATGCCGCACCTGCACCGGGCTGGTGTGGGTGCGCAGCAGGTTGGGGGTTTTGTCGCTGCCGCCCTCCACATAAAAAGTGTCGTGCATTGAGCGTGCCGGATGGTCTTCGGGCGTGGTGAGCTCGGTGAAGTTGTACCAGTCGGCTTCGATCTCGGGCCCCTGGGCCACTTCAAAACCCATCGAACCAAAGATTGCCTCGAGCCGCTCCATGGTGAGTGACACCGGATGTAGGCCACCCTGGCCACGGAGTCGGCCAGGCAGGGTCACGTCCAGCGCCTCGGCTTGCAACTGCTTTTGCAGCTCAGCATCAGCCAGGGCCTGGCGACTCGCGTTCAATTCCGCCTCGATGGCTTGCTTGGCCAGGTTGATCGCCGCACCGCGGGACTTTTTTTCCTCCACGCTGAGCGCGGCCATGCCCTTCATCAGTTCGGTGATGCTGCCGGTTTTGCCCAGATAACGCGCCTTGGCGTTTTCCAGCTCGGCCGGTGTACCCGCCTGGGAGAAGGCAAGCCTGGCA
>CAXRBE010000012.1:0-3190 GCA_964228805.1 Burkholderiaceae bacterium
ATCGGTGAAGATTGAGCCGTACCGGGTCTGACCCGGACTTTCGGCAAGACATTGGGAGACCAATATGGTTGAAAACGGACGCTTGCAAATTCCTTCGCAGCAGGGCCAGTGCTCGCCCGCCGAGTGGCAGGCCCGGGTCGACCTGGCCGCCTGCTACCGCCTGGTGGATCTGTACGGCATGTCCGACATGATGGCCAACCACATCTCGATGCGGGTGCCCGATCAGGAGGGCGCCTTTCTCATCAACGCCTACGGCATGATGTATGAGGAAATCACCGCCTCCAGTCTGATCAAGATTGATGTGGAGGGCAATATCCTGTCCAAGCCCGACTTTGGCGATCTGAACTATGGCATCAACAAGGCGGGCTATGTGATCCACAGCGCGGTGCATGCGGCAAGGCCCGAGCTGGCCTGCGTCATTCACACCCACAGCTGGGCCTCGATGGCGGTCTCGGCACTTGAGTGCGGACTGTTGCCGATCACCCAGACTGCCATGCGTTTTCTCAAGATTGGCTACCACGACTACCAGGGCGTGGTGCTGAACTTGCAGGAGCAAGAGTCTCTGCTCAAGGATATTGGCGATAAGGAGGCCCTGCTGCTGCGCAATCATGGGGCCATGACCGTCGGGCGCACAGTAGGCGAGGCTTTCAACTGGATGCACCGGCTGGAACTGTCCTGCCGTGCGCAACTGGCGGCAATGGCCTGCAACACCCCCTTGGTGCAAGTGGCGCCCGCAGTGCTGCAAGAGACCTGGAACAACTACCAGCCTGGCACGCGCCGACCCTATGGCCTGATGGAGTGGCCGGCCCTCTTGCGCAAGCTCGACCGGCTGGACCCAAGCTACAAATCTTGATCAGATTGCGTCACCAAGAGGAGAAACCATGAGCATTCGAAAACACATCACCCTGGCTGCTGCCCTCATGCTTGGGGCCTTGGCGATGGCCGCCCATGGCCAGGCATTTCCGAGCAAGCCGATCACGCTGGTTGTTCCCTTTGCCCCGGGCGGCAACCTGGATGTGGTGGCGCGCACCCTGGCACCCGCCATGGAGCGCGCCCTGGGCCAGCCGGTGGTGGTGGACAACAAGGCAGGCGCTGGCGGAGCCCTGGGCGCTGCCTTCGTGGCGCGCTCGCCAGCCGACGGCCACACCCTGCTGGTGAGCACGCCCAACGCGCTGGTGGTGTTGCCGCAGATGACCAAGACCAGCTACAGGCTGGACAATTTTCAGCCGGTCGGTCTGGCCGCCACCACGGCACTGGTGGTGGTGGTCAAAGGCAGTGACAGTCGCTTCAAGGACATCGCCAGTCTGTTGGATCATGTCCGCAGCAACCCTGGAAAGATTGCCGCCGGGCATGCGGGCTTGGGCACGACCAACCATATGGCCATGCTGCAGATGGAAGATGCCGCCCGCCTCAAGCTCAATATGATTCCCTATAAAGGTGGTGCCCCTGCCATCGTCGATCTGATCGGAGGACAGTCCGACATGGTGGTGGACCAGCTGACCAGCTCGGCCTCGCATATCAAATCAGGCGCCCTGCGTGCCCTGGCCGTGCTGTCTGGCGAACGTGACCCGGCCCTGCCCAATGTGCCGACCTTGCGGGAGGCGGGTTTGACAAATTTTGATGCCAGCACTGCAGCTGGCCTGCTGGCGCCCGCAGGCACGCCGGCGGCGGTGATCGATGCCCTGAACTCGGCCTTGCGCAAGGCGCTGGCCGATGATGCGGTGCGCACGCGCCTGCTCGGCGTGGGCAGCGTGGCCCGACCTTCCAGCGCGCAGGAATTCGGTCAATTGCTGTCGCTGGAGGATGTGCGTGCCCAGGGCCTGGCCCGAGCCGGCAAGTTAAAGGCCGACTGAACATGACGCGTCCCTGCCTGCCCCCGCTCAAGCGCAGCAGTGCCTTGCAGTTTCAGGCGCCGAGCGGCGCCTGTGATTGCCACGCCCATGTCTTTGGTCCGTTTGCGCGCCATCCGCTGGCTGAAGACCGCAGCTACACCCCGGCCGAATTTGATGGTGCCTCGTTCATCGCGCACCTTGATGAGCTGGGTCTGACGCGTGGTGTGCTGGTGACGGGCAGCGCTTGCGGCACCGACAATGGCGCGGTGCTGGAAGCGCTGTCGGCCTATCCGGATCGACTGCGTGGCGTGGCCGTCGCCACCGAGCAGGTGAGTGATCAGGAGCTGGATCGCTGGCAGGCGGCCGGTGTGCGGGGCGTGCGCGCCAACCTCTACCAGCTCGACGGCCACCAGGTCTACCGCAACGGCGTGGGCCTGGAGACCTTGGAGTCCCTGGCGCCGCGCCTGAGGGAGCGCGGCTGGCATGCGCAGATCTGGGTGCATGCGCCCGATCTGCCAGCCTTGAGCCCAAGGCTACGCCGACTTGGGGTGCCGCTGGTGATCGACCACATGGGTCGCATGGCCGCTGCGCGCGGCGTGCAGGACCCCGGCTTCCAGCATCTGTGTGGCCTGCTGGCTGATGGCCTGGCCTGGACCAAAATCTCGGGGGCTGATCGCAACACCGCACAGGCCAATGCGCCCGATAGGCCAGCCTACAGCGATATCGATCCCTTTGCCCTGGCCTTGCTTGCCGCCAATCCTGAGCGGGTGGTGTGGGGCACCGATTGGCCGCATATCAATTACTTTGAAGCTGCACGGGTGCCCGACGATGGGGTGCTGCTCAATCTGCTGGCACGTTGGCTGCCCCGGCCTGAACAGCAACAGCAGGTGCTGGTCGACAACCCGGCACGGCTGTACGACTTTCCGATTGCTTAGGTCGCAAGCAATGCCCCGCAGAACTGGCCTGACCAGCGCAGCGCAAGGCTTAGGGATGGAGTTCAAAACTCCCGCCATGCGCGTTCGAGTCCAAAAACAGGATGATTTGATCGCCAACACCGCGCGTCGTGTGCCCGTAGGCACACGCAAGCGGTTGGGTGGGCAAAGGGCCCGTTTTTGGCCGAACCCCTTTGGGGGCGCGGTTTTGCGGGCGATCCGCGGCGTTGCAAAATCAGGCAAGCCGTCCAGGCTCGCCTTGGGTTTTGCGCCTTGCGGCTCAACCCGCAAAAGCAGCGCCGCGCGCGGCGCGAGTTTTGAACACCATCCTTAGCCGGGCTCACCTTGGAGACTGCTTGCACGTGACATCCGACCAAGCGCCAACTCGGCGGCTGCTGCTGTCGCAACAGGCCCTGGACCATTGGG
>CAXRBE010000013.1:0-4384 GCA_964228805.1 Burkholderiaceae bacterium
ACCGCCAACCACTCCGGCGCCTGGGCCAGTTGCTCGTCAAACTCATGGCGTAGCCGGCCGTATAGGCTGAGGATGCGTTTGACGTATTCACGGGTTTCGGCAATTGGCGGCACGCCGCGGTGCCGGTCCACCCGGCGCTCGCCAGCGTTGTAGGCGGCCAGGGCATAGGTGATATTGCCGCGGTAATAAGACAGCAGCCAGCGCAGATAGCGCATGCCGCCGCGCAGGTTTTGTGTGGCATCAAACGCGTTTTTCACATTGAAGCGCTCGGCGGTGGCCGGAATGAGCTGCATCAGGCCCTGGGCCTCTTTGTGCGAGCGGGCCTTCACCTCAAAGTTGGATTCGGCGGCAATGACCGCCAGCACCAATTTGGGGTCGAGCGCGAAGGAGTCACTCAGCTGGGTGGCCAGCGGCACGATCCAACGCTTGTTTTGCGGCAGCTCCATCACCAGGCGGTCGATGTTGTCGCTGCTGGGCAGGCTGGATTGGGGCGCGGCTTCGATAAGCTGCGGCGCCTTATCTGGCAGCTGGGCACTGGTGACACAGGGCGGCAAGGTGGCCGAGGTGAATTGAATGGACTCAAGCATCTGGCTTGCATGCGGATGGCCCTTGGCCGCCGAGAGTGAAAACAAGGCGGCTGCAAGGGCACGGCTTTGAGGTACCCCCTGGCCAAACGCGTACAGCATGCCCAGCCGGTATTGGCCCTCAATACTGCCCAGACCAGCGGCTTTGCAGTAATGCACTGCGGCTTGCCAGGTGCCGTCTGAGCTGACCTCGCTGGCTTCTAGCGCATTGCCCTGCTCCAACAGTTTGCGCAGCGCGGGTGGTTCGGCGTCGAGCACTGCGGCCGGGGTGGGGGCAAGCAAGCCTGCCTGAGCCAGGCCGCTGCCAAGATGAAAGCCCAGCAAAACAAAACCGGCCAAGCACATCAGCGCGCGGGCACTGCGAACTGCAGACCCGCTGAGAAAATGTGAGCTGGTCAGCGGCTGGCGCATCAGGCAACTCCGGGTCCGGTGGCGCCGTCAAAGCCAAGCTCGGCCAGCAGGGGCAGGTCGTCCATGCTTTCCACGCCCAGGGCGATGACCACAATGCCCAGGGCGTGCGCCATTTTGGTGAGGCCACGCAGCATGTCCTGGTTGCCAGTGTTCTGCGCAATGCCGCGGATATAGCTGGGGTGAACCTTGATGTAGTCCAGCCCCAGGCCAGCCAGCTTTTCGCTCTCGGCAAAGCGCTGGCCAAAATATTCGATGCCCACCCGGCAACCCAGGGCCTTGAGGCTGCGAGCCAACTCGCGGAAGGCCTCGAACTGGCGGTACACACCATACTCGGGCACCTCGAACAGCAGGCGCTTGCACAAGTCGGGGTAGCCTTGCAGCAGCTGGATGAGCTGGTTGCGGAAGGTGAAGTCGGCAATGGTTTCGGCCGACAGATTGACCGCCACATCGCCCCGGCCCTTGCGCAGATGTTCGATGGCCAGCTTGACCACGCTCAAATCGATCGGCGCTGTCAGGTTGAGCTTGGCGGCCATGGGCATGAAATCGCCCGCCGGCAACAGCGCTTGGCCCGCCTGCACACTCAGGCGGATCACGCCTTCCTGGTGCAGGGTGTTGGCAGGGCCCTTGCTGCCGCTGACCACGGGGTAAAAGACCAGGCTGAGCTGGCCGCCAGTGACGGCCTCGGTGAGCAAGGTGCGCCATTGCTCGGCCGGCACGCTGAAGCTGCGGCGTGAGCCGGCGCCCTCCTCGGCATACCAGCTGTTGGGGCCCTTGGCCTGCGCTTGCGCCAGCGCCTGGTCAAGCCGGGTGAGCACATCGCCGGTGCTCTGGTCTCGCTCGTAGCGGACCGCAGCCAGGTGGAACAACTCCTCTGGGAACTCTGTGGCCCACTGGGGCATCCAGTCGCGCATCAGCAGGTTGTGGATTTCCTGCGCGGCGAGGGTGGCAGATTCCTGGGTGGGGCAGACCACCGCAAACTCGCCGCCTTTGACCCGGCCAGCGCGCTGGCCGATGCGGTCGTTGCCGCTGTCGTAGAGCACCTTGCCCAGTTGGCGCAGCAGCTCGTCTGCCTGTTTATGACCCAGCCTGCGGTTGAGCTCATCCAGGGCAATCAGCCTGACCACCACCAGGCTGCCGACAGAGCCAAACTGCTCGCCAGACAGAATCTCGCGCAAGTGGGAGAGGAAGTAGTCGCGCGTGGCCAGCCCGGTGATGGCGTCGTGGTTGACACGCTGGCGCAAGACTTCGAGGCGCGAGGCCTCCTCGGCAAACATGGTCTTGAGCCGGCTCACCATATCGTTCATGGCGATGGTGACCGCGCGTAGCTCAGGGGTGCGCGGCTCAGCCACTGTAAGAAAGCGCCGCTCGGCGATGGCATGCGCCTGGGCCACCACATCATGCAGGGGTTTGGTGATGATGCGGATGGCCAGCGAGCCAATGGCACCTGCGGCCAGGCTGCCAAGCACAAACCAGGTCAGCAACTCCAGCGTGCCTTCCCACAAGCTTTTGTAGACATACTGGTCATGACTGGCCAGGGTGAGGGTGCCAAACTGTTTCCAGCCGTCCTGAATCAGGGCGCGGCCCGGCTGGGCGTGGATGGGGATGAGCCTGGCAAACCAGAGAGGGGCCCCCTCCAGCTTGCCCTGGTAGACCTTTTCAATCAGGGTCTGCCCGGTGGGCGAGGTGATGCGGATAAAGCGGTAGTGGCCGGCATCGAACTGGGCGGCCACTTGCAGCTCTACCGTAACTGGGTCCTTGTCGAGCTGGGTGAGCGATAGCGCCAGCGATGTGGCGTTGTCGATGTTTTTTACCTGCAACTGCTGCTCCAGGTAATGCCGCGCCGACAGCACGCTGACAATCAGGCTGCCGCCAAAGGCCAGCGTCATGGTCAGAATGATGGCGATCCAGAGTTGCTTGATGAGTGACATGGTGTGTCTCCCGGTGGGTCAATGGTTGGCGCTTTCAGCCATCAGAAAAATCCGTCCTGGCGCATGCGGTCAAGCACTTCGCGCCAGCGTGAGAGGCGGGTGGTGGGGTCAGCCGACGAAGCGGTGGCGCCCGGCACCCACAAGCCCTCGTTGTTGAAACTGAAAACGGGAGACAGGTCGGAGCGCTGGGAGGCCTGTCGGATCGAGCCAATCAGGTTGTCCAGGATCAGCGGCTCCTCGGTAGGCTGTTCGTAATAGCCCAGCACCATATGGGCCTGGCTGCGGGTGGCGCCCATGCGGGCGCGCACATAGATCATGCGCAACTTGTTGTTGGGCACGCCCAGCAGCAGCAGGGACATGTATTTCGCGATGGCGTAGTCTTCGCAGTCGCCCGCGCCTCGGCCCATGAACTCCAGTGGCGTGGCCCAGTAGTCGGCTTGCTGCCAAACCACAATATCGTCTTCAAACAGGATGCGCCGGTTGAAGAAAGAGTTGACCGCCTCGAGCTTTTCAGCTTCGCCCAAATTGCGCGACTGCTCCAGCATGGCGCGCCAGGCCGATACGGTATTGGCGGCGCGTTGACCGTAGCGCTCCTGGGCCAAAGAGTGCACCCGGTCGAGGTTGGGCGCCGCAACGGACAGGCCCAGCAACGCGGCCAGCAATAGCGCCCTGAGCCATGCGCCAGGGCGAGGCATTCTGTCAGCAATGTGCACCAGTATTGCTTGCATGGGTCTTATCTAGGACTCGATGCGCTCTTTAGCCGCTCAATAGATTTCAAAAGAATTTGGGTTGTCCAGGTCTAATCTCTACTCTACCGCCAAGGGTGGGTCAGGCGTCTGCTCGCAGGTATACCAGCAGTCCAATGCTATCTGGCGCCGGACTCTAGAAATTCACAAACATTTCACAAACCCTGGGCTTGCAACACGCATACTCTTTGCTCCGGGTCACCTAAAAAGCTGACAGCCAGTATCGATACGACCAAACACCCATACTGCGAGGGTTTGATCTAGGTTGACCCAAGGGGAGATAAATTGCTTGACGGTGGACATTTGGCGAATAAACTGACGTTTATATTCTGCTGTCATACATGCAATAAGTAATATTGTGAGAATTAAGAAGTGGATGAGTGCCTGGGAGGCGCTCAATTTTTAAGTGATCAGGCGAGGTAGAAACGTGAAGACAAAAAAAACAATCGGCCGTATGGCCTGTGGTGCAGTGGCTTTGTCAGCCACTATTCTTGTTACCCTCCCCACTGTTGCGCAGACGCTGCCCCAGCCCTTGATTGAGGTCGCGCGCAAGGCTGTGGTGGGCAACCCTGAAATCCAGGCCAGATGGCGCGAATTCACTGCTGCAGGCCATGAGCACGAATTTGCCAAATCTGGCCAACGCCCACGGGTAGACCTCATTGCCAGCGCCGGGCGCCAGTGGACCAACAACCGCCCCGACCTGAGCACCAACCTG
>CAXRBE010000014.1:0-14332 GCA_964228805.1 Burkholderiaceae bacterium
GGATGCGATTTTCATTGAGGAATTGCGTTCCACCCTTGATCCCAATTCGGGCAAGACCTGGTACGAACTGACGAGTCAGGCCTTTGCAGTCTTCCTGCCGGTCAAGAGCGTGGGCGTGATGGGCGATGGCCGTACCTACGACTATGTGGTGGCCTTGCGTGCGGTGCAAACCAGTGACTTCATGACGGCCGACTGGGCCGAATTGCCCTATGCGCTGCTCAAGAAGGTTTCCAGCCGCATCATCAACGAGGTGCGCGGCATCAACCGGGTGACCTACGATGTGAGTTCTAAGCCGCCAGCGACCATTGAGTGGGAATGAGTCAAACTATGCTCCGCACTGCTCAGCAAACAATGTAGCTCCAGCAGCCGAATACCTGTGTAATACTGGGGCTCATGCGATTGGAATTTCTATCTTCTGCTGGCATTGGTGATGCGTTTGGCGCATCGACTGTTCGCGAATCTGCACTATCGCACACTACGTCGGTTTCCTAGAATTATCTCGGCAACCCAGCTATTCCCATTCAGGAGAAAAACATGCTTCGATTACCGTTTTTGCATCGCGTCGCGTTGGCTGTCGTGATCGGCGCCGCTTTGCACGGCGTCGCGCTGGCGCAGGCGTTTCCTTCCAAGCCCATCCACCTGGTGGTGCCGTTCGCCCCGGGCGGATCGTCTGATGTGCTGGCGCGATTGTTGGCCAAGGAGATCGAGCCACGGGTTGGTCAACCTATCCTGGTCGAGAACCGTGCGGGCGCGGGTGGCAGCGTCGCTGCGGGATACGTGGCGAAAGCTCCCGCCGACGGCCACACCATCCTGTTGGTCGCAGCCGGCCATGCCGGCATGGGTGCCTTGTACGACAAACTGCCGTTCGACCCGGTGGCGGATTTCGCCCCGGTGATCGGGCTCACCACGGCTCCGGTCGTCGTGGCCGTTAATGCTCAATCGCGCTTCAAGTCCTTGAAGGACCTAGTGGCAGCGGCCAAGGCCGAGCCAGGCAAGCTCAACTGCGCCGGCGGAGGTGGTGGCGCCACGGTGACCAACCTCGCCTTCGAACTGCTCAAGTCCGAGCTCAAGCTGACCATCACGGCCGTACCGTACAAGGGGTCGGCCCCGGCACTGACCGCATTGATCGGCAGCGAGATCGATTGCGACTCCGACGCGGCAGCCTCCGTGTTGCCGTTCGTCCTTTCGGGCAAGTTGCGTGTGCTGGCCGTTTCGACAGGAAAGCGGATGGACCTTCTGCCTGATGCCCCGACCATCGCGGAAACCGTGCTGCCCGGCTTCGACGTGTCGATCTGGACCGGTGTGCTGGCGCCCAAGGGCACGCCGACTCCGGTCGTCGAACGCTTGTATCGCGAATTCAACAACGCCATGGCCTTGCCCCAGGTGCAGGAGCGGCTCAAGGGCATGGCATCGGCTCCGATGGGTGCGGACTCCGCAACATTCGGTCGCTTTCTTGCTAGCGAGACCCGGCGCTGGGGCGGCGTGATCAAGCAACTCGACCTCAAGCCCTGAATGGGAGGCCGACACTATGCGCGTCGTATTCGCCTTGTTCGACACCCTGAACCGTCGCTCTCTAGGTTGTTATGGTGGCAACTCGGTCAAAACGCCGAATTTCGACCGGCTGTCGCAGCGGTCAGTCACCTTCGACCAACACTGGGTCGGCAGCCTGCCCTGCATGCCGGCGCGGCGCGAGATCATGACTGGTCGGCACAACTTCCTGCACCGATCGTGGGGACCGCTCGAGCCATTCGACCATGCCTTCCCGGAGATCCTGGGCCAGCAGCGTGGCGTCTATTGTCACTTGGCAACCGACCATGCGCACTACTGGGAAGACGGCGGTGCGACTTACCACACCCGATACGACAGTGCCGAGTTGATCAGGGGCCAGGAGGCCGACGCGTGGAAAGGCATCGTCGAGCCTGATGCCGACAAGTGGTCCAAGCAGTACCATTCTTTGCAATACAGCATCGCGCGGCGCCACAAGAACCGCATCAACATGGCGAACCGCGAATACATCACCAAGCCCGAGGACTACCCGGCGGCACAGACTTTCAGCGCCGGCATCGCGTTCATCGAACGCAACATCACGGCCGACAACTGGTTTCTGCAGATTGAGACCTTCGACCCGCATGAGCCGTTCGACGCGCCGATTCCGTACCGCGACGACTATCCGACAGACTACCGCGGTCCGACACTTGATTATCCGAATTACGGCCCGGTCAAGGAGTCGCCAGCCGAAGTGGCCGAGTTGCGCGCCAACTACGCTGCCACGCTGGCGCACTGTGACTACCAGCTCGGCCGACTGCTCGACCTGTTCGACCGGCACGACATGTGGAAGGACACGGTGCTGGTGCTGGGCACCGACCATGGCTTGCTGCTCGGCGAACAGGAGATGTGGGGCAAGCTGGTCATGCCGGTATACAACGAAGTGGCGCACATCCCGCTGATGATCTGGCACCCGGACCACGCTGCGCAGGCCGGCCAGCGCCGCAGTGCCTTGACGCAGACCATTGACCTTATGCCGACCTTCCTGGACCTGTTCGGCCTGCCGGCGCCGGCAGAGGTGCAGGGCAAGTCACTCTTGCCGCTGCTAGCTGACGATCTGGCCAGCATTCGCCATGCGGCCTTGTATGGCCAGCACGGTTGTGCCATCAACCTGACCGATGGGCGCTACACGTATTTCCTGTACCCACCCAATGTCAAGGGTGGTAACTTGCACAACTACACTTTGATGCCGACCCACATCAAGAGCCTGTTTAGCATCGGCGAACTGCTCGACGCGACGCTGGCCGAGCCGTTCAGCTTCACCCGCGGCCTGCGAGTGCTTAAGGTGCCGTGCACAGAGAAGTCCCCGGTGTTCAATCGCCAGGGCTCGGGGGTGCAGATCGACTGCAAGACGCGGCTTTACGACCTGGCTAACGATCCGGGCCAGTTGCAGCCGATCGACGATCCGCAAGTTGAGGCGCGGCTGTTGCGGCAGATGATCGGCTTGATGCGGGCGACGGATGTTCCGGCGGAGATCTTTGCTCGGTTTGCACTGGACCCGGAAGTGGTGGACGATGGGGCGCTGGTCCAGGGGATTCGGGACACACGTGAGGTGTTGCCGGGCTGAGCCTTTGCCTTGCCGTTTGTGGTGCCTGCCATCTTGCATAAAGGCAGGTGGATAGCCAATGGGTCCCGGATTCCTTTGCGCCTGTCGTCGTGTTGGGGTGTCTTGCGGGTGCCGGCATTAAAGTCACCCTGACGGCATGGCAGGCCTGCGCAACACAATGGCCGAACCACCTTGATTCGATCTTCGCATGAAGAAAAGTACTACCTCTTAGTAGTCCAAGTCTTGAGCTACACGCCCAATGGCCCTGTTTCCATGCGGAATTTACTGGAAGGTGATTGATGCCCATCCCAAGCGCCAAGCATAGGATCAATTTGCCAGTCTGAGGACGCAGGTGGTCATTATGCGGAGATTGAAGATGTGCTTTCCGAGATTGGCCTTAGTCTACTTTCTGGCACTCTTGTAAGAGGCATAGACTGCCGCATCGCCATTGCGTTGCACCAGAAGAACATCGTAGGGGTCGGATTGACCACCGTACTCAGGACCATCCATGCCAGGCGAGCCGATAGGCATGCCGGGAACCGACAAGCCCAGGCCCTTGGGCCGCTCCTTGAGCAAACGATGGATTTCCCTGGCGGGCACATGACCTTCAATGACATAGCCATGGATCCTGGCGGTATGGCAGGAGGCAAATTTTTGAGGCAGGCCTAACTCAGCGCGCTTGGCTTCATTGCCTGTGTCGTTGGCCCGTACCTGAAAGCCGCTCGCTTCCAAGTGCTTGATCCAATCCTTGCAACAGCCGCAAGTGGGAGACTTCCAGACCTCAATCAAAGGCCTGGACGGCTGCGCCCGCAGTGGGTTAGAAAGGCTGGCCAATGCAATGCCCATAAAGCCGGCCATGGCAAGCAGACGCCGGCGCTCCAAACGGAGCTTGGCTAAATCATTTTTATTCGCTGGCATTTGAGCTCAATTGTCAAAACATTGAAAGGTAGGAGACATTGATCTGGCGCTGCCATTATGAGCACCAGCCAAGCAAAGTGTGGAGGTTCTGTTGAAATCAGCCAGACCATTTTTATTGAAGGGTTTATTTACAAGCTGGTGTATTGCTGATGAAATTTATGACCAAATCATCTTTAGTACAACAATATGACAACCTTAGGAGACCTCAAATGAAGTTAAGTTCCATTTTGCTTCCCATGACGACCGTTGTGTTGGTTGGCACGCTGGCGGCATGTGCTGCTACTTATTCAGCAAATGCACCCAAGGCTTTTGCCCAGATCGCTCCGACCAGTGTTGCAACGGGTGCCGGCATGAACCCAAGTGGCCGGGTAAACTTTGTGCAAACTGACCAGGGTGTGATGGTTAGTGGCAGCATTAGTGGGTTACGACCCAACCAGGAGCACGGCTTTCATGTCCATGAGGGAGCCGATTGCTCAGGTGATGGATTGTCCACCAAAGGCCATTTCAATCCTGACGGCTCAGCTCACGGCAAACATGGCGATGCGGCCCAACATGCCGGCGACTTGCCTGCACTCAAAGCAGATGCGCGCGGCGTCGCGGAATTTTCATTCCTGGCTCAAAAATTCACGGTCGCTGCGGGTCCAAGAAGCATCGTAGGCAGGGGGCTTGTGGTTCACCGTGACCCGGATGATTACAAAACCCAGCCCACTGGCAACGCAGGTCCCAGGCCTGGTTGCGCAATGATTCAGGCAGGCTGACTTTCAGGGTGCAATGTAGGCATAGCCCTTGCGATTGTAGGAGGCAAGGGCGATCCAGCCATCGCCAACTACCTTCACCTCCGACATGACTCCCGCAATCTTGAGTTTGCGCGGAGCTAGAGGCACTGCGCACTGAACCGCAGTGTCCACTCCCTGACAGAATGCGGGAACAGAGCGGCCATACTGCTGACGACAGAAAAAGGCCCGTGCTGAAAAATTTTCAATCTGGACACAATTTTGTTCAATTTGCCGATGAAATGGTTTCAGGGCGGCAGAACTGACCATTCCGGGTCAGTCGAGCGTCGCAAGCACCGAAAAACATGTCAACGGTCCCAAATTCACTCCTAATTGATTGAATGAGTTATCCATGAAGATAAATCCTTGTGTATTCCTTCTGGTTTTTTTCTTGAATGCTGTCACGCTCGGCATTGGAGTGCCTGTGGCTGCTGCGGCTGATAAACCGCCTGTTTATATAGGCCTTGATGCAGAATTTGGTCACCTGACTAGCACCTCGCCGCAGGCGATCAAGATGGGCATGTTGACCGCGATAGAGGAAATTAATTCCGCTGGCGGTGTACTCGGTGGACGGCCCTTGAAAATTGTCGAACGCGATAACCGGTCTGTGCCGGCCCGCGGCGTGGACAACCTCAAGGAGCTGGCAGGCCAGGCCGATCTGGTGGCTGTGTTTGTGGGTAAATTCTCACCCGTGGTCATCGAGCAGGCTCCAGTGGCCAATGCCCTCAAAATTCCTTTGCTCGATCCTTGGGCTGCAGCTGACGATATCATCAGCAGCAATCCGGCCAATACCTACACCTTCAGGTTGTCGCTGCGAGATTCATGGGCGGTGCCAGCCATGCTGGCTTCGCTCAAGGCCAAGGGTAAGAAGCGGGTGGGCGTGATGTTGCCAAGCACCGCCTGGGGCAGGTCCAACGAACGTCTGATCCTGGCGCATGCCAAAACCAATCAGGTGCCCTCCATTGTGGGGATTCAATGGTACAACTTTGGTGCCGCAAGCCTGAAGACTCAGTGGGAAGCGCTCAAGCAACAAAAGGCTGATGCCTTGCTGTTTGTGGGAAACGAGGGCGAAGGATCGCTCCTGGTCAGGGAATTTGCCGAAATGTCACCCACGGCTCGGGTTTCGATTGTGAGCCATTGGGGTGTGACTGGAGGAAATTTTCTCAAGCTGGTGGGCGCAAGCCTGAATGAAGTTGATTTTTCCGTGGTCCAGACTTTCACTTTTGAGGGCCGCAATGATCCCAAGTCTCTGTCGGTCGTCAATCTGGCCAGCCAGCTGTTCAAGCTCAATGGGGCGGCGGACATTCCCTCCCATGTCGGGTTTGCACACGCCTACGATCTGACGCACATCCTCGCGCGAGCGGTTGTAATCGCAGGCAGCACCGACAGACAGGCAATTCGTTCAGCCCTGGAGAAGGTTCGTGACTATCCGGGCTTGGTTCAGAATTTCAGGCAAGTCTTCAGTGCCGCAAACCATGAGGCATTGAGCCCGCGGCATGTTTTCATCGGGCGTTTTACCAGTGCGGGCACCATAGCCAGACCCTGAATTTGCCATGAATCAGCTCAGTCATTCTTTGGCATCAGGGCTGCGTAAGTGGGCCATTCTGCCCAATACCCTGGGTTGGCGGATCACCCTGGCCATTGTCATGAGCAATGTGGTCTTTGTGGTGGTGGCCATGATGGCCAGTTATTTTTCTAGTGCCAAGGCGATTGAACATGAGGAAGCTCAATCCATGCAATATGCGCTGGAAGTCAAGAGTGAAGAGGTCAGCAACACTCTCAACGGCTTTGCCAGTTATGTGGAAAATCTATCCCGCCAAGAGGTGGTATCCGCTGCGCTGATCGACAGCGAAGGGCGGGAGCGTTACCTCAAGCCGTTCATGGACCTGTCGTATGTGAGCCTGGTGCGCCAGTTGGGAAAGCGGGAAACAGCCAGCGCCTTCAATCTGCGCCTGGCCGTGCTCGACTACCGTGGCCGAACCCTGATTTCTTCGGGTCGTCTTGAGGAGAACTTTGAAAATGCCAATTGGGTCCGTGAAGTCATTGGCAGCAACAAGCCTGTGACCGTGTTCGAGCAGGATAAGCTGGAGCTGCTGATTACTTTTCCCATTGTTTACAAGGGAACCCAGCAGGTAGAGGGGGTGGCGCTGGGAGTCATCAATGTGGCCAATATGTTCGGCCTCGACCAGCTGACACGGGTATCGCGCTGGGTCTGGCGTGCCGGGCCTGCCGAATTGGTGCGTGCCAAATCCGAATTGCCGATTGGGCAATTGCTGGAATG
The DNA here is from genome assembly GCA_964228805.1 of Burkholderiaceae bacterium. Lineage (GTDB taxonomy): Bacteria > Pseudomonadota > Gammaproteobacteria > Burkholderiales > Burkholderiaceae_C > Hylemonella. The sequence continues at coordinate 7,064 of CAXRBE010000014.1, forward strand.
GGGTATGCCTCTGTCTGGCCCTCTGAGCCGCCTGGACTGGGTGTCCTCGCTGGGCTATCCGAAAAGCGAACTGGGTCGGCGGGCATTGCTCTCAGTCTGGCCTTTGCTGATTGCCCTTGTCTTGCTGCTTCCTGTGCTGGTGGCTGTGGGGCTGATTGTGGGGCGACGGTTGGCCAGACCGATTGAGGCCCTGGCAGGCGTCACCAGCAAGCTCACTCCGGAAACCCTTGACCAAGCGGTGATGGACGAGAAGGACCGTCGCCTGGCAACACAAGAGGTGCGTCAGCTCGCCAATTCGGTGTTCAGTTCAATGTCCAGATTGCTGGACATGTCCCGTGAGATCAGGATCACCCAACAGGCCATGGATGCCGCAGATATCGGTGTCCTGATTTTGGATGCCACACAAACCGAGCACCCGCTTCTCTACGTCAACCGAGGTTTTGAAAAGCTCACTGGCTATGGCAGGGAAGAGGTGCTTGGACGCGATTTGGAATTTCTGCACGCCAATGACAAGGATCAAGAAGAATTGCAATCCCTGCGCAAGTCTTTGCAGGACAAGCGGCCTTGCCGTATCGTATTTCGTAGTTACCGCAAGGATGGAACCCAGTTTCGCAACGAAATTACCTTGGCGCCGGTGTTTGATGAGGCTGGTCAGGTCAATCGAATCGTGGGCTTTCTCAATGATGTGACCAGCCGCTTGAATCTTGAAGAGCAGCTGCGTCAATCCCAGAAGATGGAGGCCATGGGACAGCTGACCAGCCAGTTGGCGCATGATTTCAACAACCTCTTGGGAGTGGTGGTGGGCAACTTGGACGAAATCGGAGAGCAGCTTCCCCCCGATAACCAGAAATTAAAGCGCAATTACGATGCGGCGCTTGGAGCAGCCCTGCAGGGCGCCCAAGTCACGCGCATGCTCCTGACGGTGGCACGACGTCAGCCGATGGAGGTATCGCTGCAAAATCTTAATCTTCATCTGGCACAGATGCAGACCCTTGTACGCAGCTCAGCCGGGCCCGTAGAAGACGTTACCGAAGACTTGTGCGATGGGGCGTTGATGTGTCGCCTCGATCCCTCCGGGCTGTCCAATGTCATTCTCAATCTGGTCATCAATGCGCGCGATGCCATGCAGGCGCAGACAAACAAGAAACAACTGATCATCCGGACAAAACGGGTGCAAATTGCGCCTGATGAGTTGGGCGATCTGATGCCAGGCAGCTACGCGCTGCTGCAGGTGATAGACAACGGCAAGGGAATGAGCCCAGAGGTGATGGCCCAGGCTTTTGACCCTTTTTTCACTACCAAGGAGCGTGAGAAAGGTACTGGACTGGGGCTATCGATGGTTCGTGGCTACGCCGAGCAGCTTGGCGGTACGGTTAGATTGAACAGCAGCATCGGCCACGGTACCACGGTATCGATCTACTTGCCGCTGACAGAGTCGCCCGTGGTTCCCGAATCGCCGCAAGTTCAGACGCAGGCGCAGACGAAGACTGACAAGACTGCCGGCAAAGCCAGGCGCGTATTGGTCGTCGACGACGAAGAGGCACTGTGCGAGCTGGCCTGTGACTGGATGGATTCACTCGGCTTTGAGGCGCTTGGGGCTCACTCGCCACAGCAAGCACTCGCTGAATTGGAGCGAACAAATTTTGACTTATTGTTCACAGACGTGGTGATGCCTGGGGCGATGGATGGCTTGGGCTTGGCCCGTCTGTGTCAGGAACGCTGGCCGCAAATGAAAATTCTGATCACTTCCGGCAATGCGCGCGGTATCAGCGAGTTACAGGACCTGCCTGGTTCGCTGCTGAATAAGCCTTACCGCAAGAGCGACATTGCCCGGGCGCTGGAAGAAATGAAGGCCAGCACATGAATTGCATGTTGTTCATATCTGAGCCCAGGTCGATAATCAGCGAAGTCTGGATCACCAGCATGATTCTTTGTTAATCTCTGTCATGTCAATCCATTACCTTGAGGCCAGTTCGACTCGATACCACTGCGTCATGCCGGCAGACTGCCATGAGTTCCGCTAACAACGCCACTCCTTCCTCGACCGCCGTCGATCTGGCCGTGCTACGTGACATGTTTGGTGATGACATCCGGTCAGCCGACAAATTTATCCAGCGCTATCTGGAGCACTCCTATAAGCAGGTAGCGGAGCTTGACTCCATGCTAGAGCGCAAAGACTGGCCTGCTCTGGGCACTACGGTTCACAAATTGAAGTCAAGTTCACGCATGTTGGGGGCAATAGACTTGGGCACCCTGTGTGAGGCATTGGAGGAGCAGTCGATTTCTCCGATCAACAAACCCTCGCCGCCAGACCTTGAGCGCTTGCGGGTAATGCACCGGCAGGTTTGCGAGGAACTTGCACAATTAATTTCTGTAGGCAAATTGTGAGCAAGGATATCAATGTAGGTCGGGTGCTGGTCATCGATGATGACCCGCTGATGTTGCAGGCGATTGAACTTCAGCTCTCTCGCCTGGGGGTACGGGATGCGGTCACCTGCGAATCGGCCAGCGAGGCCCTGATGAAGGTGTTTGATCCGCACCAGGACGCATTCACCCTGGTGATTTGTGACCTGCAGATGCCGGTGATGGATGGTGTTGAATTCGTTCGTCGACTCGCTGATGGTGGGTTTGCTGGGGGGCTGATGCTGCTCAGTGGCGAGGATGCCCGAACCTTGCAGGCTGCGACCTTGCTGGCCAAGACCTACCATCTCAATTTTTTGGGCTCACTGAGCAAACCGGTACCGCTGGACCGCTTGCGCCAGGCGCTTGAGGGCTTCGAGCCTTCCATTGCAAAAGCCATTGCGCCAGACCATAAAAGTTATACGCCCGAACAGTTGGCTCAGGGCATTGACCTTGGGCAGATGGTCATCTATTACCAACCGAAGGTGTCAGTGCAGGATGGCACGCTGTTTGGTCTGGAGGCGATGGTGCGCTGGGAGCACCCTCAAGACGGCCTGATTTCACCTGATCATTTCATCACCCTGGCTGAAGACAATGACCTGATCGATCGGTTGACACAGGAGGTGCTCGAACAGTCCGTCCGTCAGATTGCCCAGTGGCGCCAGCATGGCCTGGTGGTCAAGGTGTCGGTCAATGTGTCCATGGACAACCTGCATGCTCTTGATTTTCCTGAGATGTTGGCAAAAATTCTGCAACGCAATGCGGTCGATCCCAGGCAACTAGTTCTGGAGATCACTGAAAGCCGACTGATGCACAACCCGAACAAGGTGCTCGACATCGTGACCCGACTTCGTCTCAAACGCATCGGGCTGGCACTGGATGACTTTGGCACTGGCCATTCATCGCTGGCCCAGCTGCGCGACATGCCCTTTGACGAACTAAAGCTGGACAGGAGTTTTGTACATGACGCCGTTGGCGATACGGTGCGTGCAGCGATCCTGCATGGCAGCATCCAGATGGCCCGGCAGCTCCAGATGGACTGGGTTGCCGAAGGGGTCGAAGATCGTGCCGACTGGCGTTACCTGCGTCAGTTTGGCGGCGGATATGCCCAGGGCTACTTTGTCAGCAAGCCGATGTTGCCCGGTCTTCTTCAGGAATGGCTGGGCGAGTGGCAGGAGCGCTTTACGAAGCTGGCTGCTGAAGATGTGCTGAGCATCACCCGGCATATGACCACGGGTTAGACTCTGCACTGACCTGCTGGCCCCTCAGGTTGCCGCAGGAATGAACCGCCCCCCACCTAGTGATGGAGTTAGGATGCAAGGGCTGCAATCCCTTGTCATTTGCCCTGAAAACCATGTACTTGCCGTCCCAATTCAAATCGGAAGATCGACAGCTTGCCTCCTCCCTGATGCGAGCCTATCCCCTGGCCTCACTCATCAGCAACGATGACGATGGCCATCCCTTTCTCACCCACCTGCCACTGCATCTGCAAGAACAAGGCGACAACTTTGTCTTGCTCGGCCATGTGGCGCGAGGAAACCCGCATTGGCGTTACCTGCAGGCGCGCCCGAGGGTGCTGGCCAGCTTTCTTGGGCCCCACGCCTATATGTCGCCCAGGGTCTATCCGGACCTGCAGCGGGTCCCGACATGGAATTACCTGGCGGTCAATTGCACGGCCCAAGCATCAATGCTGGAGGGAGATCAGGCCAAGGACGCACTGCTCAAACAACTAATTGCGGACCATGAGCCTGCCTATGCCGAGCAATGGCGCAGCCTGGGTGAAGAATTTGCACATAAGATGCTGGCTGGGATTGTGGCCTTCGAGTTGCGGGTGACCGATTGGCAATGCAAGCTCAAGCTCAATCAGCATCGTCCTGAGGCCCACGCTGCCATGCTGGAAACCTATGCCAACGGCAATGAAAATGAACGGGCACTGGCGTCGTGGATGACAAGGATGGGACTGCATGGATCATGAGCTGGGCTTCATGCGTCAGGCGCTGGCGCTGGCACACCAGGCGGCCCAGGATGGTGAAGTGCCGGTGGGGGCGGTCCTGGTGCATCAGGGGCAGGTTATTGCGACCGGCCATAACCGGCCGATTGCTGCACATGATCCCACTGCCCACGCCGAGATCTGTGCCTTGCGCCAGGCAGCCGAGCAGCTTGGCAACTACCGCCTGCAGGAATGCGAGCTCTATGTGACGCTCGAACCCTGCGCCATGTGCGCTGGTGCACTCTTGCATGCCCGCCTCAAACGGGTGGTGTTCGGTGCTGCCGATCCCAAAACCGGCGCTGCCGGTTCGGTGCTGGACCTGTTTGCGCTGGCCCAACTTAATCACCAGACCCAGGTGGTAGGCGGGGTGATGGCCGAAGAATGCGGCCGACTGTTGCAGCAGTTCTTTCAAAGCAAGCGGGACATGCAGCGTATGCTCAGCACGCCAGTGCGTGAAGATGCACTGCGCACCCCGGATGAATGCTTTGCCAATCTGCCCGGCTACCCCTGGCAGCCCAAGTATCTAAATGACCTGCCTGCCCTGGCTGGGCTGCGCATGCATTATCTGGATGAAGGACCCTTGTCTGCCACGACGCCTGGTAATGGGCTGACCTGGCTTTGCCTGCATGGCAACCCATCCTGGAGTTATCTTTACCGCAAGATGATTCCGCCCTTGCTGGCTGCCGGGGATCGCGTGGTGGCGCCAGACCTGATCGGTTTTGGCCGCAGCGACAAGCTCAAGAAGGAAGCCAGCCACAGCTTCAGCTGGCACCGTCAGGTGCTGCTTGAATTCATTGAGCGCCTGGACCTGCACAACATCGTGCTGGTGGTCCAGGATTGGGGCGGTCTGCTGGGCCTGACCCTGCCTATGGCAGGGCCGCATCGTTACCACGGCTTGCTGGTGATGAATACCCTGTTGGCCACCGCAGAGCAGGCATTGCCTGCGGGCTTTCTGGCCTGGCGGGACATGTGCGCCAGCAAGCCGGATTTCGATGTCGGCCGGTTGCTGGCAAGAGCGCATCCCGCGCTCAGCCAAGCCGAATGCGCTGCCTACAACGCGCCTTTTCCAGACCGCGGACATCGGGCGGCCTTGCGTGCCTTTCCCCCCATGGTGCCTGATTCACCCGAAGCTGATGGTGTGGCAAGCAGCCGCCAGGCCCAATTGTTCTGGCGCGATGAATGGCAAGGCAGCAGCCTGATGGTGGTGGGCGATCAGGATCCGGTGCTGGGCTGGCCAGTGATGCAGTCGCTGCATGCAAACATTCGCTCTTGTCCAGCCCCTCTTCGGCTTGCCGGTGTTGGACACTTTGTGCCTGAGCATGGCGCCGCCATCGCACAGGCAGGCTTGCGTCATTTTGGCGGCAGATAATCTGATTGGCGGGCCTGCTTTTAGCATATGAAAAGACATTTTTACATCTACTCTCCCTCGGGAGCGGTGCGCGATCGGCAGGCCTTTCGACGCGGGGTCAGGCAACTGGAAGCTCTCGGGCATGAGGTGGAGGTGGATGAGTCTGCCCTGGCATCCCATCAACGCTTTGCCGGTGACGATGCCACCCGGCTGGCTGCCATTCACCGGGCCGCGGCCAGCGGCGCAGACGTCGCCATGGTCTCTCGGGGTGGCTACGGCCTGACCCGGCTTTTACCCAGAATCCGCTACAAGGATGTGGCGCGGGCAATTGACAAGGGCATGAAATTCATCGGTTTGAGCGACTTTTCGGCTTTTCAGCTGGCTGTGTTGGCACAAACAGGCCGCATCACCTGGTCAGGTCCGTCCCTGTGTGAGGGTTTTGGCCTGGCAGATCAGCTGGTACCCGTCGGTGGCCAAGTGCGGACCCAGCCGGATGAAATCATGCTGGCTTGTCTGGACGACCTGCTCAGTGCACAGGGTGAGGGTACTGGCTGGCGTCAGGCCATAAGCTCCACTGCAGACCTGGCTGCGGCGGGCCATTTTCATGCGCGTCGCCTGCAACAAGCCGCCAGTTGGACGCTGCATGATGCCATGCTCTGGGGCGGCAATCTGTCGATATTGGTGTCACTGCTCGGCACGCCCTATTTTCCCGCGGTCAAGGGCGGCCTCCTGTTCCTGGAGGATGTGGGTGAACATCCCTACCGCATCGAACGCATGCTGACGCAGCTCTTGCATGCGGGCGTGCTGGGTCGGCAAAAGGCGGTGCTGCTGGGTCAATTCACCGATTACCAGCTGGTGGATCATGACCGGGGCTTCAAGCTGCAGTCGGTGATCAACTGGCTTCGCAGCCAGCTCAAGGTGCCGGTGCTGACCAATTTGCCATTTGGTCATGTGCCCAGAAAGGTGTTGCTACCGGTAGGTGCGCGCACAGACCTAGCGGTCACCGGGCGGGATGTGTTGCTGGTCTGGGGCCATCTGGAGCGGCCTGGCGGCAGGCGTTCGCCCTGAGCAGCTTTGACGTGGCGCCCCTCCCATGGCTGGCTAGAGGGCGAGGGCTGGTTTAGCGGGCCTCGTTGATCATCTGTGTGGTCTGGTCTTCCACTTCGCGGGCAACCTCGCTCAGCACCGGGTCGCTGGAGAGCATGAGCAACATATCCTTGGGCTTGATCATGCCAATACGGGTTTTGCCCTTTTCGGTATAGACCGAGATGCGGCAGGGCAATGCCATATTGATCTGCATGTCGCTGGCCAGTACCTTGGCCGCCTGGGCCGGGTTGCAGACCTCAAACACTCGGCACTCTTCGGTAAATTTCTGTCCCTTGCTGCGCAAGGTGTTGCCAATATCATGAATGTGCAGCACACCAAAGCCGTGGCGCTTGACGGCGGCATCCAGGTCATTGGAGGCCTGTTCAAAGGATTTGCTGGTTTCGACGGTGTAGTACATGGTGTGATGACTCAAGAGGCGAAGGGG
>CAXRBE010000015.1:0-21504 GCA_964228805.1 Burkholderiaceae bacterium
TCGCCAATGCTATGGGTGATCATTGCGTTTCAGGCGGCCCAGCGTGCGGCCAATTTTGCGATCTCCAACCCCGCGCGCGAAGTCTTGTTCACCGTGGTTGAACGCGAAGAAAAATACAAGGCCAAGAATGTTATCGACAACGTAGTTTTTCGCGGCAGCGACATGCTCTCTGGCTGGCTTTTTCACTCCCTGCGCGGTGTCGGACTGGAACTTGGTGCAATTTCCCTGGCCACTCTACCCGTGGTGGCCGCTTGGCTGCTGCTTGCGCTTAAACTCGGGCGCATGCAGGACAAGCGCGCGCTAGGCGCTTTGCCAAAGGCGCGAAAATCACCATGACTCTGGATCCGTGCCAGATGGATTTCTTATTAGAAGACATACCATGAACTTCTCTCAACTCCACACCCGTCGCGGACTGTTTGAGCTGGGCGCTGCAGTCGGTGCGGGCGCGCTTTTCCCATTTGCTGCGCAGTCAACTGTTGCCCCGAAACTTATCACGCGCAAAATCCCACGCACCGGTGAGGACATGCCAGTGATCGGCATGGGCACCCAGTTTGTGCTGGACATTGGCGATGACGCCGAAAAGCGTGCAGTTCGCATCGCCGTACTTCGAGCCTTGTTTGATGCCGGCGCACGCACCATCGACACCGCGCCATCGTATGGACCGGCTGAGGCCACCTTGGGAAGCTTGCTCCAGGAGATGAAGGCACGCGACAGTGCGTTTATTTCCACCAAATTCAGTCGCACTGGGCAAGAAGGCGCTACAGCTGAAATGAGGGAATCACTGCGGCGTTTGCGCACCGACAAGGTCGAACTGATGCTGCGCCACAACATCGGATTTGTGCCGCCCAACGAGGCGGCTGATCATTTCGCCGTGCTCCGAGAATGGAAGCAGCAGGGTATTTGCCGCTATATCGGGGTGACCCATTCTCAAAATCAGGCACAGGCCAATCCCCGCCTGATCGAATTGCTGCAAAAGGAAAAACTCGACTTTATCCAGATCAATTATTCGATGGCTCAGCGCAGCGTTGAAGAAAAATTGCTCGCAGTGGCTGCCGAAACCGGCACTGCCGTCATGTGCAATCTGCCCTTTGCCCGGGCGGCACTTTTCAAGGCGGTATCGGGCAAGCAGGTGCCTGACTGGGCCCGGGAATTCGACGCGGTGAGCTGGGGACAGTTTTTTCTCAAGTATTTGCTGGGGCGGGAAGAGGTTAATCTGGTCATTCCAGGTGTCGATCGGGTGGCGCACATGATTGACAACCTGGACGCTGGCCGAGGGCGCCTGCCCAACGCGGCACAACGCAAACGCATGGTCGATTTCATCGGCAACCTGTGAAATACAGATCCGTAGCGAAGCACGCGATTTTCAGTAGTTCAGCCCACCCGGAAACAGCCAAAGCAAGGCAGCTGTCATCGTGATGTAACGTGCCAACTTGCCGATGGCCATGTAGAGCAGGCATGGCCAGAAGGGCAATTTGAGCCAGCCCGCGACTGCGCACAGGGGGTCGCCGATGACTGGTAACCAGCTCAGCAGACAAGCTTTGGGGCCGATGCGCTCGAGCCAGTCCAGGGCGCGCACATGTGTCTCCGAATGGCGTACCTTGTTGACCAGTTCATGCGAACCCAGGCCCATGGCCCAGGTGACCGCCCCCCCCAGGGTGTTACCCACTGTGGCCACCAGCACCGCCGGCCAGAACAACTCAGGATTGAGCTTGACCAGGCCGAACAGCGCCGGCTCAGATCCCATGGGCAAAAGCGTGGCAGAGACAAAGGCAATAATGAAGAGCGTGCTCAGGCCGTACTTTGGCAAGGCGAGCTGGCTCAGCAGGTCATGAATCCAGGCTTCCATAATCAGCCCAGTATATGCAGGCTTCAATGACGATGGCATAACCATCAGTTGAAATTTCAATTGCTGAAATTTTGTGCAGATAGAATCGGCACACTCTCCACTCAGTCTTTAATCATCTTTTCCCGTTGCGGGTAAGGACGCCTCCCCCTTTCGAACATGAAAATTGGTTCGTTTGAATTGACCAATACGCTCTTTGTCGCTCGGATGGCGGGCGTCACCGACCGCCCGTTTCGCCGACTGTGCAAGGCGCTCGGCGCGGGCTACGCGGTCAGCGAGATGGTGACTTCACGCAGGGATTTATGGGACAGCCTCAAGACCTCACGCCGCGCTAACCATGACGGGGAGACCGGACCCATTGCAGTGCAGATTGCGGGTACGGATGAGGGCATGATGGCCGAGGCCGCACTGCACAACATCGACCGTGGGGCACAGATCATCGATATCAATATGGGCTGTCCTGCCAAAAAAGTCTGCAATAAGTGGGCTGGCTCGGCTCTGATGCAGGATGAAGGCCTGGCTTTGCGCATCATCGAGGCGGTGGTTGAAGCTTGCGCCGGGCGCAGTGTGCCAGTTACTCTGAAAATGCGCACCGGCTGGTGCCAGACGCACAAAAATGCTGTGTCGCTGGCCCGAGCAGCTGAGAGCGCTGGAGTGCAAATGGTGACTGTGCACGGCCGCACCCGCGAGCAAGGCTATGGCGGCAACGCTGAGTACGACACCATTGCCGCCGTCAAGGCCGCGATCCGAATTCCGGTGGTGGCCAATGGCGATATCGATACGCCCGAAAAAGCGCGCGCGGTGCTGCGGGCAACCGGTGCCGATGCCCTCATGATTGGCCGCGCGGCCCAGGGCCGGCCCTGGATATTTCGCGAGATCGCGTACTTTCTGGCCACCGGAGAAAAATTGGCGCCGCCTCTTGTCGCGGAAGTCAAACGCCTGTTGCTGGAGCATTTGCAAGACCACTATGGTTTGTACGGTGAGTACAGCGGTGTGCGCAGTGCGCGCAAGCACATCGGCTGGTATGTCAAATCCCTGCCTGGTGGCCAGCCTTTTCGCGCCCGCATGAATTTGCTGGACGATTGTCTGGCGCAGACCCGGGCGGTCGCCGACTTTTTTGACGGCTTGGCCCTGCATATGGACCGCCTGCCTGATCTGCCTGCTACTCACCCTGAAATTGAAGAACATCTGGAAATAAGCCCATGAGTAAGAAACAGATTGAAGAGAGTGTGCGCACAAGCCTGGAGGCCTACTTCAAGGATTTGCGAGGTACCGAACCGGACGGACTGTATGAAATGGTGGTGCGCATCGCAGAGAAGCCCTTGCTGGAAGTGGTGATGGCGCATGCCGATCAGAACCAGTCGCGTGCAGCCATGTGGTTGGGCTTGAACCGCAACACACTGCGCAAAAAGTTGCTCGAACACAAGCTGTTGAAGTGACAGGGCCAACCCGCCCCAGCTCTGTCGCTTGACTGACCAGGAACCCTATGAACGCGCTGATTTCCGTTTCCGACAAGACCGGCATTGTCGAGTTTGCCCGCTCGCTCCATGCGCTGGACGTGAGGCTAATTTCCACTGGCGGCACGGCCAAACTGCTGGCTGAGCAGGGCCTGCCGGTGACCGAGGTGGCCGAGGTCACGGCTTTTCCCGAAATGCTGGATGGACGGGTCAAAACCTTGCATCCCAAGGTGCATGGCGGCTTGCTGGCACGGCGCGATGTGCCTGAGCACATGGCGGCGCTCAAGGCCCATGGCATCGACACCATCGATCTGCTGGTGGTCAACCTCTATCCCTTTGAGGCGACGGTGGCCAGGACAGATTGCACCCTGGAGGACGCGATCGAGAATATCGACATCGGCGGCCCTGCCATGGTGCGCAGCGCTGCCAAGAACTGGAAGGATGTGGGCGTCATCACCGACGCTTCGCAATACCAGGCCGTGATCGAAGAGCTGAAGAAAGACGGCAAGCTGTCCGATAAGCTGCGCTTCGCGCTGTCGGTGGCCGCGTTCAACCGCATCAGCCAGTATGACGGCGCCATCAGTGATTATCTGTCCTCAATCGACTTCGAGGCCGGCACTTCCAGCACCATGCCAGTGCGGCATGAGTTTCCTGGCCAGTCCAATGGCCAGTTCATCAAGTTGCAGGACCTGCGCTATGGCGAAAATCCGCATCAACGGGCGGCCTTTTATCGCGATCTTTACCCCTCGCCAGGCTCACTGGTCACGGGCCTTCAGTTGCAGGGCAAGGAGCTGAGCTACAACAACATCGCTGATGCCGATGCCGGCTGGGAGTGCGTCAAATGCTTTGACCAGCCGGCTTGTGTGATCATCAAGCATGCCAACCCCTGCGGCGTGGCCGTGGGCAAGGATGCGCTGGAGGCCTACAGCAAGGCCTTCCAGACCGATCCGACTTCCGCTTTTGGCGGCATCATTGCCTTTAACCGTTCGGTGGACGGCGCTGCGGCCCAGGCTGTGAGCAAGCAGTTTGTCGAGGTGCTGATGGCGCCGGACTTCGCTCCCGAGGCGTTGGAAGTCTTCAAGTCCAAGGTCAATGTGCGTATTCTCAAGATCGCATTGCCCCAGGACATCGCAAGCACGCGCAACACCACCGATATCAAGCGCGTGGGCTCCGGTCTCTTGCTCCAGAGCGCCGACAACCATGAGCTGAAACTAACCGATCTCAAAGTGGTGACGAAGAAACATCCCACGCCGCAACAGCTGCAAGACTTGCTGTTCGCCTGGAAGGTGGCGCAATACGTCAAAAGCAACGCCATTGTTTTCTGCAAGGACGGCATGACCATGGGCGTCGGTGCCGGCCAGATGAGTCGCCTGGACTCCGCACGCATCGCCAGCATCAAGGCCGAGCACGCCAAGTTGTCGCTCAAAGATACCGTGGTTGCCAGCGACGCCTTTTTCCCTTTCCGAGACGGTCTGGATGTGGTGGTCGATGCCGGTGCCTCCTGCGTCATCCAGCCAGGCGGCTCCATGCGCGATCAAGAGGTCATCGATGCGGCCAACGAGCGGGGTGTGGCAATGGTCTTTAGCGGGGTTCGCCACTTCCGCCACTGATCTGCCTATTTTCCCTTGCTCCTGTTTGGAGAACTGAGGGGTGAAGGGGCGGGGATAGAGAAGGGCGGGGGGATGAGTGGGGGGGAAACCGGGATGACGCAGAAGCCAGGGACAAAGCTCAGGTCAGCAACTGCAGTCCCACATCATGCTGGACGAAGCGACTTGAACACGTGCTGCGCCGCAGCAACCGTGACCTCGATGTCTTCCTCACTATGCGCCGCGCTGACGAAACCGGCTTCGTACAGCGCTGGCGCGATATAGACACCGCGCTCGAGCAGTCCATGGAACAGCTGGTTGAATTTGGCGCCCTCGGTCTTCATGACCTGGGTGTAATTCTGCGGCAGTTTGGGCAGCAGGAAAAAGCCAAACATGCCGCCCTCGCTGTCAGCGCTAAAGGCGACGCCTTCATTGGCGGCAGTCTTCTTCAGTCTGTCGAGCAGCATGCGGGTTCTGGCTGAGAGTTCTTCGAAGAAACCGGGCTTGACGATTTCATGCAGGGTGGCCAGCCCGCAGGCGGTGGCCACCGGGTTGCCTGAGAGCGTGCCGGCCTGGTAGACGGGGCCCACCGGCGACATCAGTTCCATGATGGCGCGCGAGCCGCCAAAAGCCGCAAGTGGCATGCCACCGCCAATCACCTTGCCCAGCACCGTCAGATCGGGCTTGAAGCCGGGGATGGCCTTGGCATAAATCGCTTGTGCACCGCCCAGTGCAACGCGAAATCCGGTCATCACTTCATCGAAGATCAGCAGGGCGCCGTTCTGGGTGCACAGCTCGCGACAGCGCTGCATGAAAGGCACGCTGGCGCGAACGAAATTCATATTGCCAGCGATCGGCTCGATCATGAGGCCCGCAATTCCCTGGCCGTGCAGGGCAAACGCCTCCTCCAACTGCTGCACATTGTTGTATTCCAACACCAGGGTGTGCTGCACCACCTCAGGCGGCACGCCTGCGCTGGTGGGGTTGCCGAAGGTGGCCAGGCCGGAACCGGCCTTGACCAGCAGCGCGTCGGCATGGCCGTGGTAGCAACCTTCAAACTTGATGATTTTGCTGCGGCCTGTGGCGCCTCGCGCCAGCCGGATGGCGCTCATGCCAGCCTCGGTGCCAGAGCTGACCAGGCGCAGCATTTCCATCGAAGGCAGGTGTTTCATGATTTCCTCGGCCAGCTCAATTTCACGCTCGGTCGGCGCGCCGAACGAAAAGCCCTGGCCTGCCGCCTTTTGCACCGCCTCAAGCACCGACGGGTGGCCATGGCCCAGGATCATCGGACCCCAGGAGCCGATGTAGTCGATGTACTTGCGCCCGTTGGCATCCCAGACGTAAGCACCTTGTGCGCGCTCGACAAAGCGCGGGGTTCCGCCAACAGCGCGAAACGCCCGCACCGGGGAGTTGACGCCGCCAGGGATCACCTGCCGGGCGCGTTCGAACAAGGCATCGTTGCGGTCAATGTTGTGTGTCATGAGGGGGGAATTGCAGGCTTGAGTCGGTTGATGAATCTGCCCCATCGCCAGCTTCGTCCTCGGCAACCGATTGGGCCCAGAACAGCCGATCTGGCAACACATTGCCCATGCCTGGCCGAAAGCCGTGGTCCAGGCAGCGATCCAGATAGCCTAGCGCCTCGGAAAAGGCGTCGGCCAATTCGCAGCCGCTGGCGAGCAGGGCAGCCAGAGCAGCCGACAGGGTGTCGCCCGCTCCGGTGAAGGTGGCGTCAAAGCGCTCGAATTTCTCACTGCGCAGCGTTGCCTGTGGGCTGGCCAGCAGGTTTTCCACATGCTGTTCGGGGGCGGGAACACCTGTCACCAGGGTGTAGGGCACGCCGAACTCGGCGGCAGCTCGGGCCAGATCACGTGCCGTTGGCGGTTTTTCCGAGCTCCATTCGGGCAGCAGCCAGCGCCACAGTGTGCTGTGATTGCCTTGCAAGATGCTGGTCTGAGGCAGGATCAGCTCGCGAAAGGCATCCTGGTACAGATCGATCTGCACCTCTTCCCACCACGACAGGTCGGGCATGTAGGCGATCAGTGGCACATCGGCATAGTCGGTGGCAATTTCGGCAATGGCACTCAGATTTTCCGGCGTGCCGACAAAACCCACCTTGATCACAGTGACCCCCACATCCTCCAGCAGCGTACGCGCCTGCTCGGCAACCACTTCCTCATCCAGGGCGAAGTGCTCGAATATGCTGGCCGTGTCGCGTGCGTAGGTGCCGGTAAGCACTGGCAGCGCATGCGCCCCCACCGAGGCTATGGCTGTGACATCACCGGCCAGCCCGCCGGCCCCGCTGGGGTCGTTGGCATTGAAAACCAGCACGCATGCGGGGTTGGCCGGGGCATCGGTGGGTGGGGCGTTGTCGGGAGTGTCCATGAGTGGGGTCTGCGGCCTTTGTGACAAGCTACCAACCCGGCCCTGGCCTGCCAATCTGGCAGTCGGGTTGGCTACAGGCCAGCCTCGATACAATCAGTCGAAATCATTTTATTCGAAGCGAAGGTCTTGATACCGTGAGTGACAGCAAAACCTGGATGTGCCTGATTTGTGGCTGGATTTACGACGAGGCAGCCGGCGACCCCGAGCACGGCATCGCCCCGGGGACCCCGTGGAGCGAGGTGCCGATGAACTGGACCTGCCCTGAATGTGGAGCGCGCAAGGAAGATTTCGAAATGGTCCAGATCTGAGCCTGGGCCGGCCCCTGGACTGGCGGCGCGCCGATGTCGTGCTGCCCTCATGGCCGCACGCTCTGAGCTGCCGGCCTGCCCTGCGCGAGGACTGGGACCGAGCCGTGCTGGCCTGGCTGCGCCAGCCCGATGCACCACACGCCCTGGCCTTGCGACAGCTCAGTCTGGAACTGTCCCATGGACAGGCCAACCTGCCCTGGCGGGCTTTCTGGAAGATTGCGGCCGCATTTTTCGAACTGCGCAGCCAGCTGGCATCTGCTGAGGACCAGGAAGCCAGAAAGCTGGTCCTGCAACTGCTCTTGCAATGCGCAGCGCTGTTGAGCCACCAGAGCAAACCCTCTGAGGAATTGGTCGCCGCCCTGCTGCGTCATTGCCAGGGCGTGGCTGCGCAGGCTCAAGCGCTTAACGGTGCGCCCTTGTGGCAAGGCCTGGAGCTGGCTTTGGGCCTGGGGGTGGCCGCTACCCGGCAGGACTGGTTGAGCTTGGCCGACCACTACTCTCAACAACTCGAGTCCATGCTGTCAGCCAGGCACGCTGATCTTCAGTTGCCAGCCTGGCTGCACGCTGCCTCGCTGGCCTGGGCTTTGGCGGTGCATGCCGAAGATTGCCAGCAGCCGGTACTGGCTGATTATTCCTGCCAGCTGGCGCAGGCGCTGCAGGCGGCCTCGCGCGCCCACACGCCCGAGCAGGCCCAACTGCTTGCCGATGCTGCCCGGCATCTGCGTCAATTGCTGCACCAGGACGCTGCCGGCATTGCCAAGAGGCCCCAGGAGGAGCTGGTTCAGTCGCTGCGCGAGTTGGCCCGTACCACCGAATAGCGCTCTAGCGTGCGCTGCCGTGCCAGGGCATGATCCACCAGAGGCTTTGGATAGTTATCGCCCAGGCGTACCCCGGCGCTTGCCAGAGCCTCCTCTGCAGCCAGCCAGGGCGCGTGCACAAGCTTGCTCGGCAGGTGTGCCAGTTGAGGCAGGTAGCGGCGGATGAAGCGGCCCTCGGGGTCGAATTTCTCACTCTGACTGACCGGGTTGAAAATGCGAAACCAGGGCTGCGCATCACAGCCGCAGGATGCCACCCACTGCCAGCCACCATTATTGGCTGACAAGTCAAAATCGATCAGTTTCTCTGCAAAGTAGCGCTCGCCCCAGCGCCAGTCGATGCCCAGGTCTTTCACCAGAAAACTGCCACTCACCATGCGCAGCCGGTTGTGCATGTAGCCGCTCTGATTGAGCTGGGCCATGGCTGCATCCACCAGCGGGTAGCCTGTCCTGCCATCGCACCAGGCCTGGAACCGAGTTTGTGCCTGCTCTCCCTGCTCCCAGACAATGGCGTCGTATTCAGGACGAAAACTGCCGCGGGCCACATGGGGATAGTTGGCCAGCAACTGGAAGTAGAACTCGCGCCAGATCAGCTCACCCAGCCAGGTTTCGGCACCGCGACTGCCGGCCGCCATGCGCTGCAGGGCCAGTGTTGCCAGCCGGCGCACCGATACCGTGCCAAAGCGCAGGTGAACGCTGAGATAGCTTGGCCCCTTGACCGCAGGAAAATCGCGCGTGGTGTGGTACTGGTCCATGCGCTCAAAAAAGTCAGCCAGCAATTGACGGGCACCGCTCTCTCCCGTCGGGATCTTGAGTTGGGCCAGGTTGGTTTTCTCAAACCCAATGTCCTCCAGACTGGGCACACCGCGCTGCCAGGCCGTCGGGCGCGCAGCCAGCGCTGCGCTGGCGCCTTTGAGCGTGTGGTCAACAAGTGCCGTGGCATCAACAGCGGCCAGCCAGGCCTTTTTGTAGGGTGTGAACACGCTGTAGGGCGCAGAGTTGCGGGTGAGTATTTCCCGCCGTTCAAAAATCACCTGATCCTTGCAGGTGTGCAATTCGATGCCATCCTGGCTCAGGCGCTGTTGCACCAGGGCATCACGCGCGATCGCCTCGGGCTCGTAATCATGGGCGGCAAACACGGCCTGCACACCAAGCTCAGCCGCCAGTTTCGGCACCAGCGCGGTGCTCTGGCCCAGCGCCACGATCAGCCCAGCCTGGTCACGGCCAGCCAGGCGGCGCAGGCCGGCGTCAACCTCAAGCAGCGCTGCTCGGATGAACTCGACCCGCCGGTCCGCACGCGGCAGTGGATCAAGGATCGTGCTATCGAAGATGAACACGCAATGCACCTGCTCACACTGCTGCAGGGCCAGGCTCAGGGCGCCGTGGTCGCTCAGGCGCAGATCACGCCTGAACCAGACCAGGCCGGATTGATAGGGTTTGTCCATGATCGCCGCTAGAATGTTGGTATGTCCGATGATTCTGCCTCCATCAACCTGACGAATCATTTTCTGATCGCAATGCCCGGACTGGAAGATGCGACATTCTCCAGGAGCGTGGTCTACCTGTGCGAGCATAGCGAACGGGGCGCGCTAGGCTTGGTCATCAACAAACCGAGCGAAATCAATCTGCAAAACCTGTTCGACAAGGTCGAACTGCGCCTGGGCCGTAGTGACCTGATCGAACAGCCTGTGTTTCATGGCGGCCCGGTCCAGACCGACCGGGGGTTTGTGTTGCACGATCCGGTGGCCTCGCCTGACCCCGAGGCCAAGGAGCCGGTGTATTCCTCCAGCATTCTGGTGCCCGATGGCCTGGCCATGACCACATCCCGGGATGTGCTGGAGGCGCTTTCTTCGGGCGCCGGCCCCCGCCGGGTCCTGGTTTCCCTGGGCTACTCGGCCTGGGGTGAGGGGCAGTTGGAGTCGGAGCTGGGCGAGAACAGTTGGCTGACTGTGGTTGCTGACGAGGCGGTCATCTTCGACACCCCCATTGAGCAACGCTACGACCGGGCACTGGCCCTGCTCGGTTTGCAAGCCTGGATGCTGCAACCCGAGGCGGGGCACGCATGAGCCAGGTGCTGGTACAAGCCGACGTACCTGCCTCGCAGAAAACCTTCCTGGCATTTGACTTTGGCACCCTGCGCACTGGTGTGGCTGTTGGCAATAGGTTGACCCGTTCAGCCCAGCCCCAGCCCACCATTCAAGCCCAGGGTGACGCCCGATTCGAGGAGGTCGGCCGCCGTCTGCGCGAGTGGCAACCGGATGCGCTGGTGGTGGGAATTCCCTTTCACCCGGATGGCGCAGTCCATGAAAACACCCTGCGCGCACAGAAGTTCGCGCGCCAGTTGCGCGGCCGTTTCGGCTTGCAGGTCTATGAAGTGGACGAGCGCTACAGCACCACCGAGGCCCAGGCCCAGGGCGCCAAGGATGCAGATGCTGCCGCAGCCTGCATCATTCTGGAACAGTTTTTGAGGGACATCCGATGACAGGCAAGAACAAGGCTGGCCCAGCCCAGGGCGCCCTCACACTGGATGCAGAAGCGCTGTACCAAGAGCTGCTGCGGGGCGTGCAGGCGATGGCCATCCCGGCCGCCCATCTGGTGGGCATCACCTCCGGCGGTGCCTGGCTGGCCGAGCGGCTGCAGCACGACCTGGCCTTGCCAGTGGAGCCCGGGGTTATTTCCTCGTCCATGCACCGCGATGATTTTGCCCAGCGAGGCCTGAGTTCAGGAGGGCAGACCCGCCTGCCCTTCGATGTGAATGGTGCCCACATCATCCTGCTCGATGATGTGCTCTACACCGGCAGGACGATTCGTGCCGTGATCAATGAGTTGTTTGATTATGGTCGTCCGGCCCGCGTCCAACTGGCGGTGCTGGTGGACCGTGGTGGTCGGGAACTCCCGATCCAGGCCGACTTTGCCGCTGTCCGGGTTGCCTTGCCGGATTCGCAGTTGCTGGCCCTTGCGCGCAGCCCGCAGGGCGGATTCAGCTTTCAGGTGGAGATGGTCTGAATGAAGCGCCTTCCACGCATGAGGCAGCTGGCGCCTGGAACACAAGGGCAGGAGGACTGAATGCTCTACAAACGCAATCCCCAACTCAACAAGAATGGCGAGCTGATCCATCTGCTGTCCACCGAGGGACTGCCCCGGGACATCCTGTTGCAAATCCTGGACACTGCAGGCAGTTTTGTCAGTGTCAATGACCGCGAGGTTAAAAAAGTGCCACTTCTGCGTGGCAAGAGCGTATTCAACCTGTTCTTTGAAAATTCAACCCGCACCCGCACCACTTTCGAGATCGCTGCCAAGCGCCTGTCGGCCGATGTGATCAACCTGGATATCGCCCGCTCCTCCACCGCCAAGGGTGAAACCCTGCTCGACACCATCGCCAACCTGAGTGCCATGGCTGCCGACCTGTTCGTGGTGCGACACAGCGAATCCGGCGCGCCCTACCTGATCGCCCAGCATGTGGCGCCGCATGTGCATGTCATCAACGCTGGCGACGGCCGCCATGCGCATCCGACCCAGGGCCTGCTGGACATGTACACCATTCGCCACTTCAAGAAAGACTTTGCCAACCTCACCGTGGCCATTGTGGGCGATGTGCTGCATTCCCGGGTCGCCCGCTCCGACATACACGCACTGACCACGCTGGGTTGCGCCGAGGTGCGGGTGGTCGGGCCCAGGACACTGGTGCCAGGAGACATGGCGCCAATGGGCGTGCGTGTCTGCCACACCTTGGAGGAGGGTATTCGCGGCTGTGATGTGATCATCATGCTGCGCCTGCAGAACGAGCGCATGAGCGGTGCCTTGCTGCCTTCCAGCCAGGAATTCTTCAAGAGTTTTGGCCTGACACCCGAAAAATTGCAGCTGGCCAAGAGTGATGCCATCGTCATGCACCCGGGGCCGATCAATCGTGGCGTCGAAATCGACTCTGCGGTGGTTGATGGCCGCCAGAGCGTGATCCTGCCGCAGGTCACTTTCGGAATCGCGGTGCGCATGGCGGTGATGAGCATTGTGGCGGGGAACGAAGCATGAAGCTGTTAATCCATGGCGGCCGCGTCATCGACCCGGCTCGCAACTTTGACGAAATTGCCGATGTCGCGGTGGCTGCCGGTCGCATCGTGGCCGTTGGCCAGGTTCCGGCCGACTTTGCCCCCAACCGGTCGATAGATGCCAAGGGTTGTGTGGTGGCCCCAGGGCTGGTGGAC
The DNA here is from genome assembly GCA_964228805.1 of Burkholderiaceae bacterium. GTDB lineage: Bacteria > Pseudomonadota > Gammaproteobacteria > Burkholderiales > Burkholderiaceae_C > Hylemonella. The sequence goes on from CAXRBE010000015.1 coordinate 12,594, forward strand.
CTGGCGGCACGGCTGCGCGAGCCGGGTCATGAGCATGAAGGCATGCTGGAGTCGGAAATGGCCGCTGCTGTGGCCGGTGGCATCAGTAGTCTGGTCTGCCTGCCCGACACCGACCCCGTGCTCGATGAGCCCGGTCTGGTGGAGATGCTCAAGCACCGCGCCGAGAAGTTGCACCAGGCGCGCCTGTTTCCCCTGGGCGCGCTGACACGCGGCCTCAAGGGCGAGATCCTGACCGAGATGGTGCAACTGGCCGAATCCGGTTGTGTCGGGTTCAGCCAGGCTGAAGTGCCGCTGCTCAACACCCAGGTGCTTCAGCGTGCGCTGCAATACGCCAGCACCTTCGGCCTGGCAATCTGGCTCCGACCACAGGACTACCACCTTGGCCGCGGTGTGGCGGCCAGTGGCCCCCTGGCCACCCGCCTGGGGCTGGCTGGTGTGCCGGTGGCCGCCGAAACCATCGCCTTGCACACCATCTTCGAACTCGTGCGCGCCAGCAAGGCGCGGGTGCACCTGTGCCGCCTCAGCAGCGCAGCCGGGGTGGAACTGGTGCGCCGGGCCAAGGACGAAGGCTTGCCGGTGAGTTGCGATATCAGCATCAACTCGCTGCACCTGAGCGATGTGGATCTGGGCTATTTCGACAGCCGCATGCGCCTGAATCCGCCCCTGCGCCAGCCAAGGGACCGCGACGCCCTGCGTGAGGCGCTGGAGGACGGCACCATCGACGCGCTGGTATCAGACCATACGCCGGTTGACGAGGACACAAAGAACCTGCCCTTTGCCGAGAGCGAGCCAGGCGCCAGTGGCTTTGAGTTGCTGCTCAGCCTGGCTCTGAAATGGGGCCAGGAAAGCGGTGCCGGACTGATGCGCGCATTGGCAGTGCTCACCTGCGAACCGGCCCGTGTGCTGGGCGGCTCACTGGGCACGCTGCAGGCCAGCGTGGGTCAGCTGGTGCCGGGCGGGGTTGCCGACATCTGCGTGTTCGACCCATCGGCCGAGTGGACAGTGCAGCCCCAGAGTCTGATCAGCCAGGGCAGGCACACCCCGTTCGCTGCCTACGAGTTGCCAGGGCGCGTGCGTCACACCCTTGTCAATGGCCAGCTTGCCTTCCAAGCCACAAATTGAGCAAAAAAAGCCGGTGCCACACTGGCGCGTCAGTTGGCGCTTGCTCAAGGCCTTGCTGCACCTGTTGCGGGGCCTGCTGACGATAGCCTTTGTATTCCCGCGCATGCCCCAGGAGCAACGCGAACTTCGCGTTCAGGATTGGTCGGCACGCATGCTTGCCTGTCTTGGCATCAGGCTGGTGGTGGAGGGCGAGTCAGGGGCTACGGGCCCATTGCTGATCGTGGCCAATCACCTGTCCTGGCTGGACATCACTGCTTTGCATGCAGCACGCTATTGCCGCTTTGTTTCCAAGGCGGATGTGGCGCGCTGGCCCCTGATTGGCAAGTTGGCCTCGGGGGTGGGAACGCTGTTCATCGAGCGTACGCGCCGACGCGATGCCCTGCGGGTGGTGCGTCATATGGAGCAAAGCCTGCGCGACGGTGATGTGCTGGCAGTCTTTCCTGAAGGAACCACTGGCGATGGCATCCGCCTGCTGCCTTTCCATGCCAACCTGCTGCAGGCAGCGATATCAGCGGCTGCGCCGATCCAGCCAGTGGCTTTGCAGTTTATCGAGCGCGACAGCGGACACCCCAGCGCAGCACCGCTCTACACAGCTGAGGACACACTGCTGCGTTCGGTCTGGCGGACACTGCGCACACCGGGCATTGTGGTACTGATCCGCTTTGGTCAGGTTCAGTCCAGCGCCGGACGTGAGCGTCGGGCCTGGGCGTCCGAGTTGCAAGGCTGTGTTGAGCAGCTTGTGCGGGCACCGGGGCGTCAAGCCCAATGATCAGAGCAGTCAATGCTGGCTCACCGCCGCTCGAATGTGACCACATGATCGACCTCGGGTCTAATGCCGATCCATTCGCCAATTTTGTGGTCATGGTGGCTCGGTACATGGGCCATGATGGCCTCGCCGCTGGCCAGGCGCAAGGTATAAAGAAATTCTGATCCACGAAAGAATTTGCGAACGATTTCGGCCTTCACTGGCGCATCGTCGTCATGCACGATGTCATCGGCGCGCAGCAGCACATCGCATTCGCCATCCGTATAGGCGCTGGGCAGGGGGCACTCCGACACGTCGGTCAGATCGCCCAGGGGCGTCTGCACCACCGTCTGTCCGCCCAGCTGGCGGATGGTGGCCGGGGCGAAAACTCCATGGCCGATAAATTCGGCGACGAATCGGGTGGCAGGCCGGTGGTAAAGGGTGTAGGCATCGTCCCACTGCAACAGGTGCCCCTGGTGCATGACACCGATGGTGTCGCCCACCGCAAAGGCTTCCAGCTGATCGTGGGTTACAAACAGGGCGGTGGCCTGGGCGGTCTTGAGAATGCTGCGCACCTCCTGGGCCAGGCGCTCACGCAGTTCGACATCAAGGTTGGAAAAGGGCTCATCAAGCAGCAACAGTTGAGGCCGCGGCGCCAATGCGCGCGCCAGCGCCACCCGCTGTTGCTGCCCTCCCGAAAGCTGATGCAGGTAGGCGCTCTGGCTACCAGTCAGACCAACCAGGGCCAGCACCTCGGCCACGCGCTCAGCCCGTTGCCTGGCGGGCAGGTCATGCAGGCCAAAAGCCACATTGCCAGCCACATCCAGATGCGGAAATAGGGCGTAGTCCTGAAACACCATGCCCATGCGCCGAAGCTCCGGGGCCAGGTGGCTGCTGCGGCTGCTGACCACCTGCCCTGCAACCCGGATTTCACCGCCCGATACCCGCTCCAGGCCGGCGACGGCCCGCAACAGGGAGGTTTTGCCGCAGCCTGAGGGTCCGATCAGAACCCCGATTTCGCCAGGCTGAAGCCCTAGCGACACCTGATCAACCGCAGGGTGTTCGCTATTGGGGTATTGGAGTTGGAGTTGGGACAGCTCGAGAAACATGGCCTCATTCTAAATGCTTACAATTCTCATTTACAGAGTCGGCATGGCCACTTCTGTCTGCTCACACTAGCCTGTCATGTCGCCGCGCCCAATCTATTTTTTCCCTCTTTTCCTGCTGACAGCCCTGCTGGCCCTGCCGCTGCTGGCCTTGCTGGCTTCCTGGGCGGGTTGGGGCGAACAGTCGCTGCAAGTGCTGGTGGAGATGGGTCGAACCGTTCTGCCTGATTACCTCGGCACCAGCTTGATGTTGTGTCTGCTGGTGGCCATAGGTGTGGCCGGCATTGGCCTGAGCTCAGCTCTGGCTGTCACCCTGTTTGATTTTCCGGGCCGACGTGTGTTCGAGTGGGCCTTGCTGCTGCCACTGGCCATGCCCGCCTATGTGGTGGCTTACGCCTATACCGATTTTCTTCAATTCAGCGGCCCCTTGCAGACGAGCTTGCGAGCCTGGAGCGGGCTGGAGGGTCGAATGTTTCCTGAGGTGCGCAATCTGGGGGGGGCGGCCTGGGTCCTGACATTCACCCTTTATCCCTATGTGTACCTGCTGGCGCGCACTGCACTGGTCGAGCGCGCCAGCCAGCTGATGGAGGCGGCGCGCCTGTTGGGTGCACCCCTGTCGCGGCGCATATGGCAAGTAGCCTTGCCGATGGCGCGGCCAGCGGTGGCCGCAGGCGTGGCCCTGACCCTGATGGAGACCCTGGCTGATTTTGGCGTGGTGAGCTATTTCGGCGTTCAGACCTTTTCTGCCGGAATCTACAAGGCCTGGCTGGTCTTGGACAGCCGCCTGGTGGCTGCCCAGCTGGCCACTTTTTTAATTGGTTTAGTGGCTTGCCTGCTCTGGGTCGAGCAAAAGGCGCAACAGCGTCTGCGGTTTGCCCATGTCCGTAGTGCTGCAGGCGCGATGGAGGCCCGGCCTATTGAGCTTGACGGCTGGCACCGTGTGCTGGCTTGGCTTGTCTGTGCCCTGCCCCTGATGATGGGGTTTGTCGCCCCCCTACTGTTCACCCTCAGGCCCTTGTGGGCTGAAGACCTGGCCGTGCCCTGGGCGCGATATGCCGACTGGGCCTTCAACAGCCTTCGACTTAGTTTGATTGCTGCCATTCTGGCTGTGGCCGCCGCCGTGCTGTTGGCCTTCATCCTGCGACGGTCGCAGGACCGGGTGACCTCCGTGGCGGTCGAGCTGGCCGGCTTGGGATATGCCGTTCCCGGGCCGGTGATCGTGGTCGGGCTTTTGTTGCCAGTGGGTTGGCTGCAGGCACAGTGGCCGCAGGGCGAGGTGGCAGCTTTGCTGACGGCGACCTCGCTTGGTTTGCTCTGGGCTTATCTGGTTCGATTCAGCGCGGTGGCCCTGCAATCAGTACGCAGTGCCTACGCCCGCCTGCCGGCCAGCATGGATGAGTCGGCGCGCCTGCTTGGCGCTGGTGACTGGCGCCTTCTGCACAAGGTGCATTGGCCGCTATTGCGCCGCTCGGTGGGCGTGGCGGGCCTGCTGGTTTTTGTCGATGTGATGAAGGAGTTGCCGGCAACCCTGGTGCTTAGGCCATTCAACAGCGACACTCTGGCCGTGGTGGCCTACCAGCTGGCTCGAGACGAACGGCTGGGCGAGGCGATGCTGCCCTCCTTGACCCTGGTCTTGGTTGGCCTGGTTCCGGTGATCCTGCTGAGCCGAACCCTGAGACCCAGAGACTCGAAGCCCAGCATGAAATAGCAGCTAGGGCCTTGCACTCAGGGTTTCAGGTAGACATACCCTTCACGAGATTGCAGGCGAGCCACCTCAGCGACGCCTGAGGGCACGATCTTGGCTTCCATGCTCACCTGATCGGCCTTGATGTTGCGGGTGGTCAAGGTGTTGTTGCAAACACGGAAATCAACCCCACGACCTTTCAACTCGCTGATCGTGGCGGCAAATTCGCGGCCCCGACTGTCCTTGGCATCCTGGAGCAAAAACAGAATGCCATCGCCATGAGTGGTTACCACGATCTTGCTGCTGGGGTCGGCATTCAAATGGTTACGGATATTGCCCAGGATGGCCGGAACCGTGTCGGGCTTGGTATTGATGTGGTAGACCGCCTTCACCGGGCCTTGTTCGGTGCTGGCGCAACCAGAAATTAAGCCAGCAGCCAAGGCAGCCAAGCCTAGGGTGGTGATAAGTTTGAACATGTTGAGCCTTTCAATAAGAAATAATTCCACTAGGAAATCGCTTGATTACCTTTCAATATTACCCAGCCTGGAATTGGTGACCAATAATTGTTTCGTGTCTCACAGCAGGGTGTCGGCCCAGATGTTCTGCGCCCAGTTCCAGGCGTAGACGCCTTCCAGTTCAGTGGGGCCAGGCGAAACACCGCCCGAACCGGCGACGGGAATGAAATCCTTCTTGTCGGATTCATAGCGGTGAACCGAGGCCACATGGACCACCAGCTTGTCATTGACAAAGCTATAACAGGTGTTGGTCAGCATGGGCTGCGGGTTGACTGGCAGGCCAGAGAGCTGGGCCACCACGGCGGCGGCGACCACCTTGCCATGGGAATTGGCCATATGCCCCGACTTGGGCATGCCGGGTGAGGCCAGCACCGAGTCGCCGATTACATGCACATCACGGGCTACCCTGGACTCAAAGCTCAGATAGTCCACAGCGCACCAGCGCTTGTTCACATTAGCCAGCCCGGACTCCATCGCAATGTTGCCGGCACTCATGCTCGGGATCACATTGAGCACACTGGCCTTGACATCGTCAGCTGTTTCAAACTTGACTGTGTTGGTTCTGGCGTCCACGGCGACAGCCTTGTGATTGCCACGGAATTCAAGGGTGCCCTTGTAGTTTTCAGCCCAGAACTTCTTGAACAGGGGGCCTTTAGAAGTGACATCCGGGTTGGCGTCCAGAATCAGCACTTTGGAGCGAGGCTTGTGCTTTTTGAAGTAACTGGCTACCTGGCTGGCGCGTTCATAGGGGCCAGGCGGGCAGCGATAGGGGGCCAGCGGAACAGAGAGGGCAAAAACTCCCCCGTCAGGCATGGCTTCGAGCTGCTTGCGCAGGGCCACCGTCTCGGGGCCGGCCTTCCAAGAATGAAGGATCTGGCCTGCTGCGTTGGCGGCTTGCAGGCCCTCGACACTGCCCCACATGAAATCAACCCCGGGCGACACAATCAGCTTGTCGTAGGCGATGGTGGAGCCGCCAGCAAGCGTGACGGTTTTCTTTGTGGCATCAATGCGGGTGACTCGGTCCTTGGCGTGGATCACACCGTGTTTGCTGCGTAAATTGTCATAAGGGGTGGTGATGTCGCCGATAGACTTGTAGCCGCCAAGCACCAGATTTGAAATCGGGCAGGAGACAAAATTGTCATTGGGCTCGACCAACACCACATCGATCTTGTAATTGGACATCATGCGCACATACTTGGCGGCGGTCGCGCCGCCGTAGCCGCCGCCAATAACCACCACTTTGGCCTTGTCAGGAATGGTGGCGCAACCAACCATGCTACCCAGAGTACCCAAGGCCAGGGAGGCCTGAACAAAACTGCGTCGTTTCATGAAATCACCCCCTTTTCAGCGCTTGATATTGGCAAAGTAAGCGGCAACCAAGGCCACTTGCTGGTCGGTGTAGCCTTTGGCCAGCTGGTGCATGACTGTGGCAGGGCGAGAGCCATTTTTGAAGGCCGCCATCTGCTTCACCATGTAGTCTTGCGGCATGCCGGCCAGAGGCGGCACGGCCGAGCCCTCCACCGTGCGGCCATCCGTGCCATGGCAGTTGGCACAGGTGGCAGCAAGCGAGCGGGCATGCAGGGAAGCGGCATCCTGGGCGAGTGCGGGTAGCCCTGCCCAGGCAAGCAATAGGGCAAATACACAATAAAAGTGCTTCTTCACAAGGAACCTCCTGGCTAATGAAAAAGAAAAGCTGACAATCCGGTATGACGACGATCGGTCATACCCCATAAGTGCACACTATAGAAGTAATTGTCCCAAGCCTTTATTGATGTTTACCCTACTCCGTGCGGAAGCTGTGGCATGGCTTGCCGGGACCGGCTTGGCTTGCGCAGAGCAGATCTATGCCTTTGCAGGCTGGCTGAGGGTGGTGCAGAATCGCCATTGAAGCCAGCACCACACCTGCCTGTTTCGCACTTGTGACATGAAGCAACCGATCTCGCGTAGGGCACTGATCGTTTCGACGCTTGCCGGGTTCGAAATGGGGAACGCGGCCTCAGCTGCAATGCTGCCCTTGGCCGTTTCGCTCCAGCAGGAGCTGAGCCTGGCGCTGGAAAAACGCCAGCCGCTGGTGGTGATGGTCAGCCTGGATGGCTGTCCTTTCTGCAAGGTGGTGCGCGAAAACTATCTGCTGCCCCTGCTCCAACTGGAAGGCTTGCCGATTGTGCAGGTCGATATGCGCAGCCAGCAACTGTTGCGCGATTTTCGTGGTCAGAGCCTCTCCCATGATGCCCAGGTGCGCAGCTGGCGCATTCGTCTTGCGCCCACCGTCCTCTTTTTTGGTCGCCAGGGCCGCGAGATCGCCGAGCGCCTGATTGGGGCTTCCCTGCCTGATTTTTATGGAGCCTACCTGAACGATCGCCTGCAGCAAGCCCGTGCTGCCTTGAGTTGACCTGCATGCTGGCAGTACTGCAACGTGTGCGGCAAGCCCGGGTAGAAATCCAGGGCCAGATCGTGGCCGATATGGGCACTGGCCTGGTCTGCCTGGTATGTGCCGAACGCGGCGACACCGAATTACAGGCCGACCGGCTGCTGGACAAGATCCTGAAGCTTCGCATCTTTCCTGATGAAGCTGGCAAGATGAACCGCAGCGTGCAAAACCTGGATGGCAATGGCGCTGTAGGTGGCCTGCTAATCGTCAGTCAATTTACCTTGGCAGCAGACACCACGGGTGGCAATCGCCCGAGTTTCACCAAGGCCGCGCCGCCGGATCAAGGCCGGCAACTCTATGAGCACTTGGTCGAGCGTGCCCGCGCCACACACCCCTTGGTTCAGACCGGCCAATTTGGTGCCGATATGCAACTTCATCTGGTCAACGATGGGCCGGTGACCATCCCACTTCAGCTAAGCCCTTGATTTGGATCAAAACTTGCCGGGGATTAAACGGTATCTTCATGCACGAGAACTACCTCTTAAGGAGCGCACATGAAAACCAGACCATTACTACTATCTGCGCTGGTTGGCTTGCTGATCGTTCTGGCACCGTGGGCTGCCAGTGCTCAGAGCGAAGCCGTCGGTTTTGTCAAGAATGTTTCGGGTGAAGCCTGGGTGACCACCAAAGGCCAGCGTATCAAGGCCCAGCCGGGGACTCCCATATTGCTGGGTAGCCAGTTGAAGACCATGCCTGCTGCGAGTATGGGCGTCACATTCAAGGACAACACCTTGATGTCCTTTGGACCCGACACCGAATTGACTGTCGATGAGTATCTGTATGCGCCTTCTCAGGGGCAACTCAAGCTGGGGGCCAGCATGAGCAAGGGCAGCCTGAACTATGTTTCGGGCGTGATCGCCAAGCTCAAGCCAGACGCAGTGACCTTGAAGGCCAAGGGCAGCATCATCGGCGTGCGCGGCACCCAGTATTTGGTGAAGGTGGACAACTGACAGTCGTCCAACAATCGACACGTCCTAAATTCGGGTCTCGCCAAGTCATGCCCGACAGACCATAAAAAAATCAGTGCTGAGGGGATATCAAGTGAACAATAAATTCAAGTTGGTAATTTCTGTTGTCTTTTCCCTTTCCGCCCTCCCCACTGTTGCGCAGACGCTGCCCCAGCCCTTGATTGAGGTCGCGCGCAAGGCTGTGGTGGGCAACCCTGAGATCCAGGCCAGATGGCGCGAATTCACTGCTGCAGGCCATGAGCACGAATTTGCCAAATCTGGCCAACGCCCACGGGTAGACCTCATTGCCAGCGCCGGGCGCCAGTGGACCAACAACCGCCCCGACCTGAGCACCAACCTG
>CAXRBE010000016.1:0-2416 GCA_964228805.1 Burkholderiaceae bacterium
GGGCTGGCGCCCATCTCCAGCCATTCGGCCAGTTGCGGGTTGTACTGGTCGGGTCTGCGGGTGGCCATGACCAGCTGGATCAGATACTCCTCCACCGCATCGGCCATGAACAGCTCAAGCACTTCCTGGCGGGCGGCGAGAATGCACTGCTGGCTGATGCGCTCGGCAATGCGCGGTTCCTCGCCCCGGGCTTCGCCCCGAGCCAGTTGCAGAATCTGCCGCTCAAGGGCCGCATCCGGAAAGCCAATGCGCACGTGCATCAAAAAGCGGTCGAGCTGCGCCTCTGGCAGCGGATAGGTGCCTTCCTGCTCGATCGGGTTTTGCGTCGCCATCACCATAAACAGCTCGGGCAGGCCGTAGGTCTCGCGGCCGATACTCACCTGGCGTTCGGCCATGGCCTCCAGCAGGGCTGATTGCACCTTGGCCGGTGCCCGGTTGATTTCATCAGCCAGCACCAGATGATGAAAGATGGGGCCCTGCTGAAAGCTGAAGGTGGCGGTTTCCGGGTGGTAGACCTCGGTGCCGGTGATGTCGGCGGGCAGCAGGTCGGGGGTGAACTGAATGCGGTGGAAGTCCGCCTCGATACCCTCGGACAGGGCTTTGATGGCCTTGGTCTTGGCCAGCCCGGGAGCGCCCTCGACCAGTACGTGACCGCCAGCCAGCAAGCTGATGAGCATACGGTCGATCAGATGTTCCTGACCGAAAATGTGTTGGCCCATGAAGGCCTTCAACTGCAGCAGGGAATCCCGATGGGTCATGTGGTGTCCGTTGTTCTGAGGCACGGGCTGGAATCAGTGGGTGTCACTGTAACGAAAAGCCCTTGGTCTAGACTATCCTCACAGACAAAAAACAGTGTGCCCGCAAGGGCCCAAGCCGCCGACCGAATACACCCAACCCCCAGGAGGGAGGCAAGATGGCGCTGATCACGGCCAGTTCCAAGCAGGCGTTTATCGAGCAATTGCAGGTCCGTTTGCAGGATCTGGTACCGCGTGGTGACCACAGTGCTGTAGCGCAGTTTTGCAGCCAGTTCTTTGGCATTGCCACGCTCGCAGAGCTGGAGGTGCGCCAGGATGCGGATTTGCTGGGCTGCACGCTGTCGGCCTGGCGCTTTGTGCAACAGATGCCGGGGGGCGATGTGAAGCTGCGGGTGTTCAACCCCGACACCGAGCAGCATGGTTGGCAAAGCACCCACAGCATTGTCGAGGTGCTGCATCGTGATCTGCCGTTTCTGGTCGATTCGGTGCGCATGGAACTGACTCGCCAGGGCTATGCCATTCACAACCTGTACAACAGCATCGTGCATGTCGAGCGCGACCAGAGCGGCAATCTCAAGAAGCTGCTTGCGCCGGGTGCGCAGGCCGCCGATGCCCGCGCCGAATCGGTCATGTATATAGAGATTGACCGGGCCACCAACGCGTCTGATCTCAGCGCCCTGCAGCCGGGGCTGCTGGCCGCGCTGGATACGGTGCGCGCCACCGTACAGGACTTCAGCGCCATGCGTGAGCGGGTGCAGGCGCTGATCAGCCAGCTCAACAGTCGCCGCAAGCAATATTTCTCGCGTGACGAGCGAGCCGAGGCAGTGGCCTTTCTCGAATGGCTGCTGGATGACCATTTCACCTTTCTGGGCTACGAGTGCTTTGCCATCAACGAGGGCCTGCCCGAACAGCGCCTGGGCCTGCGCACTGACGCCAGCCTGGGTGCGCTGGCACTGAACCCGCGTGATGAGAATCTTGAGGGCCTGCCGGACACGGTTACGGCCTATCTGCAGGCGCCGCTGTTGCTGTCGTTTGCCAAGGCCTCTCAACTGAGCCGTGTGCATCGGCCGGCGTACCCGGACTATGTCTCGGTACGGGAGGTAGACGCCGACGGTAACGTGCTGCTGGAACACCGCTTTATGGGGCTTTATACCTCGCGGGTGTATTCCGCGCTGGTTGACCATATTCCGCATGTGCGGCGCAAGGTGGCCCATGTACGCGAGGTGTCCGGCTTTATTCCGCGTAGCCATCTGGCCAAGGAACTGGAGCAGGTGCTGCAGGTGCTGCCCCGTGATGACCTGTTCCAGACCCCGGTGGACGAGCTGGCGCAGACCGCAATTGCCATCGTGCAGATGCAGGAGCGTAACCAGATTCGCGTGTTTCTGCGCCGTGGCAACTATGGACGCTTTTACTATTGCCTGGCCTTTGTGCCGCGGGATGTCTACTCCACCGATATTCGCCGCACCATTCAGGAAGTGCTGACGCGCCGCGTGGAAGCCAGCGAAAGCGAGTTCTGGACCTATTTTTCCGAATCCACCCTGGCGCGCACCCAGTTCATTCTGCGCGTTGACCCGACCAAGCCGCTGGATATCGACCCCGTGAAAATTGAACAGGAAGTGGTGCGCGCCTGCCGCAACTGGCAGGACGAGTTTCGTGATCGT
>CAXRBE010000017.1:0-23295 GCA_964228805.1 Burkholderiaceae bacterium
TTGGCGCCAACAGATCTTCCCGGCGGCGAATAGTCATGTAATCAGGCTGCCAGCCCCGCTCAGACAGGGTCTTCATGGCATGCGCTTCGAGCGCGGCGAGGTTGGTGGTGCCCTGTCTAAGCGCCAGCACCATGGCCTGCAGCGCGCGCGCCAGCTGCGGCGCCTCAGCGCGCGCCTCGGCGCTGAGGTAGCCATTGCGCGACGACAGGGCCAGGCCATCCTCTGCCCGCAAGGTCTCGCTAATCACCATGTCTAACGGCAAGGAGAGCTGCCTGACCATACGCCGCAGGATTAGTTGCTGCTGATAATCCTTTTTGCCAAACACCGCCACGCCAGGCTGCACAATGTTGAATAGCTTGTGCACCACCGTGCACACACCCACAAAAAAACCGGGGCGAAAATGGCCTTCCAGGATGTCGGCAAGTTCTGCTGGGGGGTGAATTCTGAAGGCTTGCGGCTCCGGGTATAGCTCCTGCTCGCTGGGGGCAAACACCACATCACAGCCGGCCGCCTGCAGCTTGGCGCAATCCGCCTCGAAAGTGCGCGGGTAGGTGTCAAAGTCTTCGTGGGGTGCGAACTGCAGTCGGTTGACAAAGATGCTGGCCACATTCACATCGCCCAGCGCCTTGGCCTGTCTTACCAGGTCCAGATGACCGTCGTGCAGATTGCCCATGGTGGGCACCAGCGCCGGCCGCTGGTAAGGGCGCAGCGTGGCACGCAGTTCGGCAATTTGCTTGATGACTTTCATCACCAGGCGTTGAGTGCGTTGTCCGGAAAGCGGCGCTGCTTGACCGCCTGCACATAGGCTTCTATGGCGCCCAGCACGCTGCCAGCCTCAGCCATGAAATTGCGCACGAATTTGGGCATCTTGCCCAGGTTCATGCCCAGCATGTCGTGCAGTACCAGCACCTGTCCGGCGGTGTCGACGCCCGCCCCGATGCCGATGGTGGCGCAATGCGGCAAGGCCTGGGTAATCTCGGCCGCCAGCGGGGCCGGCACCATTTCCAGCACCAGCAAGGCCGCACCAGCGTCTTGCAACTCCAGCGCATGCCGCCTGAGGGTGGCAGCGTCTTTGTCTTCGCGCCCCTGCACCCTGTAGCCTCCCAGGGCATGCACGGTTTGTGGTGTCAGGCCCAGGTGGCCGCAGACCGGAATGCCGCGCTCGACCAGAAAACGCACGATCTCGGCGGTCCATCCGCCACCTTCGAGCTTGACCATGTGGGCGCCGGCCTGCATCAGCACGGTGGCGCTGCGCAAGGCCTGCTCCCTGGATTCCTGGTAGCTGCCAAAGGGCAGGTCGCCGATGATCCAGGCGGTTCCCTGCACCCGGCGCACGCCACGCACCACGCTCTCCACATGGTAGCGCATGGTCTCCAGGGTGACGCCGACCGTGCTGTAGAGGCCCTGGCACACCATGCCCAGCGAGTCGCCTACCAGAATGGTTTCCACGCCAGCGGTATCAGCCACCGCGGCAAAAGTGGCATCGTAAGCGGTCAGCATGGTGATTTTTTCGCCACGGGCATGCAATTCCTGCAGGCGCGGCAGGCTTACCGGTTTGCGGGTGGCCGGTGTACTCGCGGGCGGCAGCGTGCTGTAGGGAGAGGAACCGGCGTTCGGCGTCGCAGTCGAGCTCACATGGGATCTCCAGTATGGGGCCAGATAGGCACTGTCAAGTGGTTCAGCTCAGCATCATGCAATGTTAGGCATCAGGATGCTAGGGTGCGCCTTGGTATAAGCCATGGGGTAGTCGCGACTGAAATGCAGCCCCCGGCTTTCATGCCGGCTTTGGGCGCTGCGTACGATCAGGTCGGCCACCACCAGCAGGTTACGCAGCTCCAGCAGGTCACGGGTGACATGAAACTGAGCATAGAACTCCTGGATTTCCGATTGCAACAGGGTGATGCGGTGCGCGGCGCGTTCCAGCCGCTTGTTGGTGCGCACTATGCCCACATAGTCCCACATGAAACGCCGCAGCTCATCCCAGTTGTGCGAGAGCACCACGCGCTCGTCCGCATCGGTCACCCGGCTGTCATCCCAGCCAGGTAAAGAGGGAATGGAACCGGCGGATTCCTTGGCACTGCTCTGGGCGGCGGCCTGAGCATAGACCATGCACTCCAGCAATGAATTGCTGGCCAGACGGTTGGCACCATGCAGGCCGGTGTAGCTGGCCTCACCGATGGCGTACAGGCCTTGCAGGTCGGTGCGGCCGGCCAGATCGACCACCACCCCGCCGCAGGTGTAGTGAGCAGCCGGCACCACCGGAATAGGCTGGCTGGCCATGTCAAAGCCCAACTCAAGGCAGCGAGCGTAGATATTGGGAAAATGCTCCAGCAAAAATGCCTTGGGCTGATGCGAGATGTCGAGGTAGACGCAATCCAGGCCGCTTCTTTTCATCTCGAAATCGATGGCTCGCGCCACCACATCGCGTGGCGCCAGCTCGGCGCGTTGGTCATGGCCGGGCATGAAGCGGCTGCCATCGGGAAGAATCAACCTGCCGCCCTCGCCACGCACCGCTTCAGAAATCAGGAAAGACTTTGCCTGCGGGTGATACAGGCAGGTGGGATGGAACTGGATGAATTCCATATTGCCCACCCGGCAGCCGGCACGCCAGGCCGCAGCAATGCCATCACCCGTGGCGGTGTCCGGATTGGTGGTGTAGAGATAAACCTTGCCCGCCCCGCCGGTGGCCAGAATGGTGTGCGGGGCGCTGAAAGTGAGCACCTGGTCGGTGACCTCATCCAGGGCGTACAGGCCCAGGCAGCGCTGTTCAGGCAGCCCCAGCTTGGCGGCAGTGATCAAGTCCACCAGCATGTGGTGCTCGAACAGCGTGATGTTGGGCGTGGCACGTACCCGCGCCATCAGGGTGTCCTGCACGGCTGCGCCAGTGGCGTCGGTGGCGTGCACAATGCGTCGCTCGCTGTGACCGCCCTCGCGGGTCAGGTGCAGGTGGCCATTTTCCAGGGAGAAAGGCACGCCCAGCGCCTGCAGCCAGCGAATACTGGCGGGCGCGTGCTCGATCACATGGCGGGTGGCTTCCAGGTCACAAAGGCCGGCGCCGGCCACCAGGGTGTCCTGCACATGCGACTCGAAACTGTCGCCCGCATCCATGACGGCTGCAATGCCGCCCTGCGCCCAGCGACTTGATCCATCATTGAGTTCACGCTTGGTCAGCACAGCCACCCGTCGGGTGGGCGCCAGGTGAAGGGCGGCACTCAGTCCGGCCAAGCCGCTGCCCACAATCAGGACGTCAAAATGATTGGCCTTGCTCATGGAAATAAGATTGCCCGCAACAAGTTCTCAGCCAGTTCAAACCGGTGAATAGGCGAGCCTGACATAGATGGGCGCGAACGCTTCTGCCTGAGTGATCTCCACCAGATTCTCCTTGGCCAGTTCAAGCAGGGCAATGAAGGTGACCACCAGCACGGGTACACCCTGCTGAGGCTTGAACAGGTGTTCAAATTCGACAAACTGCCTGCCCTGCAAATGCTTGAGCACCAGGCTCATATGTTCACGCACCGACAGCTCTTCTCGCGTGATCTTGTGGTGCTGGACCAGCTTGGCGCGCTTGAGGATGTCGGCCCAGGCTTGCTGCAGGTCAACAATATGGACCTCGGGAAAGCGTGGCGTCAGCGCCTGTTCAATGAACACCTGGGCTTTGAGAAAGTCACGCCCATATTGCGGCAGATTGCCCAGCTGAACCGCAGCCAGCTTGATTTGCTCGTATTCCAGCAGGCGCCGCACCAGTTCGGCGCGCGGATCCTCGGCCTCGTCGCCGGCGGCTGTCTTCCTGGGTGGCAGCAGCATCCGCGATTTGATTTCGATCAGCATGGCAGCCATCAGCAGGTATTCAGCTGCCAGCTCCAGATTGCGATTGCGAATTTCATCCACATAAGCCAGGTACTGCCGGGTGACGGCAGCCATCGGGATGTCCAGGATGTTGAAGTTTTGCTTGCGGATCAGGTAGAGCAGCAGATCGAGCGGGCCCTCGAAGGCCTCGAGGAAGACCTCCAGCGCGTCGGGCGGGATGTACAGGTCCTGCGGCAGCTGGAACAAGGGCTCGCCGTAGAGCCGAGCCACCGCGACATGGTCGACCACCTCAGGGATCATCGGCGCATCGGCCGACAAGACATCCTCACTGACCGGACTGGTAGACATAAGGCTTCTGTGCCACGCGCGCAGCCTCAAAATCAGCCCATGCCTGACGGTCAACTTGCTTGTCCCAGAGCAACTCGCGGCCGGCGCGCTGCAGTGCGCTCATAGCCGGATGCTCGGATTTGAGTTGCTGTAGGAATTGACTGGTGTCGGACTGGTAGTCAGGTCGGCGGAAAATATGCATGGTGTGGCCTTTGGCGACATTTTAGCGGTGCGTCAGAGCCAGACCGAGCCCAGCCAGCGCGCTGGGCAGATCGGGATGACAGTCAGCAGGCGCCAGCTGAGCCAGCAGGCCGCTGCGCCGCAAGATGTCCAGGGGCTGATGCCCCAGGCCACAAAGAACCAGGCGGGTATTGGTGCGGACACAGGTTTGTCGCAGATCGGACAGGGCGTCAACGCCCGATGAGTCAAGGTAGATCACGTTCCCGAAATCAAGCAACAACACATTGCCGGGGAGTTGCCGCTCAATGCGCTCGAGCAACTGCACCGCCCCGAAAAACAGGGCGCCGTGCAGGCGATAGGCCAGCACGCGTCCAGAGTCTTGCGCCCCTTGCGCGGCGGGCTCAATCGCGACTGGCTCGGCACGTGACAGGCTGGAGATGCGATAGATAAAGGTCAGGCAGGCGGCCAGAATGCCCACTTGCACCGCCACCGTGATATCAACCACCACGGTCAGGATGAACACCGCCAGCAAAGTCACGCGGTAGGGCAGACGGAATTGGCGCAAATGGGCGAACTCGCGCCATTCCCCCATGTTCCAGGCAACAAACACCAGAATGGCAGACAGTGCTGCCATCGGAACATGGCTGGCCAAGGGGGCAGCCACCAGCATGATCAGCAGCAGGGTGAGCGCGTGCACCATTCCCGCCACCGGGCTGGAGGCACCGGACTTTATATTGGTGACAGTGCGTGCAATGGTGCCGGTGGCAGGCATGCCAGCGAAAAACGGCAAGGTAGCATTGGCAATGCCCTGGGCCATCAGCTCCTGATTGGGGTCATGCCGGTGAGCAATCAGGCCATCGGCAATGCGGGCGCAAAGCAGCGACTCGATGGCTCCAAGCAGGGCCAGGGTAAAGGCAGGCACCAACAGCATGCGGCTGTTTTCCCAGCTGAAATCGGGCCAATGAAAGTCGGGCAAGGTGGCGGGAATGCCGCCAAAGCGGCTGCCAATTGTTTCCACCGGCAGCTGGAAAACTGCACTGAGCAGGGTGGCGAACAACAAGGCCAGAACCGGACCAGGCAGGCGACTGACCTTGCCAGTGAAGGGCAGGCTTGGCCCCAGTCGCGGCGCGCTCAGGTGCCACAGGATCAGCATACCCAGTGTGCTGGCTGACAGGGCCAGCGTGGCCAGATGGACGCTACCCAGCTGGGACCCCAGGGTCTTCATCATGCCGAAGAAATCCGCCGGCATGGCCGTAATCTGCAAGCCCAGAAAGTCCTTGAGCTGGGACAAGATGATCAGCACCGCAATACCGTTGGTGAAGCCGATCACCACCGCGATCGGAATGAAGCGGATCAGGCTGCCCAGCCGCAACACCCCCATCAGGAACAACATAGCCCCCGACATGGCGGTGGCGATCAACAGATTGGCCAGGCCATAACGCTCCACAATACCGTAGACCACCACGATGAAGGCACCGGCCGGCCCGCCAATCTGAACCCGGCTGCCACCCAGCGCCGATATCAGAAAGCCGCCAATGATGGCGGTGATCAATCCAGCTTCGGGCTTGAGGCCGGAGGCGATGGCAAAGGCCATGGCCAGCGGCAGGGCCACCACACCTACGGTGAAGCCGGCGGCCAGATCCTTTAACAGGCGCTCGCGGTTGTAGTCGCGCAGGGCATCAATCAATTGGGGCCGAAACAGAAAGGTCCGGGTTTTGACGGGTGCCGACTGCATCGATGTGTGCTCGCTTGCGAGGGGTGCGGTCAGCGCACCCGCATGCCTGGAGTGGCGCCAGGCCAGGGCTCGAGGATATGGATGCCAGGCTTGCTTGTGTCATCGGCGTGACTGGCTGCCAGCACCATCCCCTCGGAAATGCCAAACTTCATCTTGCGTGGTGCCAGGTTGGCCACCATCACGGTCAGCTTGCCCACCAGGTCTTGCGGCTGGTACATGCTGGCAATGCCGCTGAAGACATTGCGGTTTTTGCCCTCGCCCACATCAAGCGTCAGGCGCAGCAGCTTGGTCGAGCCCTCCACCGCCTCGCAATTGACAATCTGGGCGATGCGCAGGTCGATCTTTGCGAAATCATCGATGCCGATGGGGGCGGCAATCGCCTCACCACCGGGCAAGATTTCTTGCGCTACCGGTTCTGTCGGTGGCTCGAACAAGGCATCCAGAAGTTTGGGGTCCACCCGCTGCATCAGGTGCTGGTAAGTGCCGATAGCGTGGCCGACGCCCAGGCTTTGCTGGGCATCCGACCAGGCCATGGCTTGAATCTGGAGAAACTTTTCCACTTGTTCGGCCAGAGAGGGCAGCACCGGCTTGAGGTAGAGGGTGAGCAGCCGGAAAGCCTCGATGCACACTGTGCAGACATCATGCAGCCGGCCATCCATGCCGTCTTGCTTGGCCAGCTCCCAGGGCTTGTTCTGGTCCACATATTCGTTCACCCGGTCAGCCAGCAGCATGATGTCGCGCAGGGCCTTGCCGTAATCGCGCTCGCCCAAGAGTTCGGCCAGTTGCGGCGCAGCTGCACGCAGGTGCTCGATCACCGCATCGCCATCAGCCGAAATCGTGCCCAGCCTGCCACCGAAACGTTTGGCAATGAAGCCGGCCGAGCGCGAGGCGATATTGACGTACTTGCCAATCAGGTCGGCATTGACCCGCGCCACGAAATCGTCGGGATTGAAATCCACATCTTCTACCCGGCTGTTGAGCTTGGCGGCAATGTAATAGCGCAGCCACTCGGGGGTCATGCCCATGGACATGTACTTCAGCGGATCAATGCCGGTGCCGCGGCTCTTGCTCATCTTCTCGCCGCTCACGGTGATGAAGCCATGCACAAACACATTGGTAGGCGTCTTGCGACCGCTGAAATGCAGCATGGCCGGCCAGAACAGGGTGTGAAAGTAGGTGATGTCCTTGCCTATGAAGTGGTACTGTTCCACCGCTGGGTCGGCGATATAGCGCTCGTAATCGACCCCGATCTTGCCCAGGTAATTTTTCAGCGAGGCCAGATAGCCCACCGGCGCATCCAGCCAGACATAGAAATACTTGCCCGGCGCGTCGGGAATCTCGATACCGAAATAGGGGGCATCACGGCTGATGTCCCAATCGCCCAGGCCGCCCTGGCCCTGTTCATCCTTGGCAAACCATTCGCGCACCTTATTGGCAATTTCGTTCTGCAACTTGCCGTCCTGGGTCCAGTTCTGCAAAAACTCGATGCAGCGTGCATCGGACAGTTTGAAGAAGTAGTGTTCCGACTGTTTGAGTACCGGGGTGGCACCCGACAGCGCCGAGTAGGGGTTCTTCAGTTCGGTGGGGCTGTAGACCGCGCCGCAGGACTCGCAGCTGTCGCCGTATTGGTCTTTTGCGCCACATTTGGGGCATTCGCCCTTGATGAAGCGGTCGGGTAGGAACATGTTCTTCTGCGGGTCGAAGAACTGTTCAATCGTCTTGCTGCTGATCAGGCCGTTGGCTTTGAGATCGCGATAAATTTGCTGCGCCAAGGCATGGTTTTCCGGGCTGTCGGTGGAGCTCCAGTTGTCGAAACGGATCAGAAATCCATCCAGATACTGCTGTCGGCCGGCGGCAATATCGGCCACGAACTGCTGGGGTGACTTGCCGGCCTTTTCGGCCGCAATCATGATTGGCGCGCCATGCGCGTCATCGGCTCCGACGAAGTGCACCTCATGGCCCAGCATGCGCTGCAGACGTACCCAGATGTCGGCCTGGATGTACTCCATGATGTGGCCGATATGGAAGTTGCCGTTGGCGTAGGGCAGGGCGGTGGTGACGAAAAGCTTGCGGGTCATCAGGTGCACTTTCTCGAAGCGAGCCAGTAATTTTATCGGTCTGCCAGCGCGGCTCAGAATCTGGGCCCGACCTGGCCTGCGGCAAATGCGAGATTCCGGCTGGGCTGAGCCAAGGCCCTTCACCGGCTAAGGACAGCCCGGCTTCGTTAGACTACACATTACTTTAGGAGCAATTTATGGCTGTGACAGAACAGGCGATCCTGCAGGCTCTGCAGGGCGTGGTCGATCCCAATACTGGCAAGGACTTTGTCTCTGGCAAGGCGGTGCGCAACCTGACAATCGCCGACGGGGATGTGTCATTCGATGTCGAGCTGGGCTACCCGGCCAAGAGCCAGATGCCGGAGTTTCGCAAGGCCCTGGTGGCGGCAGCGAAAACCGTGGCCGGCGTGAGCAATGTCTCGATCAATATGAGCAGCAAGATCGTCGCCCACGCGGTGCAGCGGGGGGTGCAGTTGTTGCCGCAGGTGAAAAATATAGTTGCGGTGGCTTCAGGCAAGGGCGGCGTGGGCAAAAGCACCACTGCGGTCAATCTGGCACTGGCCCTGGCCGCCGAGGGCGCCAGCGTGGGTATCCTGGATGCCGACATCTACGGGCCCAGCCAGCCCATGATGATGGGCATCGAGGGGCGGCCTGAGAGTGCCGATGGCCAGACCATGGAACCCCTGGAAAACTATGGCGTGCAGGTCATGTCGATCGGTTTCCTGGTCGGTCCGGATGAGGCCATGATCTGGCGTGGCCCCATGGCCACCCAGGCGCTTGAGCAGTTATTGCGCCAGACCAATTGGCGCGAACTGGATTACCTGATTGTGGACATGCCCCCTGGCACGGGCGACATCCAGCTTACCCTGTCCCAGCGCGTGCCCATGACCGGAGCAGTGGTGGTCACCACGCCGCAGGACATCGCCTTGATTGATGCCAAGAAGGGCGTCAAGATGTTCGAGAAGGTGGGCGTGCCGATGCTCGGTCTGGTAGAAAACATGGCAGTCCATGTGTGCAGCAAGTGCGGCCATGTGGAACATATTTTTGGTGCTGACGGTGGTAAGAAAATGGCAGCCGAGTACGGCATGTCCTACCTTGGAGCCTTGCCCCTGACCATGCAGATCCGGGTCCAGGCTGACAGCGGCCGCCCCACCGTGGTGGCTGAGCCCGATAGCGAGGTGGCCTCCATCTACAAAGCGGTGGCGCGGCAGGTGGCGGTGGCCATCGCGGCCAAGAACAAGGACTACACCAACAAGTTCCCCAGCATCAAGATCTCCAAGGACACCTGAGCCCGCGCAGGTAAGGTTAACTCGCGCAACCCGTCCCTATCCGGAGCGGATTTTCATGAACCTGTTGGCCTCCATGCGCTACCTCGTCGCCCTTGACGAACATCGGCATTTCGCCCGCGCCGCCAATGCCTGTTGCGTGACCCAGCCGGCGCTGTCCAATGCCATCCGTGCCCTGGAGGAAGACCTGGGCGTGCCGGTGGTCCGGCGTGCCCGCACATTTGTCGGCTTCACCCCCGAGGGAGAGCGATTGCTGGAGAGCGCGCGTCGCATGCTGCGCGAGGAAGGCCTGCTCAAGCAGGACCTGCGCAACCATGCCGGACAGCCCCAGGGGCACCTGATCCTGGGCGTTGTGCCCTCGGCCGAGCCAGTGGCAGCGCGCTTTGTCGCCATGTTGCAGGCCCGCTACCCGGGCATCATGCCGGTGCTGCGTTCGATGAGCTCACCGGATATTGAAGCTGGCCTGCAGGATCTGACCCTGGATCTGGGTCTGGGCTTCATCGAGCGAGTGCGTCAGGCTGCTGGCAAGTTGCAGACCCTGCCGCAATACACCGAGCACTATTTTCTGGTCCGTAAAGCCGAGCAGCCTGGCACCCAGGGCATGCGCTTTGGCAAGCCCATCAGCTGGCGTGAGGCCGCCAGCTTGGCGCTATGCCTGCAGACGCCAGAAATGCATAACCGGGCCATCATCGATGCGGCATTCGCCCAGGCCCAGGCCAGTGTCCGGCCAGCCATGGAGACCAACTCTTTGCTCACCCTGGTGCTGGGCGCACTCAGCGGGGCAGTCTGTGCAGTCATGCCGGGCGCCCTGGTCGGGGTGGTGCGGGCCTACCCCGAACTTGAGGCACAAGCGCTGAACAGCCCCGAGGTTCGCACCCTGATGGGCTTCATGGTGCAAACCGAGGCGCGGCATTCGCGCCCCTTGCAAGCCGCACTCACCCTGGCCGCAGATCCAGCCTGGCTGCATCATGCCGCAGCCCATAGCGGCATCTTGCTTGCCAATAATTAAATTCACTTATTTTCCTAAATCTCATTCAAATTTTGAATGAATACATGTTCCAATTCAATTTGACCCAGGTGCTCACCCGGTTGACACTGCGGCGTCTGATTTAAATCGAGGAATCACTATGACCCAGCTAGGCCATCAGGGCGAAGCCCAGGCGGTGGCGTTGGCCAGCGTTGCTGACATGCGCGAGCGCATTCGCCGCAAAAGCAAGCTCAAAGGCCGCCAGCCGGATGAACAGGCGCTCGCCCAAGTGCAGCACCTGATCGGCCCGCGGCCCGCAGGCGGGCACCGGCGCGACTTGCTGATTGAGCACCTGCACAAACTCAACGATGCCTACCGCGGCCTGCATGATCGCCATCTGGTGGCGCTGGCGCGCGAAATGAACCTGCCGATGACCGAGGTCTACGAGGTGGCCACTTTCTACCATCACTTTGAAGTGTTGCGTGGTGATCAGGCTGCGCCCAAGCTGACCGTTCGTGTCTGCGACGGGTTGAGTTGTGAGATGGCGGGTGCGCAAAACCTGATGGGCAAGCTCAGGACTGCCCTGGGCTCCAACCCCTCGAAGGTGCGCGTGATTGCGGCGCCATGCGTGGGTCGCTGTGAACAGGCGCCAGTGGCCGTAGTGCACCAGAACCCTGTGCTGCGCGCCACACCCGAGCGGGTGGCCGAGGTGGTGAAATCCGGTGCCACTGCACATGCCAAATCCAGCGGCAAATCAGTTTTCGAGCCGGCAGCGCTGGCCCAGAAATCTGTCTCTCCCGCCTTGAACCAGCAGCAGGTCTCTCCCGATTTTGTCGGCTATGACGCTTACCGTGCCAAGGGCGGATATCAGATCATTGCCAGGCTGCTCAGAGGTGAGCAGGATGTGGAGCCGGTGATCAAGGCGATGGAAGACTCCGGCCTGCGTGGCCTGGGCGGAGCGGGTTTCCCCGCCGGCCGCAAGTGGCGCATCGTGCGCGAGCAACCGGCCCCCCGGGTGATGGCAGTCAATCTTGACGAGGGTGAGCCTGGCACCTTCAAGGACCGTACCTACCTGGAGCGCGACCCGCACCGCTTCCTGGAGGGCATGCTGGTGGCCGCCTACGCGGTGGGCGTAGGAGCCTGCTACATCTACCTGCGCGACGAGTATCACGGGGCTCGGGCCTTGCTCGAGGCCGAGCTGGCCAAGCTGCAAGCCAACCCGCCTTGCGCCCTGCCGCTGATCGAGCTGCGCCGAGGCGCGGGTGCCTACATCTGCGGCGAAGAGTCGGCCATGATCGAGAGCATCGAGGGCAAACGGGGTGAGCCGCGCATGCGCCCGCCCTACATCGCCCAGGTCGGCCTGTTCGGTCTGCCAACCCTGGAACACAACTTCGAGACCCTGTATTGGGTGCGCGATATTGTGGAGAAAGGCCCGCAATGGTTCAGCGGTTTTGGTGCCAATGGGCGCAAAGGTTTGCGCTCTTTCAGCGTCAGCGGCCGGGTCAGGCAGCCGGGCGTCAAGCTGGCGCCTGCAGGCATCACCATTCGTGACCTGATCAAGGATTACTGCGGCGGCATGCTCGATGGGCATGAGCTCTACGCCTACCTGCCCGGTGGTGCTTCCGGTGGCATCCTGCCAGCCAGCCTGGACCAGATTCCGCTGGATTTCGATACCCTGCAGCCCTATGGCTGCTTCATTGGGTCAGCAGCGGTGATTGTGCTGAGCCAGCATGACAGCGCGGTGGGCGCGGCCCGCAATATGATGCACTTCTTTGCCCACGAAAGCTGCGGCCAGTGCACGCCCTGCCGGGTGGGCACGGCCAAGGCGGCCCACCTCATGCAGGCCAAAGAATGGGATCACGAGACCCTGGAGGATTTGTGCCAGGTCATGGCCGATGCCTCAATCTGCGGCCTGGGTCAGGCGGCGCCCAACCCGATCCGCTGTGTACAAAAGTATTTCCCTCATGAAACGGGAGGCCAGGCATGAACGCGCCCGCCAAATTGAACGAAGTGATGCCGCAGGTGGTGGAATTCACCCTTGATGGCCAAAAAGCGCAGGCTTATCAGGGCGAGACCATCCTCAGCGTGGCCAAGCGCCTGGGCATGCAAATTCCTCACCTCTGTTATATGGACGGCATGCGTCCGGACGGCAACTGCCGCGCCTGCGTGGTCGAGATCAAGGGCGAGCGCACCCTGGCACCGAGCTGCTGCCGCAGCGTCAGTGCCGGCATGGAGGTGCAGTCAGCCAGCGAGCGCGCCCTCAAGAGCCAGAAGATGGTGCTGGAGATGCTGCTCTCAGACATGCCCGACCAAGGCTACAAATGGGAAGACGACCAAACCCTGGCCGATCTGTCCAAGGCTTCACCGGCAGCGGCTTCACCTGGCCAGCATGGCGAGCTGACCCAGTGGGCCAGCCATATGCAGGTGTCGGTGCGGCCGCAACTGCAGGCCCTGCGCCGCGAGCAGCCGGCGCCTGATCTGTCGCATCCGGCGATGGCGGTCAATCTGGATGCGTGTATCCAGTGCCGCCGTTGCGTGCGTGCCTGCCGGGAAGAGCAGGTCAATGATGTGATCGGCTACGCCTTGCGAGGCAGCCATGCCGAAATTGTGTTCGACCTGAACGACCCGATGGGCGACAGCACCTGTGTGGCCTGTGGCGAATGTGTGCAAGCCTGCCCCACGGGCGCGCTCATGCCCAAGTCGCGCATCGGCTCGCAGCTGGTCGACAAGAAAGTGGACTCGGTCTGCCCGTTCTGTGGTGTTGGCTGTTTGCTGACCTACAACGTGAAGGACAACAAGATCATCTCGGTTGATGGCCGCGATGGTCCGGCCAACCACAACCGCCTGTGCGTCAAGGGACGTTTTGGCTTTGACTATGCACACAGCCCGCAGCGTCTGACCAAGCCGCTGATCCGCAAGGTTGGAGTCCCCAAGGATCCCGAGGCGATTGACGAACTCAATCGCCTGATGACCCAGGACCCTGCCATCATCGCCAGCATGTTCCGCGAGGCCAGCTGGGACGAGGCGCTTGAGCTGGCCGCGGGTGGCCTCAAGCGTCTGCGCGACACCCATGGCAAGAAATCCCTGGCCGGATTTGGCTCGGCCAAGGGCAGCAATGAGGAGGCCTACCTGTTCCAGAAACTGGTGCGCACCGGCTTTGGCAGCAACAATGTTGACCACTGCACCCGGCTCTGCCACGCTTCCAGCGTGGCCGCGCTGCTCGAAGGAGTGGGCTCTGGCGCAGTGTCCAACCAGGTCAATGATGTGGCGCATTCCGACCTGATCCTGGTGATCGGCTCCAACCCCACTGCCAATCACCCGGTGGCAGCCACCTGGATGAAAAATGCGGTCAAGTCGGGCAAGCGGCTGGTGCTGGCCGACCCGCGCATCACCGAGCTGGGCAAGCATGCCTGGCGCACCCTGCAGTTCAAGCCTGACACCGATGTGGCCATGCTCAACGCCATGATCTACACGGTGATCGAAGAGGGCCTGGTCGATCAGGACTTTGTCAAGAAGCGCGCCAGCAACTTCCAGGCCTTGAAAGCCAATGTCAAGGGCTACAGCCCGGAGGCGATGGCGCCAATCTGCGGCATCCCGGCCGCCACGCTGCGCGAGGTGGCCCGTGAGTTCGCCCGCGCCAAGGCGGCCATGATTCTGTGGGGCATGGGAGTGAGCCAGCACGTACACGGCACCGACAATGTGCGCTGCCTAATTGCCCTATGCGCAGTCACCGGGCAGATTGGCAAGCCCGGTTCGGGACTGCACCCCTTGCGCGGACAGAACAATGTGCAAGGCGCCAGCGATGCCGGCCTGATTCCGATGATGTTCCCCAATTACCAGCACGTCAGCAACAAGAAAGCCCATGCCTGGTTTGAAAACTACTGGGGCACTTCGCTGGATGACCAGCCTGGCTACACCGTGGTCGAGATCATGCACAAGGCGCTGGCCGACGACAGCGATCCGCACAAGGTGCGTGGCATGTATGTGGAAGGCGAAAACCCTGCCATGAGCGATCCCGACCTCAACCATGCCCGCCACGCCCTGGCGGCGCTGGAGCATCTGGTGGTGCAGGACATCTTCATGACCGAGACCGCCTGGCTGGCCGATGTGATCTTGCCCGCCACCGCCTGGCCCGAGAAGACCGGCACTGTCAGCAACACCGATCGCATGGTTCAGCTTGGCCGCGCGGCTGTCACGCCACCGGGCGATGCCAGGCCTGATCTGTGGATCATCCAGCAGATCGCGCAGCGCATGGGCCTGAACTGGCACTACCCGGGCGAACATGCCGGGGTGGCCGCGGTGTACGAGGAGATGCGCCAGGCCATGTCGGCCGCGATTTCGGGCATTTCCTGGGAGCGGCTGGAGCAGGAGTCCAGCGTCACCTACCCCTGCCTGAGTGCCGATGACCCGGGTCAGCCCACCGTCTTTATTGATGACTTTCCCACCGATGACGGGCGGATCAAGCTGGTGCCGGCCGACATCATCCCGGCCAATGAACGGCCCGATGACGAGTACCCCTTTGTGCTGATCACTGGCCGCCAGCTCGAGCATTGGCACACTGGCAGCATGACCCGCCGCTCGGGCGTGCTCGATGCGATCGAGCCCCTGGCCACCGCTTCGCTGTGTGGTGCCGACATGACCGAGCTGGGGTTGCAGCCCGGGGACGTGGTGACTGTGGCTTCGCGCCGCGGCCAAGTGGCGATCCACCTGCGGCGTGACGATGGCACCCCCCGCGGTACGGTGTTCATCCCATTCGCCTACTACGAGGCCGCAGCCAATCTGATGACCAATGCGGCGCTCGACCCGGTGGGCAAGATTCCCGAGTTCAAGTACTGCGCGGTGGCCATCCATCGTGGTGGCTCGCCTGCGCAGGCCCAGGGTTTCGGGGCGGCCGAGATGCTGGCCTGAAAAATAGCCGGCCTCCGAGCTCAGCGATGGGTTGTCACTGGGCGGCTTGCCTATAATTTGTCGGATCATTGCCCCACACAGCGGGGCAGTGGAACCGGCTTTTAGAAATCACCACCCACCTTCTCCATGCAAGATCGCCCGTTGCGTTCCCAGTACGAGCAGTTCTTGCGCCATGTGCAAACCCATGGCACAGCCAAAACCGACCGCACCGGCACCGGCACCCGAAGCGTTTTCGGTTATCAGATGCGATTTGATCTGGCCGAGGGTTTCCCTCTGGTGACGACCAAAAAGGTACACCTCAAGTCCATCATCTATGAACTGTTATGGTTCCTCCAGGGTTCGAGCAACAACAACTGGCTCAAAGAGCGGGGTGTGAGCATCTGGGATGAGTGGGCGCGGCAGGATGGCGAACTGGGCCCTATCTATGGTGTGCAATGGCGCAGCTGGCCCACGCCCGAGGGCGGTCATATTGACCAGATTGCCGAACTGGTCAAGACGCTCAGGACCAACCCCGATTCACGCCGCATGATTGTCAGTGCCTGGAATGTGGGTGAACTGTCCAAAATGGCGCTCATGCCTTGCCATGCGCTGTTCCAGTTCTATGTGGCCGAAGGCAAGCTCTCGTGCCAGCTCTACCAGCGCAGTGCCGATATTTTTCTGGGGGTGCCGTTCAACATTGCCAGTTATGCCCTGCTGACCCATATGCTGGCCCAACAATGTGACCTGCAGGCGGGCGACTTTGTCTGGACCGGGGGCGACTGCCATATCTACAACAACCATGTCGAGCAGGTTGAGCTGCAGCTCAGTCGCCAACCCTTTGCCTACCCTTTGTTGCACATCAAGCGCCGACCGTCATCGATCTTTGATTACCAGTTTGAAGATTTCGCGATGCTCGACTACCAGTGCCATGAGGCGATCAAGGCGCCGGTAGCGGTGTGATTAGTCAACGCCAGCTGCTGGCATTGCTTGGCCTGACCCTGATCTGGGGTCTGAGCTGGCCGATGATGAAATTCTCCTTGCGCGAACTCTCTCCGATGTATTTTCGCGCCTTGACCATGAGCGGCGGCGCGCTTTTTCTCTATGCCTGGTATCGCGCCAGCGGTGTGCGCATGATGCCCCACAAGCAGGAGTGGAAATCGGTGCTGACCATCGGCGCACCCAATATGCTGGGGTGGCATGCCTTGTCGATTTTGGGCATCAAGGAGCTGGCCTCCGGTCGTGCCGCCATCCTGGGCTACACGATGCCAATTCTGACCGTGCTGATCGGTGTGATTTTTCTGGGTGAGAAGCTGACCCGTCGTGTCGCCTTTGCGGCCCTGGCAGCTGCAGCGGCGATTGCACTGCTGATTTCCGACGAGATCATTGCCCTGAGCGGTCGGCCGCTGGGGATATTCTGGATGGAAATCGGCGCGGTGTGCTGGGCTATCGGCACCCTGATGACCCGGCGCTCCCGGCTGACATTGCCTGTGGAGACCCTGACGGTGTGGATGATGATACTGGCTAGCATCTGTCTGTGGTTGATTGCCTTGTTGATTGAGCCCTGGCCAAGCTGGCAATTCAGCGTGCTGATGTGGGGCAGTCTGATTTACGGGATATTCATCAACTACGGTTTTGCCCAGACCTTCTGGACCAGCCTGGCGCGCAATCTGCCGCCGGCTACCAGTGCCATGAGCATCATGGCCATTCCACTGATCGGAACTTTGAGCGCCACTTTCATTGTGGGTGAGTGGCCGGTATGGCAGGACTACGCAGCCATGGTGTTTGTGATGATGGCCATTGCTGCCGTTCTCTTGCCTCCCCGATCCAGGAAAATGCCAGCATGAAGCTGAACCTGATTTTTGCCCAAGCTGCCAATGGCGTGATCGGCAAGGACGGCACCATGCCCTGGCATTTGCCTGAAGACCTGGCCCACTTCAAGCGGCTCACCCAGGGTTGGCCGGTCATCATGGGCCGCAAGACCTGGGACAGCTTGCCGCCAAGATTTCGTCCGCTGCCTGGGCGAGTCAATGTGGTGGTGACTCGCCAGCCAGACTGGCAGGCCGAGGGTGCGATCGCTGTGCACTCACTCTCCGCTGCCCTGGCCAGCTGCGCAGGCCATGCCCAGGCGTGGGTCATAGGCGGCGCGCAGATCTACGCCCAGGCCCTGCCCATGGCCGACACTGTGGAGATCACTGAAATCGAGGCCAGCTTCGATGGCGATACCTTTGCCCCGGCGCTGGGGCCGCAATGGCAAGTTTCATCGCGTCAGGCGCATGTGGCCAGCAGCGGTTTGCGCTACAGTTTCGTCACCTACACCAGAGTCTAAGGAGAACGCTATGTCAGGAGCCGGTTTTCATGTGCATGGTCCGCATGACCATGAACTAGAGCATGCAACCCATGGCGGCGGCCATGAAGAAAAAGCCGCTGGCATGACCAATCAGATTGCCTTGTTCACAGCGATCATTGCCACCGTGGGAGCGCTATTTGCCTACATGGGAGGTGCCACCCAGGCTAATGCCGGTCTCTACAAAAACAATGCCGCGCTAAAAAAGACCGAGGCCTCCAACCAGTGGAATTATTTTCAGGCCAAGAGTACCAAGCAGTCGCTGGCTGAAGTATCGCGTGACCTGACGACCGTTGCGGCAGATAAGGAAAAATATCAGGCCAAGATCGACCGCTATGAGAAAGAAAAAAATGAAATCAAGCTTGTGGCCGAGAAGCTGGAGGCCGAGGCCACCGAATGGGACAAGAGAAGCGATGCCCAGATGCACCAGCACCATCGCTGGGCGCAGGCGACTACCGTACTTCAGGTGGCCATCGCCCTGGCGGCCATTGCCCTGTTGACCCGGAAGAAGTGGCTGGAATATTCCATGTTTGTGGGAGGCGCCATCGGTTTTGCCGTTGGCGTGCTCGCTGCCTTACATGTGTGAGGCTTGTCGGCCTCAGAGAAGTTCTTCAAGCTTGAGCAGGCGGAAGAAATCAGCCTGGAACCTGCGCCATATGCTGGCATCGGGCTCGCTCGTGCTTTGCCAAGGCTGGCCGTCTCGTTCGCCATGCCAGGTGATTCGCTCACCCTGGGCTGCGGCTGGATTCAGGGCCAGGCGCCAGCTGTGAGTGGGGCCGAGATCACGTTCTAGCGTTTCAAGCATCTTGGCCGACAAGGCCTCGCTGTCGATCAGCATGCCAGCCTCGGTATTGAGCCGGCGTGAGCGTGGGTCGAAGTTGGCGCTGCCGACCCAAAGTGTTTTTCGGTCATAGACAGCAACCTTGGCATGCAAGGCCGAAGCTGAGCGCCCAATTCGTAAACGATGCCCCTGGGGCGAGGGGCGTGGGGCCTCTGGCCGGTATTCGAACAACTCGATTCCGGCGCCGAGCAAGGCCTCCCGATAGGGCGCGTAGCCTGAATGAACCGCCACCACATCGGTGGCTGCCAATGAGTTGGTCAGAACCCGTACATGCACGCCGCGCGCAGCGGTTTGGCCCAACACTTCCACCCCACGCTGGCCAGGTACAAAATAGGCCACCGCAAAAATGATTTCCTTAGTTGCATTCTGGCGTGCAATGGCGTGCGTGCGCGCAATCTCGGAGGAAGACTTGACAGCACCCTCGGCCTGGCGAATGGGCGGCTCGCCGATGGCGCGCGCCGGGGCCCAGATCAGACCTTCTCCCGACAATACGCGCTGGCGAAATTCAGCCTGACGCCGCTGGTATTCGGCGCGGGGACCGAATTCGGCGGTCTTGGCGCGCCACACCAGGAGCGCACTTTCCTCAGTCAAGGCGGGGGCCGCACCAAAGGCCTCGACCGGCACCACGATGGGGCTGTTCCAGAAAGCATCAAAAATTCCTGCCGCTTCCCGCATCACCGGGCCGGTGGCCAGAAGATCGGCATCCCTGAAGTTGGCGTCACCCTCGCCCTCGAAATAATGGTTGCTGATATTGCGCCCGCCAATCACACCCATCTGGCTATCTACAACAAAAATCTTGTTGTGCATGCGTCGACCCAGCTTGTCCAGGTGGCGCATCATCTGCAGCGAGCGTGGCCAACGACGGTCCGGGTAAGGGTTGAAGATGCGCAGCTGAACATTGGGGTGGGCGTCGATACGTGCCAGGGTGGCATCGTCAAAACCTATCAGGTAGTCATCCAAGATCATGCGCACCCGCACCCCCCGGTCAGCAGCGGCCAGCAGCCTATCGAGCAGGAACAATCCTGTGTCGTCGGCATCAAAGATGTAGTACTGCAGATCGATGGATCGCTCGGCTGCATCGATCAAGGCGGCACGTGTCAGCAGGGCGCTGACACCGTTGTTGAGCAAACGAAAGCCGGATTGACCGGGATGGCTATCCTGTCCAGCCTTGTGTGCACGTCCAAGCGTGGTTTCCTGGGGCCGATCGAAAGCCACCGAGCTGGCTGGCACAAGGCCCTGGCGGATGACTGCACAGCCCCCCAGCAGGAAGGCCAGGGCCAGCAGGCAAAGCCTGGTCTGCCAGGCCGATGCAGCCGGAGTCTGTTGGGTTGCTGTCGAACTCACAATTGTTCTCCAATCAATGCGTGGTCTAAAGTTACTGAACGACTTGAGGCGGCTGAGGCGGCTGAGGCGGTCTGCATACAATCAAGGAACTGGACATCAGCGCTGGCATACGAATTGACCGCAAAGCCTAGCAGCTAAGGGCCAGGCTGACAATCCTGGAATGTGCCAGCGCACAACATGACCGCACAACATCGGGTCACCTGCCATGAAACTAGCCACCTGGAACATCAACTCCCTCACTGTGCGGCTGCCACAGGTACTGAATTGGCTCGCAGAGCAGTTAGCTGCCGGTGAGCCGGTGGATGTACTGGCCTTGCAGGAACTGAAACTCACCGATGACAAATTTCCGTTTGCTGCTTTTGAGCAGGCTGGCTACCACGCGGCCTGCTTTGGTCAGACAACCTACAACGGCGTGGCGCTGCTGTCGCGCACACCCCTGGCAAATGTGATCCGCAACATTCCCGGTTTTGCCGATGATATGGCGCGGGTGATCAGCGCCGACATAGGTGAATTGCGTGTGGTGGGCGCCTATTTCCCCAATGGGCAGGAACCCGGCAGCGAGAAATTTGACTACAAGATGCGCTGGTTGCAGGCGCTGCTAGTCTGGCTGCAAGACGAGTTGGCCCGGCATCCACGGCTGGTACTGATGGGCGACTTCAACATCACCTTTGATGATCAGGATGTTTGGGATCCGCTTGGGCTGAAAGACACCATTCACTGCACCGAGCAGGAGCGCCGTCATCTGCGTGCACTGATCGGGCTCGGGCTACACGATGCGGTGCGCCTGTTCCCGCAGCCGGAAAAAAACTATTCCTGGTGGGATTACCGCAATATGGCTTTTCGGCGCAAACAAGGCCTGCGCATTGACCACATCCTGCTCAGCGATGCGCTCAAGCCCTTGGCCCAGGAAAGCTTCATCGACTCCAGGCCCAGGCGCAATGAACGTCCCAGCGATCACGCGCCGGTGATCTTGCGCATGAATGGCAGATCCTTGGCTTCACTTGGCTCACCGAAATAATAGCCCTGGCAGCTGGTGCATCCCAGCTTGTGCAGAAAATCACGCTGGGCCTTGCTCTCCACACCCTCGGCTACCACCTTGAGCGACATGCTATTGGCCAGGGAGATGATGCTGCGAACAATGGCGACATCATTTTTGTCCATGAAGATGTTGACCAGAAATGTGCGATCAATTTTTATCTGGTCCAGCGGCAGGCGCTGCAGATAGGACAGAGAGCTGTAACCAATGCCGAAATCATCCAGCGTGAAGCCAATGCCAAGCTCGTTTTTCTTGAGCTGTTCCATTTTTCGAATGGCGTCATCAATGTCAAGCAGCAGCAGTCCTTCAGTGATCTCAAGTTCCAGCAGACGGGGGTTGGCGCCGGTGTCGCTGAGTATGGTTCTGACGCGCTCGACAAAATCCGGATGATGAAACTGGCGTGGGCTGATATTCACCGCCAGCCTCAGCTTGCTGGCTTCTGGCAGCAGCGACCATTCGGCCAGTTGCTGGCAGGCAGATTTAAGCACCCATTCGCCAATCGGAAGAATCATGCCAATCTCTTCTGCAATCGGGATGAAGCTGTCAGGCTTCAACAGGCCGTGCTCGGGATGGTTCCAGCGAATCAGGGCCTCGACTCCGGAGATCTCGCCCGTCTCGTCAACCTGTAGCTGGTAATGCAGCAACAACTGATTGCGATCCAGGGCTGTGCGCAGGTCAAGCTCCATCGCCGCCCGATTGTCCACAGCGGCCTGCATATTCGGGTCAAAGAAATGCAAAGCATTGCGACCGGCCGCCTTCGATTGATACATGGCCAGGTCAGCGCGCTTGAATATCGCTTCCAGAGTGTCGTGTTGCTCGCCAAACAAGGCGACGCCAATGCTGGCCGAACTGTGGGCGTTGTAGCCGGCGAGCTGATAGGGCTCACTGAGCGAGGCAAGGAACTTCTCACCGACCACCCGGGCATCCTGCGCGACTTTTTGGGAATCCTGGTGCGACCCTTCCAGCATGACCACGAATTCATCACCACTGAGTCGGGCCACGGTGTCCTCCACGCGCACATTGGCTTGCAGGCGGCGTGAAACCTCACACAACAGCAGATCGCCCTTGTCATGACCCATGGAGTCGTTGATGTTCTTGAAATTGTCCAGATCAATGAACATCAGCACACCCAGCTTGCCCGTGCGCAGACTGTGGGCCAGTGCCTTGCGCAGGCGGTCAATCAGCATGCGCCGATTAGGCAGCTTGGTCAGGGGGTCGAAATAGGCCAGTTCCTTGACCTGTTTCTCGGCCGACTTGAGTTTGGAGATATCGACCAGCATGCCGACGTAATGCGTGATCCGGTTCAGCTTATCGCGAACCGCATTGATCGTCAGCCAGGTGGGACTGGTTTGACCATTCTGGCGTTGCAGCCAGAATTCGCCTTGCCAGCTGCCGGTTTTTTGCGCTACTGTCCAGGGGCTTTCGATAAGCGCTTCATGACTGCGCCGGGATTGAAGCATGTCGGCGCTCTGGCCAATTGTCTCAGACAAGGGATGGCCAGTGAAGCGGGTCAGCGCCTGGTTGACGCGAATGATGATCCGGTAGGGGTCGGTGATCATCATCATGCCCTGCGTCTCAAAAGCAATGGCGGCAATGCGCAGGTCATCGCCGATCTGATTCGACTCGCGTTGCCACAGAAAAATTCCTGTCAGCGCCAAGATGAACAGGCTGCCAATCGCAGCGACCAGTAGGGTCATCCAAGCCTCCTCGCTGGACAGGCGACCCAGGTCATGCATCTCTTGTGCGACATGCAAAGTCAGCAGGCCATCAGCAGCCTTGGCTGAGACCATCAACGTAGGGCTTGGCCATTCATCGAAGCGAAAGGCGGTTGGCATGCGGGGATCAGGCCAGGGCTCAAGCCGCAGCGTCACCATGCCGTGGCTGGCCAGCT
This sequence comes from Burkholderiaceae bacterium, assembly GCA_964228805.1. GTDB lineage: Bacteria > Pseudomonadota > Gammaproteobacteria > Burkholderiales > Burkholderiaceae_C > Hylemonella. The sequence goes on from CAXRBE010000017.1 coordinate 22,703, forward strand.
GCTGTGTGAGTTGGGTCAGGTTTTGTCCTTGGGTGGGTGCAGGCGGCATCACCTTTCGCAACAACCGTTCATCAGAAGAAAAGACCACCAGGCCCTGAGCATTGGTGGCAAAGAATTTCTGCGTGTCAAAGACAGGTAAGCCGGAAATATTGCGCTTGACAATCAGCATCCCGATGGCTTTGTCAGCTGAATCTACAGGCTGGTAATAGATCAATTGCGCCGCCTTGGCGTCAATGTCCAGGCGCTGAGCCTGATTCAGCTGTATTTGCTCAAGTCTGGATCGCTCTGGCAGTCGCGTTCCGATCGGATTGTCGGGGGTGTCAAAGTTGCTGGCGGCGATGACAGTTCCCTCTGGGCCACTGACCCAGATCACGTCCATCGCCATATTCATGGCTGTTTCGCGCAGGCTCTGGTTCAGCTTGTTCTGACCCGTTGGCATGGTTGGTGCCGAGCCAGGCTTGAATTCACGCAGGGCGCGCAGCACAAGCTCATGAGAAGAATAGATGGCCGCAACCCCTTTGATCTCACGTGTTTGCCAATCAATCTGGTGCACCAGGTTTTCCAGTGAAAGCTGAGCAAGCTGTTGCCGCTCA
>CAXRBE010000018.1:0-37828 GCA_964228805.1 Burkholderiaceae bacterium
GCGTTGAGCACCGCCATGCCCCCTGGAGCGATGTTCTGCACAATGACGCGCTTGAGAACAGCCAGGTCTTCCACCGTGGTGATGAAGTTCAGCCCCAGGTGGTCGCCTGCGCCAACATTGGTGACCACGGCCACATCACAACGGTCAAAGGCCAGTCCCTCGCGCAGCATGCCGCCACGGGCTGTTTCCAGGACGGCGGCATCGACATCCGGGTGTGCCAGCACACTGCGTGCGCTCTTGGGGCCGCTGCAATCGCCGGTGTCAATGCACTCCCCATTGATGAAGACCCCATCGGTACCGGTCATGCCAACCCGCCAGCCATGGGTGTTGAGCAGGTGGGCGATCAGGCGTACCGTGGTGGTCTTGCCATTGGTACCGGTGACCGCCACCACGGGAATGCGGCCGTTGTCATGATCGCCGAACATATGCTGGATGACGGCCTCCCCGACCGGTCGGCCTTTGCCATAGGAGGGTGACAGGTGCATGCGCAATCCCGGGGCAGCGTTGACCTCGACAATGCCGCCACCCTGTTTTTCAAGGGGCTCGAGGATGCTGTCGCAGACCATGTCCACCCCGCAGACATCCAGGCCCACCATCTGGGCGGCTGCCACTGCGCGCATTGCCACATCGGGGTGGACATCATCGGTGACATCGGTCGCGCTGCCGCCCGTGGACAGGTTGGCGTTATGGCGCAGGTTGACGCGCCGTCCTTTGGCAGGGACCGAGTCGGCGTTCAGGCCCTGGCCGCCAAGGCATGCCAGGGCAATATCATCAAAACGTATCTTGGTCAGCGAAGTGGCGTGCCCGCTGCCACGACGTGGATCGCGGTTGACCGCCTCCACCAATTCGCGCACGGTATGGCTGCCATCGCCCACCACGCTGGGCGGATCGCGCCGCGCCGCAGCCACCAGTCGGTCGCCCACCACCAGCAGCCGGTAATCATTGCCCGGTAAAAAGCGTTCCACCAGAATTTCGTCGCCAAAGTCCTTGGCAGCGGCGTAGGCCGATGCCAGTTGCTCGCGCTTGGTGATATTGACTGTGACACCCTTGCCCTGGTTGCCGTTTTTGGGTTTGATGACAACGGGCAGGCCGATAGTCTGAGCCACCTCCCAGGCCTGTTCGACCGAGCTGACTTCACGCCCGTTCGGCACCGGTACACCGGCTGCGGCCAGCAGTTTCTTAGTCAGCTCTTTGTCCTGTGCGATCGATTCGGCGATTGCGCTGGTGATATCGATTTCTGCGGCCTGGATGCGCCGCTGTCTGCTGCCCCAGCCAAATGCAATCATGCTACCTGTGGTCAGCCGGCGATAGGGAATACCGCGTGCCAGGGCGGCATTGACGATCGACCCAGTGCTGGGGCCGAGTCGAACATCCTCATCAAGTTCGCGCAGTTGTTCCAGCGCCTGGGCCAAGTCGAAAGGCGAATCATCCAGGGCGGCACGGCACAGTTGCTCGGCCAGTGCCATGGCCAGACGACCGACTTGCTCCTCGGTGTACTCGACCACCACCTGGTAGACCCCGGGTTCCACCGTCGATGTGGTTCGGCTGAAGCTGACCGGGCAGCCCGCCTGGGCCTGAAGCCCCAGGGCAGCGAGCTCAAGCACATGGGCCATGCAGACGGATTCCTCGTGGCCAATTGGGGTAAGTGGCAGGATGCCGGGAAATCGGGCACGCAGCCGGGTGCCAAAATCCTCGCGCGGGTTGAGGGCGCTTTCCTCCTCGGCGCAATGCACCACGGCTTCAATCGAGGTGTGATGGCTCCAGAGATTGGGGCCACGCAGGGCCCGGATGCGGGAGACTTCCATGTCAGAAATGCGGTTAAGGTTTGGCTTCGAAGGTGCGCAGTCCGGCGCCCATCAGTTCGGGTGGGATTTCAAGCGCCCAGGCCGTAGCCACTGCGGCCAGCACCATATCGGGCTGGGACGCTTTGGAAGGCTTGAGCGAGTTCAAGGCCATCAAGGCTGTTTCGTCAGTGCCCTGAGCCAGAACAATCTGGCCATCGCGCAGGAAAACGCAGCGTTTTCCCTCCGACTGCTGACGCGTCAGGGCGGCCGACGCCGGATCCAGGCCATAGAACAGAACCTCGCCATCGGAGAGTTCGGCCATCTCCAATACATGGGGATCATCGCTGTTGAGTACGGCCACGCCGCCGGGCAGGACCACATCCACCTGGGTGCGCACCACATTGAATAGCCGATCGGCGTCGTCTATATAGAACTCGCTCAAGTGGTCAGGATCGCCCAGGCCGGTCACGACCCCGACCTGGCAACGGTCATAGGCCAAGCCTTCGGTCAGGATCATGCGGCTGTCATTTTCAAAGACGGCGGCCTGCAGATTACGGTTGATCAGCAGGCGCTGGCCAGTTTCCCAATTCATGCCACTGCGCGAATCGACCTGCCGTGCATCCAGGAAAAAACCATCCTGACAGGCCAGGCCGACATGTTTGCCGCTGATATGCAGCAGCCAGGCGACCAGCCGGGCTATGCGGGTGGTGTTGCCGGTGCCGGTGATGCCGACAATCGGGATGCGCCCCTGTTCCTGGCCGGGAAACAGGTGCTCCATGATGGCCTGGCCGACATTGCGCGGTTCACCCTCGGCGGGCTTGAGGTGCATGAGCAGGCCCGGCCCGGCATTCACTTCAATGACAGCGCCGCCCTGTTCATTCAGGGGCTGGCCAATGTCCTGTGCCACCAGGTCGATACCGGCAATATCAAGCCCCACCACCCGCGCCGCCAGCGAGGCGACCGCAGCCACCTGGGGATGGACCTGGTCGGTCTCGTCGTAGGCCAGATCGCCATGGCGTTTGAGCAGCACGGTCTGCCCGGCGCTGGGCACAGCATCAGCGCTCAGGCCCTGCCGCTCCAGTTCGAGTTGTGCAATCGGCTCCTTGTCCAGCACCAGGGGCTCGAGGGGAAACTCTTCCTCTTCGCCACAACGTGGGTCGCTGTTGATCTGGGATTCGATCAGTTCACGGATGCTGGAGCGGCCGTCGCCAGTCACCACCTGCATCTTGCCGCGGGTGGCGGCCACCACACGCCTGCCCACCACCAGCAGGCGATGTGCTTCGCCCTGGATGAAGCGCTCGACCAGCACGCCGCTGCCTTCCTGGTCGGCCGCCAGATAAGCCCGCTCGACCTCGGCCTGCGTGCTCAGGTTGGTGAATACGCCGCGTCCGTGGTTGGCATCGGTGGGCTTGACGGTGACCGGTAGCCCGATGTCCTGGGCAAGTTCCCAGGCCTGGGCTGGGCTGTCAACTTCCTCGCCTTCGGGCACAGGTACGCCACAGGTTTTTAGCAGGGTCTTGGTCAGGTGTTTGTCACGCGCGATGCCTTCGGCGATTGCGCTGGTGATATCGGTTTCAGCCGTCCAGATGCGATGCTGGGAGGCACCATAGCCCAACTGGACCAGGTTGCCTTCGTTGAGCCTGATATAGGGGATCTGCCGGTCAATCGCTGCTTCTACGATGTGCTCGGTACTGGGTCCGAGGTACCAGCGCTCGCGCAACTGACGCAACTGGCCGACCGCGGCGTTGAGGTCGTAGGGTTGGTCTTCAATGGCTGCCATGATCAGATCGCGCGCAGCGTGCACCGCCGCCCGCCCGACCTCCTCCTGGCGGGTGCGAAATGCCACTTTGTAAATGCCGCGCAGGCTGGTCTGGCGAGCTTTGCCAAAACCCAAGTTCATACCCGAGAGGTTTTGCAGCTCGATGGCCACATGCTCCAGGATATGCCCAGCCCAGGTTCCTTCGCGCAGACGTTGCAGAAAACCGCCGCGCTCGCCCACACCGCAGCGGTGCTCGATCAAGCCAGGCAGCCAACTGGTCAAACGCTCGTAGAATCCGGGCAGGGTGTTGGACGGGAAGTCCTCCAGCTCGCCAATGTCGACCCAGGCTTCAATGACGGGTCGGTAGGTCCAGATATTGGGACCTTTGAGGTGGGTGACCCTCAAAAATTGAATGTTCTTATTGGTCATGAATCCATTCGGTCAATCTCGAGACCTCGACGCGCTGTAAATTGTCATTCACCAGGGACCTCTTTTCATTGATGGCCGTTATCGCTTGCCGAACAACCCGGATTGAATGACAACAGACATGAAGCCAGCTAGGGACGAATTATTGAACGAAATTCCGGCCGATTGGCGGGAAGAGCTTCAATCTCAGCTTCACGAAGGAGAGAACGTCCAGGCTGCCCTGGTGGTTGACCTGGATTCACGCCTGTGCTTTGGCCAGGGGCTGGTGGTGGCCACCGACCGCCGCCTGCTCGCGCGCGATGTGGGCCAGACCGATTGGCGTGCCTGGACCTATCACCCGGGGCTGGAGTTGCTGCATCATGACCATGCAGGTGTTGGCCATCTCGATCTGGTCGATGCCCAGGCCAGGCGGGCCGGCTGGTGTTTCACCCTGGGGCAAAACCTGCATGCCATGCGGCTGTTTGAGCAATTCAATCTGCACAGCGCCAGCCAGGCCAGCGGCCAGCTGGTGTTGCAGCCTGAAGGAGATTTCTGCCCGATCTGCAAGGCTCCGCTCGAGCCCGATCAGGATGAGTGTCCGATTTGCACCAAGGTCATCCATACCCCACCTTCGACCTGGACCCTGCTGCGTTTGTGGCGTTTTGCCCATCCCTACCGTAGCCAGCTGTTCTGGGGCCTCATCCTGACCTTGCTGGGCACCGCTGCCAGTCTGGTGCCGCCCTATCTCACCATGCCGCTAATGGACGATGTGCTGATTCCGTTTCAGAACGGCCAGAAAATTGATCCTTATCTGGTGTCCTTGTATCTGGGCGGCTTGTTCCTCTCGGCCCTGGTGGCCTGGGTCCTGACCTGGGCGCGCACCTACATTCTGGCCCTGGTCTCTGAGCGCATCGGTGCAGACCTGCGCACCACCACCTACGACCATCTGTTGCAACTTTCCCTGGAGTACTTTGGTGGCAAGCGTACCGGTGATCTGATTGCGCGCATCGGCAGCGAGACTGACCGCATCTGCCTCTTTCTCTCCTTGCACCTGCTGGACTTCATCACCGATGTGGTGATGCTGCTGATGACGGCGATCATTCTGTTTTCGATCAATCCCTGGCTGGCGCTGGTGACCTTGCTGCCGCTGCCGATCATCATGTGGATGATTCATGCAGTGCGCGACCATCTCAAGACCGGCTTTGAGAAGATCGACCGTGTCTGGTCGGAACTGACCAATGTGCTGGCCGACACCATTCCGGGAGTGCGGGTGGTCAAGGCCTTTGCCCAGGAACAGCGTGAATCGGCGCGTTTTCACGAAGCCAACCGCTACAACCTGGTGGTCAATGACCGCATCAACCGGATCTGGTCATTGTTCACGCCCAGCATTTCCTTTCTCACCGAGGTTGGCTTGTTGGTGGTCTGGGCCTTTGGCGTCTGGCTGGTGGCCAACGACCAGATCACTGTCGGCGTGTTGACTGCCTTCATCGCCTACATCAGTCGTTTCTATGGCCGGCTCGACTCTATGAGCCGGATTGTTTCCTGGACCGAAAAATCAGCCTCTGCCGCCAAGCGTATCTTTGACATTCTGGACCATGTTTCCAGCGTGCCCGAGCCGACCCAGCCGGTGCACATCGAGCGGGTGCAAGGGCTGATCGAGGTGCGCGATGTGGGTTTCCGTTATGGCAACCGTGGTGTCAACCGCAACATCAACCTGACCATCCAGCCCGGCGAGATGATCGGCCTGGTGGGCCACAGTGGCTCGGGCAAAAGCACTCTGGTCAATCTGATCTGCCGCTTTTACGATGTCACCGAGGGCTCGATCCGACTGGATGGCGTAGACATCCGCTCTTTCCCGGTGGCGGAGTACCGCCGCCATATCGGCCTGGTGCTGCAGGAGCCGTTTCTATTTTTCGGCACCATTTCTGAAAACATTGCCTATGGCAAACCTGAGGCAAGCCGGGACGAAATCATCGCTGCCGCACGTGCCGCCCATGCGCATGAGTTCATCCTGCGTCTGCCCCAGGGCTACGACTCCCTGGTTGGCGAGCGCGGTCAGGGCCTGTCTGGCGGTGAGCGCCAGAGAATTTCCATTGCCCGTGCCTTGCTGATCGATCCACGCATTCTGATTCTTGATGAAGCCACTGCCTCGGTGGACTCCGAGACTGAAAAAGAAATCCAGAAGGCACTGGACAATCTGGTTCAGGGACGGACCACCATCGCCATCGCGCACCGCCTGTCCACCTTGCAGCGGGCTGACCGCCTGGTGGTGCTGGACAAAGGGCAGGTGGTCGAGGAAGGCACCCACGATGTGCTGATGTCTCATCAGGGCGCTTATTTCAACCTTTACAAGGCGCAGGCCCGCAATATGGACGTCGACCTTGACGATGTGTCGGACAGGCGTATCCTGAGACAGGAAAGCAAGGACAAGACATGAGTGCCAGCGCCCTGGTCGCCGACAAGTTGCCCCCCAAGCATTTCGAGCTCAGCCTGGATGCCTATGGCAAGCTGGTGCTGGTGTTGCCTGATGGACGCCGTGTCGAGGGTGTGTTGCCGGTGCGCTCCTACCCGATCCAGGCGCCTGAACAGGGCATTGCCATGGTGGATGCCGATGGTCATGAAGTGGCCTGGATCCCCCAATTGCAGGAGGTGCCGCCAGCGCAGCAGCAGCTCATTCGCGACTCCTTGCGCACCCGCGAATTCATGCCGGTGATCGAGGCACTTGTCAGCGTCACCAGTTTTTCAACACCCTGCACCTGGCGCGTGCGCACTGACCGGGGGGATACCCAGTTTGTGCTACGGGGTGAGGAAGACATCCGGCGCCTGGGCGGTGGCAACGGGCTGCTGATCACCGACTCGCACGGCATCCAGTTTTATGTGCGCGATCTGACTGCGCTGGACCGTGACAGCCGCAGGCTGCTAGATCGGTTTCTTTGAACGCTGGCCGAAGGCCAACCCGGATCATTGTTTGGACTTGCCATGAATGCCCCAACCGCTCCCGTTATTGATGTCGAATATGAACAGCCTGAAGCCATGCAGGGCAACGGTGAGGTCTGTGCCACCCACCATGCCTGGGCGCGTGTGCCGCCTGAGCCAGGGCCTGCCGAGCGTGCAGCGCTGAAGGAAACCATTCGCCAACTGCTGAAGCAGAAAAATGCGGTCCTGGTGTCGCATTACTATGTCCATCCCGACCTGCAGGACCTGGCTGAAGAAACGGGTGGTCTGGTCAGTGACTCGCTGGAAATGGCGCGCTTTGGCCGTGATCATGCAGCCACCACCCTGGTGGTCTCGGGTGTGCGTTTCATGGGCGAAACCGCCAAGATCCTGTCGCCAGAAAAACGCATTCTCATGCCGGATCTGGATGCCACTTGCTCGCTGGACCTGGGTTGCCCAGTCGAAGAGTTCGCCGCCTTCTGTGATGCCCACCCTGACCGCACGGTGGTGGTCTATGCCAATACCAGCGCGGCGGTGAAGGCGCGTTCGGACTGGCTGGTCACTTCCAGCTGTGCGCTTGACATCGTGCGCGCACTCAAGGACAGCGGGCAGAAAATCCTGTGGGCACCAGACAAACATCTGGGTGGCTATATCGAACGCGAAACCGGCGCCGACATGCTGATGTGGAATGGCTCGTGTATCGTGCATGACGAATTCAAGGCCTTTGAGCTGGAGCAGTTGATCAAGGAGCATCCCAAGGCCAAGGTTCTGGTGCATCCTGAATCTCCGGCGGCGGTGGTGGCGCTTGCGGATGCGGTGGGCTCAACTTCGGGCATTCTCAAGGCGGCCCGGGAGATGGATGCACCCGAGTTCATCGTCGCCACCGACAAAGGCATGATGCACAAGCTGCGCACCCTCAACCCCGGCAAGGTCTTTTTCGAGGCGCCCACCGCCGGCAACAGCGCCACCTGCAAGAGCTGCGCCCATTGCCCCTGGATGGCCATGAACAGTCTGGCCGGTGTGGCCCATGTGCTGCAAACCGGCGCCAATGAAGTGCATGTCGATCCCGCCCTGATCCCGCGCGCGCGCATGCCTATCGATCGCATGCTGGCCTTTACCGCTGCGCTCAAGGCTGGCCAGCCTGTCTCCGGTCTGGTCCCGCATCTCGGAGCCGCCTGAGCCAGGGCCTGTAAGCGGAGTTGGTAGTGAGCAGGCAGATCACTTGTGAAGAAGCGGGCGGATGATCATCAAGTCCCAGGAAGATGTCACTGCAGCGGTGCTGGCCGAAATCGAGCGCGCAGACAACACGCGCTTTCGCGAAGTGATGGGTGCGGCGGTGCGCCACCTGCATGGCTTTGCCCGTGAGGTCAAGCTGACCGAAGCCGAGTTTCGGCAAGCTTGCGACCTGGTGGCCCAGCTGGGTCAGCTGACCAACGAATCACACAACGAGGTGGTGCTGGCCGCTGGCTCGCTGGGTTTGTCGGCCCTGGTGTGCCTGCTCAACAACGGCGCACAGGGCCAGACCGAGACCACCGCCAATATGCTGGGGCCCTTCTGGCGCTTGAACTCGCCCCACTATCCCAATGGCGCCTCGATCGTGCAGCCCGACTCGCCGGTCCCGGAGACTGGCGTGCCGATCTTTGTCGACGCCTGGGTGCGCGATCCGCAAGGCCGTCCGGTGGCCGATGCTCTGGTCGATGTCTGGCATGCCTCAAGTGAAGGGTTTTACGAGAACCAGGATCCAGGCCAGGCCGACATGAACCTGCGCGGCCAGTTCAGCACCGATGAGCGAGGGCATATCTGGTTTCGCAGCATCAAGCCGGCGGGCTACCCGATTCCGCTCAGCGGGCCGGTGGGCGCCTTGCTGCGCGCCCAGGGCCGGCACAACCTGCGGCCCGCGCACATTCACTTCCTGATCCACAAGCCAGGCTTCAAGACCCAGTTCTCGCAGGTCTATTCCAGCGATGACCCGAACCTGGAAACCGATGTGCAGTTTGGCGTGACGCAGGCGCTGATCGGCCAGTATGTGCTGCACCGTGACGAGCCGGCACCAGACGCCACAGTACAAGGGCCCTGGTACAGCCTGGCGCACCACTTCGTCATCGAACCCGGCGAAGCGCGCCTGCCCAAGCCCCCGATCCGCGGCAAGGCCAGCGGTGAGAGACCGCAGCTGGCCATACTGCAGCGCCGCCCCTAACTGGAAATCAGGGCTTTTCCAATTTCTGGCCTAAGCCAGCAGTAATGCCTACCATATGATGGGCGAGATGGTTAAGCGCTCGCATGGCACTGATCCAGTGACAGGGCTTGTCTGGCAGTACGAGCAATGTGTGCGGCGTCGACACCAAAGAACTCGCGCAGCGCAGCGCGGGTGTCGCTGCGACCAAAGCCATCGGTACCCAGGGTGTGAAAGCGCCGCTCGGGGGGCAGGTAAGCGCGCACGCTCTCAGGCACCGCCCGAACATAGTCAGTGGCCGCAATCACCGGGCCCTGGCTGGCCTGCAGCTGTTGGGCAATGAAGGGCATGCCAGGATCGGCATCACCAGCGAGCAGACGCTGCTCGCAGGCGACGCCATCGCGCGCCAACTCGCTCCAGCTGGTGACACTGTAGACATCCACCGAGATGCCTTGTGCTGCCAATTGTTCGGCGGCCTGGATGACCTCGGTCAGGATGGCGCCCGAGCCGAGCAGGGTGACCGCAGGCGCCGGAGTGCTTTGGCCTTGGGCTGAGTAGTGCTTGAATTTGTAGCAACCCCGGATGACCTCCGCTGCGGCGCCTTCGCTCAGGTCAGGTTGGGCGTAGTTTTCGTTCATCAAGGTGATGTAGTAGAAAACATCGCGCTGCTCCACCAGCATCTCACGCATGCCGTGGTCGACGATCACTGCCATCTCGCCAGCAAAGGCCGGGTCATAGGCCTTGCAGTTGGGAATGGTGGCCGCTACCAGGTGGCTGGAGCCGTCCTGGTGCTGCAGGCCTTCACCCCCCAGCGTAGTGCGGCCCGAGGTGGCGCCCAGCAGAAAGCCACGCGCACGTTGGTCGGCTGCGGCCCAGATGGCATCACCCACTCGTTGAAAACCAAACATGGAGTAATAAATGTAGAACGGCAGCATCGCAAGCCCGTGCACGCTGTAGCTTGTGGCGGCGGCCGTCCAGCTGGCGATGGCGCCGGCCTCGGAAATGCCCTCTTCCAGAATCTGGCCTTCCAGCGCTTCGCGGTAGGAGAGCACCGAACCGATGTCTTCGGGTGCGTAGCGTTGCCCCACGCTGGAGTAGATGCCGACTTGCTTGAACAGGTTGGCCATGCCAAAGGTGCGCGCCTCGTCGGCCACGATCGGCACAATGCGCTGGCCTAGCGCCGGGTCCTTGAGCAGCGCGCCCAGCAGGCGCACAAAGGCCATGGTGGTGCTCATTTCCTTGCCGCCGGCTTGCAGGGCAAAAGCGGCGTAGCTGTCCAGCGCTGGCGTCGGCACCGCCGCGCAGTCGGTGCGCCGCTGCGGCAGGTAGCCGCCCAGCGACTGGCGTTTGGCGTGCAGGTACTGGAGTTCCGGGCTGTCTTCAGCCGGTTTGTAGAAATCCAGATTGCGTGCCTGCTCGTCAGAGATGGGCAAATTGAAGCGGTTACGAAATTCGATCAGGTCGGTTTCATCCAGCTTCTTCTGGCTGTGGGTGGTCATCTTGCCCTGGCCGGCGCTGCCCATGCCATAGCCCTTCTTGGTGTGTGCCAGGATCACGGTGGGCTGGCCGCGGTGGGTTGCCGCAGCCGCATAGGCGGCGTGAATCTTCACCAGGTCATGGCCGCCGCGCTTGAGGCGATCAATCTGCTCATCGGTCATGCCCTGGGCCAGGCGTGCCAGCGCTTCGTTCTGGCCAAAAAAGTTGTCGCGGTTGAAGCGGCCATCCTTGGCGGCAAAGGTCTGCATCTGGCCATCGACGGTGGCCGTCAGGGCGCGCAACAAGGCACCGTCGTGGTCGCGCGCGAACAGGCCGTCCCAGTCGCTGCCCCACAGCAGCTTGACCACATTCCAGCCAGCGCCTGCGAACCGCTTTTCCAGTTCGTCAATGATGCGGCCGTTGCCGCGCACCGGCCCATCCAGGCGCTGCAGATTGCAGTTGACCACCCAGACCAGGTTGTCCAATCCTTCTCGCGCGGCGAGTGTGAGGGCGCTCATGGACTCGGGCTCGTCCATCTCGCCATCACCGAACACCCCCCACACCTTGCGGCCGCCGCAATCCAGCAAGTTGCGGTGGGTGAGGTAACGCATGAAGCGCGCGTGGTAGATCGAACTGATCGGCCCCAGACCCATGGAGCCCGTGGGGAATTGCCAGAAATCGGGCATCAGCCAGGGGTGCGGGTAGCTGGACAGGCCGCGTGCCTTAGCCGAGCTTGCTGAGATCTCCTGCCGGTAGTGCTGCAAATCGTGCTCGTTCAGGCGGCTCTCCAGAAAGGCACGCGCATAGACGCCGGGTGCGCTGTGCGGCTGGAAAAACACCAAGTCACCAAGATGCTGCCCCCCGCGCTCCCCCGCTGGGTGAGGTGTGCCACCTGGGTCGGCTCGGCGTGGCGCGGCCGCATCGCGAGCACGGAAGAAATGGTTGAATCCCACCTCAAACAGGTCGGCCGCGCTGGCATAGCTGGCGATGTGGCCGCCCAGTTCACCATAAGCCTGGTTGGCTCGCACCACCATGGCCAGCGCGTTCCAGCGCATGATCGAGGCCAGCCGCTCTTCAATAGCCAGGTCGCCTGGGAACACCGGCTGCTGTTCCACCCCCACGCTGTTGACATAGGGGGTCACCCGTTCAGGTTGCCAGCCGGTATGGTGACGGCGCGCCAGACGGGTCAGTTCGTCGAGGATGAAATGCGCCCGCTGAGGCCCTTCGGCGGACAGCAAAGCCATAAAGGCTTGCTGCCATTCGGCCGTCTCTTGCGGGTCGAGGTCAATTTTGGGGTTGCTGACTTGCAGCAGGGAGGAGGGCAGGGGCGCATTCATGATGCCCTGACTGTAGTCCCCAGCCTGGAAAATGAGTTGCTGAATTATCGATTTTTTTCATTGAAAAAAGCATAAAATGCTCAAATAATTTAATTTTTAAGCATATGCAGCTCGATAAATTGGATTTTCGCATACTAATGGAGCTACAAGCCGATGGCTCCTTGTCCAATGTGGAACTGGCCCGGCGGGTGCATCTGTCGCCCTCTCCCTGTCTGGCGCGGGTCAAGGCGCTGGAGGCGGCCGGCGTGATCAGCCGCTACGTGGCCCTGGTCAATGCGGGGGCGCTGGGACTGGGATTGAATGTATTTATCAACATCAGCCTGAAGACGCAAAGCAAGGAGGCCCTGGCCGAATTCGAGCGGCGCATTGCCGAGCATGATGAAGTGATGGAGTGCTACCTGATGACCGGCGACTCCGATTACCTGATCCGGGTGGCAGTGGCGGACATTGGCGCGCTGGAGAAATTCATCCTGGAGCAGCTCACGCCCATTCCCGGAGTGGAAAAGATTCGTTCCAGCTTTGCCCTGAAGCAGGTGCGCTACAAGACGGCGCTGCCCTTGCCAGCCAGTGCGGCTCGGTGAGCGCCATCCCTGGCGGCAGCTTGCTTAGCGAATCTTGAGCAATTTCATCGCGTTGCCGCCTTCAATCAGGCGGCGTTGCTCGGCGGGCAGGCGCTTGACCGAGGCGATCAGGCCGCGCGGGTCAGTCTCGCCCATATCGTAGGGGTAGTCGGTGCCCAGCAGCACATGGTCGGCACCATAGCGGTCGATCAGGTGGCGCAGCATCTCCGGGTCGAAGGTAATGGTGTCGAAATAGAACTTTTCCAGGTAGCTGGAGGGTTTTTTCTTGATCACGGTGCGGCCGTCCGGGCGCGCCTTCCAGGCATGGTCCATGCGCGCCCAGTAATGCGCCAGGTAGCCACCACCGTGGGCGGCGACAAACTTGATCTTGGGGTGGCGCGCCACCACGCCGTCATAGATCAGATGGCTGACCGCGATGGTGGTGTCCATCGGGTTGCCAATCACATTGTTGAAGTAGTGGTTGGTCAGTCGGTCGGCCTGGCTGAACCCCACCGGGTGGAGAAAGACCACCACGCCCAGCTCATTGGCCTTGGCAAAAAACTTTTCCAGACCCAGTGAGGGCTCGGTCAAATTGAGTCCGTTGACATTGGTGTTGATCTCCACACCGCGTAAGCCCAGCTTGTTGACCGCGTACTCCAGCTCCCGCACGGCCAGTTCGGCATTCTGCAGGGGCACCGATCCCAGACCGACAAAGCGGTCAGGGTGTTTGGCGGCCAGGTCCGCAATGCCCTCATTGACCTCGCGCGCAATGCTGGCACCCAAGCCGGCTTCCGTGAAATAAAAATACTGAAAAGGTGCCGGGGCAACCGCCTGGATGTCCACGCCCATCTTGTCCATGTCCTTAAGGCGCTCCTCAATGCCGATCAGCTTGGGGTGACGGTCGCGCATTTGCTTGACGTTGGTTTCGCGGGTCAGGGCGTTGGCATAAATGATCGAATAGTCATGGGCGGCGGCATTGAGGTGGGCCGTCTTTTGAGCCACCACCGGATTGAGGTAGTGGCAGTGGATGTCCACCACTTTGGCCTGCCCTTTGGCATTGCGCACGGTTTTCTGCGCCGCGCGCTTGGGTGTCACGGCGGCACTGCGCTTGCTCGTGGTTTTGGTGGCAGCAGCGTGGCGTGGACCATGCTGGTGCGTGGGATCGGTGCAGGTGGGCGAACAGGTAAAAAACATGGAAACCTCAAAACTAAAAATTCAAACAATACGCAAAGAATACGCAAATAAAAGCGAAAGGGCGAAAGGGCCAACGCGGTTTGTCGGCCCGTTACTGTCCCAGCGCCTTGTTCACCCGGGGCATCACCTCGGTGGCAAACAGCTCCATCGAGCGTTGACCCAACTGCTTGTCCTGCCAGTCATGGCAGGCATACACCAGGGTGCCAAAGTCGCCGACCTGCTCGCGGAAGGCCAGGATCTGATCAACCACGGAGTTGACCGTGCCGGCGAGTACCAGGCGCTGAGTCACGTAGTCGGGTGTGATTTCGCTGTCAGGCATGTTGGGGTCGGTCTTGAACAGATTGCTGCGCCCGACCCCGGTCACCAGCTTGCGTACCAGCTGCTTGAAGTAGAAGTGATACGGCCCCCCTTCCTGCAGGGCATAGCGTTTGGCTGTGGCTTCGTCATCAGCCACAAAAATGCTCTTGGCCACGCGCCATTCGTCTGGCGTGGCCGTGGCGCCCACCGCTTGCCGGCCTTCGACATACTTGGGCCAATGCGACTTGACCCACTCGGGCATCAGGAAGTTGGCCGAGATCGGCTGCCAGCCTCGCTTGGCCATCTCGGTCACGCCTTGGGAAAAAGGCGCCACCGCGGTGCCCACGATCAGGGGGTGCGGTTGTTGAAACGGCTTCATCATGAAGCCTTGTCCAATTTCCGGAATCATGGTCTTGCCGACCGAGATGTTCCAGAACTGGCCTTCGATGTTGTAAGGCGGCTCGGACTCCCAGATCTTGAGCACAGTGTTGATGCCCTCGACAAACATGGCATTGCGGTCTTTGCCGAAATTGCCAAACACCTCGGCGTCTGAAATAAGGCCGCCCGGGCTGATGCCCATGATGAAGCGGCCCTGCAGCAGATGATCCAGCATGGCGGCTTGGGCGGCAATATGGGCCGGGTGGGAGTTGGGCACATTGATGGTGCCGGTGCCGAGCTTGATTTGCTTGGTCTCGGCGATCAGGCTGGCCAGAAAAATCATCGAGGAGGTGACGATTTCGGCCGCATCAGTGACATGCTCTCCCACAAAGGCTTCACTGAAGCCCAGGCGGTCGGCCAGGATCACCGCCTGCCGGTCTTCCTGCAAGGCCTCGGTGACATTGCGCCCGGGCGGATGCAAGGGCATCATGAAGGTGCTGTATTTCATGCGGTTCTCCGTTGCTCGACCAGGGCTGGCGCCGAGGCCTCCACCAGATCGATGCCACGCTGATAACTGCCCTGGCAGAACAGAAGCGGCCGCCTGGCTGAATGCGAATAACGCTCCACTTGCCCCAGAAACATGCAATGGTCACCAATGATGTGAGTGCCTACTATTAAACATTCCAAGGTGGCCGCGCAGTCACCCAGCACAGGTTGACCAGCCAGCCCTTCTTGGTGGCTGACGCCGGCAAATTGCTCGGGCAAGGGCCTGGAAAACTGGCGCGACAAACTGAACTGCTCAACGCTCAGCACATTGATCACAAATCGGCCAACTGCCTTGAAATCGCCCAGCTTGGAAGAACTGGTCGACAGGCTCCAGGCGACGATCGGTGGCATCAAGGAAACCGAGGAAAAGGAGTTGACAGTGACGCCCAGCAGGCGCTGATCATGGGTGCGGGCAGTGACCACGGTCACCCCTGTACCAAAACTGCCCAGGGCTCTGCGCAGGTCGCGAGAATCGAAGGGAGCCAGGCTGGTGTTCATGTGATCACTTTATGTCTTTGGCCGTCGGCGCCATATTGGGGTTTACCCTAGTGATGACGGGTCAGAATGCCGGGGTCCCTGCAACAGGCTCGGCCAGATGACGCGCGCGCCGGCCATGAAGTGGCGGATGGTAAGTGCGATCATTTCATTGATCGGTTCCTGAACCGGCACCGAGAAGATCCACTGGCGCTGGCCAAAATAAAAGACCCGTGCATTGATGCTCCACACCAGTTCGATTTCGGCCGTGCTGATGGGCGCCTGTTCAATATCCGGCAGACCGAATTCGAACCGTAATTCGACCACCATGGGTTCGAGAATACGTTGGCGCAGCAGTTCCAGGTACTTGCGGTTGATATCCTCACCGCGCAAGCCGCTGAACATGAAGATGCGCACCCAATCCCAGGTCAGGGCAGCCTTGGCATAGTCCTGATACAGACGGATGAGCCGGTCTTCCAGCGCGATGCTGCGGTCGCGCAACACAGCTTCCCAATAAGGATCCCAGCGACCCAGGTAGACCTCCTGATAGACCCGCTCGATCAGGGCTTCCTTATTGGGAAAGTGCTTGTAGATCAGTGACTGCGTGACCCCCAGGCGGCGCGCCAGCTGCCGCGTATCACCAGCAAAGCCGACTTCGGCAAAAAAACGCACCGCTTCGCGGACGATTTCCTGCGAGCGCTCGGGGCCGCTGAGGCGGGGCTTGCGGGCCGTCGGGTGGATATTGCTCATCAGGCCTCAGGGCGCTGTCACCCGCTCAATGCCACCGCTGCGCACCGAATTCATGATGGCCTGCACCGCGGCGACATTGGCCAGCATTTCCCGCTGAGTCACCGGGTAGGGGCGCAGGCCACGCACAGCCATGGCAAATGCCTCCAGGTTGGACAAAGCCGCCGGATGGGCTGGCACGAAATGCGACTGTCGCTCCTGGCCACGCAAGGCAGTGGTCACATCCCAACCGGTTGGCAGTTCGGGGTGGGTGCGGTCGCGAATGTCCACCCAGCCCTGCGAGCCGTACACCGCCAATCGACCATCAAAGGGGGTGGCCAGAACGGCGCTGATCAGGGAATTGGCACCACCCGGAAAAGACAGCATGATGCCCAGGGTATCGCCATTTTCGAAATTCGAGCCCCGGGTCGCCAGGCGGGCCCACACCGACTCGGCTGGACCGAGCAGGGCAATGGACAGGTCGACCAGATGGATGCCGGTGGCGGTCAAAGGGCCGACCGGCGCGAACTGGTTGGACAAGCGCCAGTTGTCCTTGGGCAAGGCGAGAAACTTGTCCTGATTGAAATTGGCTTCAATCTGCAGGATATTGCCCAGCTTGCCCGCCGCAATGTCCTGGCGCAGCTGCATGACCGGAGGCTCGAAACGACGCTCATGCCCTATGCCCAGCACGCGCCCATGCTGCTGGCAGCTGGCCACAGCGCGGCGTGCATCGTCCAGCGTGAGGCACAGCGGTTTCTCGCAAAACACATGCAGGCCGGCCTGGGATGCAGCAACGATCTGCTCGGCGTGGGCCTGATGAGGCGAACAAATAATGACGGCTTCCATGCCAGGGGTGGCCAGAAAATGCCTGAAGTCCTCCTCAACGGCAAAGTTGAGCTCGGCGGCATCGTCGTGCATGCGCGCTCTCACCTGGGCATCGAGTTCAACGATGGCTGCCAGCTTGAACCACGGGCTGGTGCAAAGGTTCTTGGCCAGTATTTTTCCCCACCAGCCATAGCCCACGATGCCCACCCGCACGGGTGGAGCGGCGCTGGGTGCATCAGGGCTGGATGAAGTTTTATCGAGGCTCATGGTGGATCTCCTGGGGCAACAATATTCTCGGCTAGACTAGTCTAGGCCATGAAGGCAGCGCAATTTTGCATTTAAAAAATGGAGTAATTTCATGACGACAGGCCCTAAGGCGAGCAAGAAAACTGCCCCCGTCAAGTCATCCACTTCCCAGGCCAGCAAGCCAGCATCCCAGCTGATCGGTTTTGTCGGCCTTGGCATCATGGGCTCAGCCATGTCGGCCAATATGCTGAAAGCGGGTTTTCGGGTGTGTGGCTATGACCCGTCGGCGCCAGCGCGCAAAAACTTTCGCGCCGCCGGCGGAAGCCCCTGCAAGAATGCCAGCGAGGTGGCGGCACGCACCGGGGTGATCGTTTTCTCGCTGCCCAACCCCGCCGCGCTGATGCAGGCGGCCGAGGCGGTGGCTGCCACCGCCAGCAAGGGCCTGGTGGTGATCGAGACCAGCACTTTTGATATTCAGGACAAGCAGGCGGCCCGCGCCGTGTTGGCCAAGAAGGGCGTCGTCATGCTGGATTGCCCGCTTTCGGGCACCGGCGCTCAAGCGCGTCGCAAGGACCTCACGGTGTACTCCAGCGGTCCGGCCAAGGTGGTGCAGCAGCTCAAGCCGGTGTTCGAGGGCTTTGCCAAAGCCAATTACTACCTGGGCGAGTTTGGCAATGGCATGAAGATGAAGTTGATGGCCAACCTGCTGGTAGCCATCCACAATGTGTCCACCGCTGAAGCCCTGTTGTTCGGGCAGCGTTTTGGCATCTCCCCGGCCTTGGCAGTCAAGGTCTTGTCTGATGGCGCCGGCGGGTCGCGCATGTTTGATGTGCGCGGGCCAGTCATGGCCGACGAAAGCTGGCATGAGGCCACTATGAAGGTGTCGACCTGGCAAAAGGACATGAAGCTGATCAACGCAGCGCTGGCAGCTACCCAGACGCCCGCTCCGCTGTTTACCGCCACCGAGGCAATCTACAACGCGGCCATGGGTGCCGGCCATGGCGACCACGACACTGCTGCAGTGTTCGATGTGCTGCGCCGCATGAGCAGCGCCTGATCAGGCTGGCGCCGGCACCTGCGCCCGATACCAGTCGTTGATCTGCGCCCCGGTACGTATCACGACGCCGGGTTTGGCTTTGACATAGGCCAGCAGGCGCTCAAACACTGCAATGCGGTGAGGCACCCCTGTGATGTAAGGGTGCACGCTGATGGCCATCACCCGCGGGATGCTGGCGCTTTCCTGCCACAGGCGATCGAGCTGCGCCACACCACGGCGGTAGAGTTCCTCGCTGTCATGGCTTTGCAACAACATCATCGGGATGTCATTGATTTCCACGCTGTAGGGCACTGAGAGGACCGGCCGGGGCTTGGCTGATATCCAGACCGGTTGGTCATCCATCACCCAATCGGCGACATACTCAATCCCTGCTTGCGCCAGATGATCGAGGGTGTCGCTCGTTTCAGTCAGTCCCGGGCTTTCCCAGCCAACAGGCGGCTTGCCGGTAAATTCTCGTATCGCCTGCACAGTTTCTGCAATGGCAGCACGCTGGTCGGGCAGGGCGTGCATGGGACCCTGCACATAGCCGTGGCCCATGAATTCCCAGCCAGCCTCCAGGGCGGCTTGGGCCACGCGCGGGTAGCTGCGGCAGATCACCCCATTGAGGGCCAGGGTGGGAACAATGCCCTGTTTCGTCAGGGCATCGTGCAGGCGCCAGAAACCAACGCGCATGCCGTACTCATGCCAGGCCCAATTGGGCAAGTCAGGCAGCAGAGGCTGCCCCATGGGCGGACTGAGCACGGTTCTGGGCATGGCGCGCTCCATGCTCCAGTGCTCCACATTGACGATCACCCAGACCAGCATGCGCCCATCGTCGGGCAGCTTCAGCTTGGGACGGTCAACAATGGCACTGTAGGGAACGCGCCGGCTCGGAAGCCCCTCTTCGTTTGGATCCATCATGGGTGCGCCGTTGTGTGCTTACTCAGCCTTGATGTTGTTGTCAGCAATCAGCTTGCTGTATTTGGCGGTTTCAGCTGCCAGGAAGGCGCGGAAATCTGCTTGTGAACTGGCCATCGCCTCGACACCGAGGCCGGCAAAGCGCTCCTTCAGGTCCGGGTCGACCATCACTTTGGCCAGGGCGGCCGAGTAACTGTCCACGATGGCCTTGGGAGTGCCGGCAGGCAAGAATGCACCCCACCAGTTTTCTGCCACCAGGCCAGAGAGCCCTGCTTCGGCAAAGGTGGGAATGTCGGGCGACATGGGCGAACGCTTGGCGCTGGTGATGGCCAGGGGGCGCAGCTTGCCAGACTTGATGTGCTGCGACACTGGCAGCGCATCAGACACCAGCATATGAATATGTCCTGCCAACAGGTCATTGACTGCCAGAATGCCACCCTTGTAAGGAACGCTCAGCATCTTGACACTCGCCTGACGCATGATCATTTCACCAGCCAGATGGGACATGCTGCCGGGGCCGCTGGTGCCAAAAGACAGGGTGGCTGGCCGCGCGCGCGCATCGGTCAGCAAGTCAGTCAAAGTGCGATAGGGGGAGCCGGCAGGCACAACCAGGATATTGGGGCCCACCGCCGTCAGTGAGACCGCAATGAAATCTTTCTCCATGTTGTAAGGCACTTTGGTGAGCAAAGGGTTGACTCCGGCCGGCCCCAGATTGCCGATGACAAAGGTGTAGCCATCTGCCGGCTGGCGAGCAGCGAATTCCATGCCGATCGAGCCTGCTGCGCCGGGTTTGCTCTCGATAATCACCGGCTGGCCCCAATGAGCGCTCAGCTTCTGTCCCATGATGCGGGCCATCAGGTCGGAGCTGCCCCCAGGGGGGTAGGTCACCACCAGCCGCACCGGGCGGTTGGGAAAATTCTGGGCCTGGGCGGCCACCGCCGCCACACACAGCAGTGACAAGAGCAGATGCCGCAACAGAGCTGCGATAGAAAAAACTGGCTTCATCAGGGTCTCCTTGGGTTTGATTTGAAAATCCGCCTGCTCACTTTGGATTGCGCAAGGCTTGGCTGGGCCGCTGCGTCGGAGTCTAAGCGACGAGGGTCAGGTTCAACAAGTCCTGTTTTCACCCGGCAGTTCTGGCCGCTCGGCCGGCTCCCTTGGCCAGGCTGAAGATGCCGCGACGGGTCAGACGGGCAAACTCGGCCAGCAGCAGCTCCTGGATCACAGGCAGGGTTGGGTTGTCGCGTGAATCCATGCGTGTGGCCAGAACCAGCAGGCGGTTGAGCTGTACCCCAGAAACTTCGGACAAGACCACCTGCGAGCCCGCATGCTGACTTTTGAAAACCGAAACTGGCATCAGGGTGGCCCACTGGCCACGCTGAATCAGCTCGCAGATCGAGTCTACCGAGTCGATCTCGGCTTCGATGCGCAGTTTGCGCCCCAGGGGCAGCAACTGCTGCTCGATCAGGCCGCGGTGCAGGCTGGTCATGAGCAAGGCAACCCGCTCCAGCTGCCCCACCGAAATCACCGGCCCGATACCCAGCGAACGATGACCGGCCAGCACGAAGGGCTCGCCCAGCAGGGGTTGCAGTGCCAGCTCGCGCCGCGATTGGGGGTTGGTGACCACCGCCATGTCGATGATGCCGCGATCCAGCCAGTCCAGCAGGGTGGGTGTGAAGGCTTCGCGCGTTTGCAGGCGGATGCCTTCCAGGCTGCGATGACAGGATTCAAACAGGCCTGGCAGCAAGACCCGCGCCAGGGTGGGTGAAGCGCCCAGGGCAACCGTGTGGCTGGCCTGGCCCTTGCTCTGGGCAAGCTGCTGCCGTACACGCTGGGCTTCGGCCAGGATGCGCTGGGCTGACTCGTACAAGGTCACGCCCGCCTGCGTCAGGCGCACGCCGCGCGGCAAGCGCTGCAGCAGCTGCACCTCCAGGTCAGCTTCCAGCTCACGCAGCTGACGCGTCAGGGCGGGTTGCGCAATCCGAATGGCGCTCGAGGCGGCAGTCAGGCTGCCAGCATCGGCAATTGCAACAAAGTAACGCAGGGCACGCAGGTTCATGGTGGCTGGCCAGCTCAGGGACAGGTAATGCAACTGATAGCAGAATGATATGGTATTTGCGTAAAACAGCATTGGACGCAATCCATGGCGGAACGTAAAGTCAGTTCCCTGTTGAAACCCTAGCCGAGGCGACCTTGAACGCTCCTGCCAAAAACTCCACCCGTGTCAGCCACCAACAGCTGCGCAACTTTATTGCCAAGGCCTTGCTCAGCCAAGGATTGAGCCAGGATGATGCGGATGAAGTGGCCAGTTTGATGGCTGACGCCGACCTGCAAGGGTCTGATGGCCATGGTGTGATCCGGCTGCCGCAGTATGTCCGGCGCATTCGCGCTGGCGGCGTGAATATTCACCCGCAGATCAAGGTGGTGCGGGAGCGCGCCTCCATGGCCGTGGTCGATGGCGACAATGGCATGGGTCATCTGGTGGTGTCGCGGGCTGCGCAGATTGCCATCGACAAGGCGCGCGAGACGGGGGTGGCCTGGGTGGGAACCCGCTACAGCAACCATGCCGGTCCGGCATCGCTCTACGCACGCATGCCGATTCCACATGACATGATCGGCATCTATTTTGCGGTTGGCAACGCCAACCACCTGCCGCCCTGGGGCGGCATGGAGATGTTGTTGTCGACCAATCCGATCGCAGCGGGCATCCCGGCTGGCGAGGAGCCGGCCCTGGTGCTGGACATGGCGACTACCGTGGCTGCCTATGGCAAGGTCAAGGCCAAGGCCAAGCGCGGAGAAATGATGCCCGAGGGCTGGATGATCGACCGCCAGGGCAATGCCTTGCTTGACCCCAAGCGTGCCGAGGAGGGTTTCCTGTTGCCCATCGGTGGCCACAAGGGCTATGGCCTGGCCCTGCTGGTTGGGGTGCTGGCAGGCACTTTGGGCGGCGCGGCGATGGGGCGCGATGTGATCGACTTCAACGCCGACCATCAGAGTGTGACCAATACGGGTCAGGCTATTCTGGTAATCGATCTCAAGGCCTTTGGCGAGCCGGCTCAGTTCAAAGCTGCGGTCGACAAGCTGGTGCGCGATATCCGGGGCAGTGAGCGCCTGCCCGGGGTAGAACGCATCTGGCTGCCGGGCGAACAAAGTCATGAGCGTCGTCTGCGTTACATCCGGGAGGGCATTCCGATTGCCGACGGTGTGCTGGCCGAACTCAAGGTCCTGGCCGATGAGATCGGCATGGCGCCCCTGGTCTGAGGACGGGATCGAGCAAGTGTCTGCCACAGCAGGTTCCCCGACTGGCCCTGAGCCGCGCGGCTTTGTCATTGACCGCCGTGATGGCCAGCGCCAGTTGCCTGGCAGCTTGCACAGCAATCGCCGTTTGTTCCAATGGCTAAGGCTGCCCGAGCCGGGGCTGGTGCAAGTGATGACGGGCAAGGTCGAGCTCGGTCAGGGCATCCTCACCGCGCTGCAATTGATCGTGGCAGAAGAACTGGATGTGCCGCTGCAAGCAGTCCGTATATTGCCGGCCAGCACCTTGCGTGGGCCGGATGAAGGGGTGACGTCGGGCAGCCTATCTGTTCAGGACAGTGGGGGCGCCTTGCGCCACGCCTGTGCGGAATTGCGGGGCTTGGCAACGCAGCGCGCCTGCGTACGCCATGGCTTGCAGGCCGACCGCATCCGGGTGGAGGACGGACGCTTTGTTGACGGGGATGGACGCGTCCTGGGAGACTACTGGAGCCTACTGGACCAAGCTGATCTGGATACCGAGTACCAGGGACACTGGCTGCCCAAGCCTGCGGCCCAACGCAGCTTGCTTGGCAAGGCGCAGTCCCATCGGCTTGATTTGCCCGACAAGGTTTTCGGCCGCCCACGCTTCATCCATGATCTGCGGCAGCCGGGCCAGTTGCACGGCCGTGTTTTGCGCGCCCCCACACTCACGGCTGCACTGGGGCAGTGGCCCCCCACCGGTCTGGGCGAGCTTCCCGCGGGCGTGCGTTGCTGGGCCGATGGTCGCTTTGTGGCGGTGGTGGCTGAACGCGAACGCGATGCCGACGCCCTGGCCGAGCGCTTACGCAATCTGCTGGCCTGGCGTACGGGTGAGCCCCTGCCCGAAGCGCAGAGCTTGGCCAGTTTCCTGCGTACTGCACCGCATGAGCGCCTGGTTGCCGCGCAACGCGGCGAGCCAGAGATGCCGACAGATGGCCGCATCTTCAGTGCCGAGTATTTCAAACCCTATCTGGCGCACGCCTCGATCGGCCCCTCATGCGCCATAGCCAGTTGGAATGGCACCACGCTGGAGATCTGGACCCATAGCCAGGGGATTCACAACCTGCGCGACGATCTGGCCCTGGCGCTCTCGCGTCAGCCTGAGCCTGTCCTCAAGGAAAACATCGTCATCCATCATGTGGAGGGGTCGGGTTGCTATGGCCACAACGGCGCTGACGATGTGGTGTTCGATGCCGTATTGATGGCCCTGGCCTGCCCCGGGCAGCCGGTGCGGGTGCTGTGGTCCCGCGCTGATGAGCTCTCGCACAGCCCATTCGGCTCGGCCCATGCGGTCAGCTTGCAAGCGCGGGTAGATGCGCAGGGCCGGCTGACGCACTGGCGACATGCACTCTGGGCCAATGGCTACAGCTCACGCCCCGGACGGGCGCGTTCCCCGTCCTTGCTGGCGGCCAATGACCGCGCTGATGCCACGCCTCTGCCGCTGCCGATCAACCCACCCCTGGCTGCCGGTGGCGGAGCTGATCGCAATGCTGTCCCGGCTTATGCGCTGGCAAACCTGCTGGTGCTCAACCACCGCCTGATGGTGATGCCCTTGCGTACCTCAGCCATGCGGGGGCTCGGCGCTTATGCCAATGTGTTTGCGATCGAATCCTTTGTCGATGAAATTGCACGCCAGATCGGCCAGGATCCATTGGTGCTGCGCCTGAATCATCTGGAAGATTTGCGCGCTCGTGCAGTGCTCGAGGCGGTGGTGCAACGCTCTGACTGGTGGGGCCAGCGCGAGCGTGTGGCCGAGGGCATCGGCCATGGCCTGGCCTGGGCCCGCTACAAGAACAGCGGCGCCTGGTGCGCCGTCATCGCCCGGGTGCAGGTAGCCCAGGAGGTGCGGGTGCTCAAGCTGGATCTGGCGGTGGATGTGGGCATGGCGGTGGACACGGATGGCATCGTCAACCAGATCGAGGGCGGCGCCATCCAGAGCACCAGCTGGACGCTCAAGGAGCAGGTGCACTTCAGCTCCGAGGCTGTGACCAGCATCGGATGGGACAGCTACCCGGTGCTGCGTTTCAGCGAGGTACCGGAGGTCAGGGTGCATGTGCTTGACCGGCCCGAGGACCCGCCTCTTGGCGCCGGCGAAGCCGCCCAGGGGCCAGTGGCGGCAGCGATCGGCAACGCCGTTTTCGATGCCTTGGGCGTACGCGTGCGCACCCTGCCGCTGAGCCCGGACAACATCATGCGGGCAATGGAGACCGAGCAGCGATGACCACCACCCTGGCGTTTCATGTCAACGGCAAGGCCTGTTCGCCAGCCGCGAGCGAGCATGATTCCTTGCTGGCAGTCCTGCGCGACGATCTTGCTCTGAGCGGGCCGAAATTCGGTTGCGGCCAGGGCGAGTGTGGAGCCTGCACTGTGCTGGTTGATGGCCTTGCGCAGACCTCGTGCAACTTGCCACTTTGGTCAGTGCAGAACCGCCAGGTCACCACGCTGGAAGGCTTGGGCACGCGGGAGTGTCCCCACCCCCTGCAAACGGCCTTTCTTGAAGTCAATGCCGCCCAGTGTGGCTACTGCGTTGCCGGCATCATCACTGCAGCAGCCGCCCTGCTCAAGGCCCAGCCCAAGCCAAGCCGTGCAGAGATCGTGCAGGCGCTTGACAAGCACTTGTGTCGCTGCGGTGCGCACAACCGCATGATCCGGGCGGTGCAACAAGCTGCCGAGGCCATGTCCTCAAAACCGGATCGTTGATCCGCCACCGATAAAGAATTTGATATGAGCTGGCTCTTCCCCTCCTCCCACTCCCATGGCGGACGCGGTTTCTGGTTTTGCGGCTGCGCCGGGCTGCCTATTGTGGCTGGCGGGGGCGGGGCGCCGGCTGCACGCCGCGCTCCGGTCTTCATCAAGAGCCAGCGGGCACGGACAGTGGATGTGCATGCACACTGCTATTTCCAGGCCGCACTCGACCTGATGGGCGATGAAGCCAAGAGCGTGCTGCCGCCGGTCAAGGGTGTGCCTGAGCACTTTCTGCAGGAGGAACAACAGCTGACCACCCGTTTTGCCGACATGGACCGCATGGGAATTGATCTGCAGGTGCTCAGCATCAACCCATTCTGGTACCGGCAGGGCCGCGAGACCGCCGAGGCGATTTGCCGGATCCACAACGAGCGTCTGGCCGAGCTGTGCGCGCGTCACCCCAGGCGCTTGGCGGCCTTTGCCTCCCTGCCGATGCAATTTCCTGATCTCGCGGTGGCCATGCTGGAGCAGGCGGTGCGCCAGCTCGGCCTCAAGGGGGCGGCCATCGGCGGTACGGTGGCCGGACAGGACTTTGCCCTGCCGCAATTTCATCCGGTGCTGGCCAAGGCCCAGGAGCTGGGTGTGATGCTGTTTATCCATCCGCAAAGTACGCCCGAGTTGGCCGCCCGCTTCAAGGGCAACGGATGGTTGTCCAATGTGATCGGTAATCCGCTTGACACCACCATTGCCTTGCAGAAGCTGATCTTCGAGGGCGTGTTCGACAAATTTCCGGGGCTCAAGGTGCTGGGTGCGCACGGTGGCGGCTTTCTCGGCTCCTATGCGCCGCGCATGGATCGTTCTTGTTTTGTCTCGCCCCAGAACTGCAATGCCGACATCACTCTGATGAAAAAGCCGACCGAGTACATCCGGCAGATTTACTTCGATTCCCTGGTGTTTACCGGCGAGGCCTTGCGCCACCTGGTGGCCGAGGTGGGAGCGGGGCAGATCATGATCGGAACCGACCATCCGATCCCCTGGGAGGAAGACCCGGTCGGTCATGTGTTGGCCACCCCTGAACTGAGTCCTGAAGACAGATTGGCCATCCTCGGTGAAAATGCCATCCGGGTCCTGGGCCTGAATGTCTGATCAGGCTGGCTTGAGCTGTCAAATTTAGGAGACGATATGAAACACTCTGCACTTTTTTCTCGCGCCCACCGCTTGGCCTTGTTGTTACCTGCCCTAGTTGGCCTCAGCCTGTGGGGGCCTGCCCTGGCGCAGAGCGGCTATCCGAACAAACCTATTCGCATGATCGTGCCACTGGGTGCTGGCAGTGCAGTGGATGTGGCAGCACGTCTGTTGGCGCAAAAAATGTCGGAAAACATGGGCCAGTCGATCGTGATCGAGAACATCACTGGCGCCTCTGGGATTATTGGCGCGGACAAGGTGGCCAAGGCCGCGCCCGATGGCTACACCATTGGCGGTTTCAACGACAGTGTGCTGACCATGGTGCCGCACCTGACTGCAAAAATGCCCTTCGACACCGTGGCCGATTTTGCCCATGTGTCCCAGGTGGCAACCATTGAGTTCAGCATAGCCGTGCCCTCGGATTCCAAGTACAAGACAGTCAATGATCTGGTGGCAGCCGCCAAGGCTGCGCCAGACCTCATCACCTATTCCTCAGGCGGCAACGGCAGCCCGCAGCATCTGGGCGGGGCCTTGTTTGCCTCGCATACCGGGGTGAAGATGAAACATGTGCCCTACCGCAGTGCCAGCCTGGCAGCCCAGGGTACCGCTGCTGGCCAGACCGATATCTCGGTGCAGGGCATTGCCACTGTGGCTGCCCTGGCCAAGGCGGGAAAGATGCGTCTGCTGGCCGTGGTCACTGATCAGCGCAATTCCGAATACCCTGATACCCTGACACTCAAGGAGCAAGGTGTGCAAGGCTTCGAGTACAGCACATGGTTTGGCTTGAGTGCTCCCCAAGGCACCCCCAAGGATATTGTGGACCGCTTGCAGCGCGAAGTGGTCAAGGCCCTGACAGATCCGGTGATCAAGGAGCGCTATGCCGGCCTGGGCCTGCGATCCAATGGCAGCACGCCCGAGAGGATGGGCGAGCTGGTGCGGGCGCAATTGACCCGTTATGGCAAGGCCATCCGCGACAACAACATCAAGGCCGAATGATATTGCTGCAATTCCGCTGGTTCGGCCTGGAGATGCCTTGAAGTTGTACCCTTGTGGCCTGCTTTTCGTGGCCATCTTCATGTCCTCCGGGCTGGCATGGGCGCAGCCGGCCGCTTACCCCAACAGGCCGGTGCGCTTGGTGGTGCCTGCAGCGCCCGGTGGCGGCGCCGATTTTCTGGCCCGCATTGTCAGTGGCAAGCTGCAGGAGCAGACTGGCCAGAGTTTTGTGGTGGAAAACCGCGCCGGCGCATCCGGAACGATTGCGGCCGATATGGTGGCCAAGGCCGCGCCCGCGGGCTACACCGTTCTGCTGGGCCAGTCGACCAGCATTGCGATTGCGCCACATCTCTACCAG
Organism: Burkholderiaceae bacterium; assembly: GCA_964228805.1. GTDB lineage: Bacteria > Pseudomonadota > Gammaproteobacteria > Burkholderiales > Burkholderiaceae_C > Hylemonella. Next base: position 27,563 of record CAXRBE010000018.1, read on the forward strand.
AAGCTGGGCTATGACACTTTGCGTGACCTCAAGCCAGTCACCCTGGTGGCCGAGGTGCCCAATATGCTGGTGGTTCATCCCGGGGTACCGGCAAAAACGGCGCGCGACCTGATCGCCCTGGCCAAGGCCAAGCCAGGAACGCTGAATTTCGGTTCGGCCGGCAAAGGGGCACCCAGCCACCTGGCGGGTGAAATGTTCAAGGCTGCAGCAGGTGTTGATCTCGTTCACGTGCCCTACAAAGGCGCTGGCCCAGCGGTCAATGACTTGCTGGCGGGCCAGATCCAGGTGATGTTTGCGCCCATGGTGGCGGTGCTTCCCCATGTGAAGGCAGGCCGCCTCAATGCGCTGGCCGTGACTTCGGCCAAGCGCTCGCCAGCGATTCAGGATTTGCCCACGCTGGCCGAGTCTGGTCTCAACAGTTTTGCCATTGTTTCCTGGTTCGGACTATTTGTCCCCGCTGCCACGCCGGCAGGTCTGGTGGACCGCCTTCATCATGAGGTGGCCAAGGCACTCAGGTCCCCAGAGGTGGCCGAGCGCTTTGCCAAGGAAGGCGCTCAAGCCGAGGGCAACAGCCCGGCCGAATTCACTGCCTATGTGCAGCGTGAATATGTCCTTTATGCCAAGGTCATCAAGGACAACCAGATCAAGGCGGATTAGTCCGCATTTCAGAAACTGCAAAGGAAATTGAATGAATTCCGCATTACAAGCCCCGCGCGCCCGTGCTGACAAGCCAATGGCGCACAACATGACGCTGCTCTCGCACAACGAATTGCAGGGATTTGGCGGCATGGGCGAGGGCATCGCGATACAGCTCGCCGACGACGGCCGGCGCATTCTTTGGTTGGCCCACGAATCGGCGCCGAAGAACTTCACCGGTGTGGATGTGACTGACCCGCGCAAGCCCCGCGTCATTGTGCAGACCGAGTTGCCCCATATGAAAATGCGTTCCAACTCCCTGGATGTTGTGGGCAACATCATGGTGGTTGCCAACCAGGTCAAGGAGTTGGGCGCCAAGCCAGCCGGCTTCAATATTTATGACATCAGAAAGCCTGAATCCCCGCGGCTGATTTCGCATTTCGATTGTTCCGGGCCTTACTCGCGGGGCGTACATGCGGTCTGGTTTGTCGATGGCAAGACGGTGCATATGGCCTCGGGGGCGCCGGATTTCCAACCTCGTAACCCACGCGATGACCAGATCTACCGCATTGTGGATATCTCCGACCCAAGCCACCCCCGCGAAACCGGGCGCTGGTGGTACCCGGGCACCCGCGAGGGCGACGCAGCGCCTGCGCCCAAGCGCCTGCCGCCCCAGTTCGATACCGGCTTTCGAGCACACAACACCAATGTGTTCCCGCAGCGCCCGGACCGGGCCTATCTGGGCTACATCGACGGCGGTGCCATCGTGTTGGATATTGCCGACCCAGCCAATATCAAAATGGTGTCGCACTGGAACCATTCGCCACCTTTCAACGGTTTTACCCACACACTGCTTCCCCTGTTCGAGCGCAAGCTTTGGATTGTCAGCGATGAGTGCGTGCAAGATGACGGGGCCGACTGGCCCAAGCTGGTGTGGGTGGTTGATGCACGTTCGGATGAAAACCCGCTGCCGATCTCGACCTTTCCGGCGCCGCCGCACACCACATTTGCCAAGCGCGGTGGCCGCTTCGGGGCGCACAACCTGCATGAGAACCTTCCCTTGCCCTGCTCGTTTCAGTCTGAAACCCTGTTCATTGGTACCTTTTTCAATGCCGGTGTGCGGGTGTACGACACCAGCAATCCCTTTGCGGTGCAAGAGGTGGCCTACTATGTGCCGGCCACACCGGCCTTGTCGCCTCAGGGCGCAGTGCAGCTCAACGATGTCTATGTCGATGAGCGGCGCCTGGTCTACACCGTGGATCGGTTCACTGGCGGCCTCTACATTCTCGAAATGAATGTTTGAGCCTGAGCCCGCTGGCAGCGGGCGCGACCCTCTGGCCGGCAAGATCCCGGTCACCCTGATCACCGGATTCCTTGGCGCCGGCAAAACCACCCTGATCAGCCAGTTGCTGCGCCACCCGGACATGGACCGGGTGGCCGTGGTGATCAATGAAATTGGCGAGATCGGCATCGACAACGATCTGGTCAAGATGTCTTCGGAAAATGTCAGCCTGCTGGCCAATGGCTGCCTGTGTTGCAGCGTGCGCACCGATCTGCAAGAAACGCTGCGTGAATTGTTCGGGGAACGACGCGCCGGACTGATTCCTGATTTTGATCGCGTCATTGTCGAAACCACCGGCCTGGCTGACCCGGCCCCCGTGATCCAGACCCTCAGCAGCGACAGCATGGTGGGTGCGCATTACCGCCTGGACGGCGTGGTGACGCTGGTCGACGCGGTCAATGCCCTGACCCAACTGGAGCATTCCCCCGAGGCCGAACGCCAGATCGCCCTGGCCGATCGCATTTTCATCACCAAGACCGATCTGGCCGAAAAAGAGCAGATTGAGCGGGTGCGGCAGGCGGTGCATGCCATCAATGAGAGGGCCGATGTGCGTCCCTGCACCCTGGGCCAGTTGCATCCTCGCGAATTGGTCAATATCGGCTTGAGCCATGCCCGTGCTGATGCGCAGACCTTGCGCTTTCTGGGCGAATCGCTGACGCCTGAATCTGGAGAATCGCCGGCAGCTGGCCAGCGCTATCTTGGCGAGCGTTTGCCCAATCGGCATGATCCGTCGGTGCGCACCCTGTCACTACGTGTTGACCAGCCGTTTTCATGGGGCACCTTTTCGGCTGCCATGGAGTTGCTGATCAATCTGCGTGGCAAGGACTTGCTGCGGGTCAAAGGGATTGTCAATGTGGAAGGTGAGCCAGTGGTAGTGCAGGGGGTCGGCCATGTCTTTCATCCGCCGATCAAGCTGGATCGCTGGCCCAGTGCCGACACCGGCAGCCGGCTGGTGTTCATCACCCGCAATATCCAGGCAGCTGTCATCCGCGGCCTGTTTGATGCAGTCGGTCAGCTGGGAGCGGCCGGGACGCCGACCTGATACGCTGAAATGTGCCACCTTAGGCTTCGAGATAGCAGATTGATATGACTGCGTATCAAAAGAGCATTGCCCGCCTGGTGCGGCGGTGTTTCCCGACTTATATTGGGGATGTCCCGGCTTGTGCTGGATCCCAATTCATGATCGAATTATTCTTTTGTGTGGAGCAATGCCATGGGGCTACGATTTCTTGAACACATTCTGATCCTGACCCACGATCCGGAAGGAACCCGTGACTGGTTTTGCAACAACCTGGGCTTTCGCAACGGCTATCACCCCGAGTTTGGATTTCCGGTCTACTGGCTCTATATCGGCGAGCAGGATGTGATCCATATCGGCAAGGCACGCTTTTCCGAGCACCAGGACACCTATCTGAAAACGCCCTCTGACCAGCAGGGCGTTGATTACGCGGCTGCCGGGGCCCCGGGTTCTGGCCGGATTGACCATATCTGCCTCAATTGCGAGGGCATTGAAGAATTCATGGAACGTCTCACCAAAAACGGCGTGGAGTTCAGCGAACGCAAAGCCCACAATTCCGATCTTTACCAGCTGTTCATGCGTGAGCCGATCAATGGCATCAAGGTTGAACTCAATTTTGCCTGGCATGAGGCCGCCCGTATCGGACGTGTGCCAGGCTGGACCGACGCTGGTGTGAACACCAAGCCGGTCAATGAAGTGGTGAACTGACTGGCACAAAACGAGAAAGATTGACAATGAAATACAAGGCAGTACGCATTCACAGTGCAGGTGGGCCGGAGGTGTTGCGTTTGGAGGAGCTTGATCTCCCCCCACCGGGCGTGGGCGAGGTGCAAATTCGGCATACCGCCATCGGCTTCAATTTTCAGGATATCTACACCCGCTCCGGCATGTACCCGGCGCCCATGCCAACCGGTCTTGGAACCGAGGCAGTGGGCGTTGTTCTGGCGGTAGGTGCCGGGGTGACAGACTTCAAGGCCGGCGATCGGGTCTGCTATGCCAGTGGTCCCGCCTTGGGGGCCTGTGCCACCCACCGCAACTATCCGGCGGCGCGCCTGCTGCATGCGCCCGATGGCCTGAGCGACGAGCAGATCGCCGCCAGTCTGCTCAAGGGTATGACGGTTGAATACCTGATGCATCGCTGCTATCCAGTGAAGGCCGGCCAGTTTGTGCTGATGCATGCAGCCGCTGGCGGTGTGGGTTTGTTGGCCGGTCAATGGGCCAGCCAGATGGGTGTGCGCATGATCGGCGTGGCAGGCGGATCCGACAAGGTGAAGCTGGCACTGGCCAATGGCTACGAGTTCTGCATCGATCGACGCACCGACGACATCGTGGCGCGCGTCAAGGAAATCACCGCAGGGGCAGGCGTTCCGGTGGTCTACGACTCGGTCGGCAAGGACTCCTTCGACCAGTCCCTGAATAGCCTGGCGCCGCGTGGCTATTTCGTGTCATTTGGCACCACCACTGGCGCCCCGCCACCGGTGGCCGCTTCGACCCTGCAGAAAATGGGATCGCTGTATTTCACCCGTCCTACGCTGGTCACCTACACCGCGTCGACGCAAGAGCTGCGTGATTCTGCCGCTGAAGTGTTCCAGCGACTGGCCAAGGGGGTGATCAAGGTGTCGATCAACCAGCGTTACCCGCTGGCCGACATTGCCCGTGCCCATGCCGAGCTCGAGGGGGGGCGAACCACCGGCTCCTCCATCATCGTGCCCTGACCCAGTGCGCGGGTGGTGAGTCAAGCGTGTAGAGTGTGAGCTGCGAAAGGTAGCCATGAGGATGCAGCAAACGCATCAGATCTGTAACCAACCATGACAGGAGACTAGATATGATCAGGAAATTCAAAACCACTTTGCTGGCAGCCTTGCTTGGGCTGGCCAGCGTCACTGCTGCGCAGGCTGAAAACATCAAATTGCGCATCGCATCAGGACATCCGGCTGTCAACACCTATGTCAATCTGATGCAGAATTTCTTCGTGCCCGAAGTCACCAAGCGGGTGGCGCAACGCACCAGCCACAAGGTCGAGTTTGTCGAGGGCTATGGCGGTGCCATGGTCAAGGTGGCCGACACACTGGAGGGTGTGCAGTCGGGCATTATCGATATCGGCGGCTACTGCTTCTGTTTCGAGCCTTCCAATCTGCCGCTCAATGCCTTTCAGGTCATGTTGCCCTTTGGCACCATGAGCCCGGAGAGAAGCGTCAAGCTCGCGCGCGCCGTCTATGACAGGGTGCCCTACCTGTCCAAGGTGTTCGAGGACAAATTCAACCAGCAATTGCTGGCTCTGATTGCCGACAACGGTTACAACCTGGGCACCACTTTTGAGTGGAATTCCGTGTCCGACCTCAAGGGCCGTAAGATCGCCGGCGCTGGCCTGAATCTCAAGTGGCTGGAGTATGCCGGCGCGGTGCCGGTGCAGTCCTCTCTGCCGGAGGCCTACACCTCCATGCAGACCGGGGTCTACAACGGCTGGATCATGTTCCCCTCGGGCTGGGTCAACTTCAAGCTGGGGGAAGTGGCCAAGCATTACACTGAAGTTGGCTTTGGCTCCATCACCTGGCATGGCCTGACCATCAACAAGGCGCGCTTTGCCAAGCTGCCCAAGGATGTGCAGGCCATCGTGCTGGAAGTGGCCAAGGAGTATGAGGCCATGACCGGCAAGGTCAATGAGGAAAACTATCCCAAGCAATTGGTCCAGCTCAAGAGTAGCGGCGTGTCGGTCAAGTCGGTGCCGCAGTCGGTGCAGGTGGACTGGGCGAACTCGCTCAAAGATTGGCCACAAACTCTGGCATCCGACCTGGATAAGAAGGGACTGCCGGCCTCCCAGGTGCTCAAAATTGCCCTGGAAGAGGCTGAAAAACTTGGCCATAAGTGGCCGGTTCGCTACCAGGTCAAGTAAGCCACGCCTGATGTCCGTAGCCCTGCGGCATGTTCATGCCGCAGGCTTTTTCTGACATCGTACGATCACCCACATGCTGTCGCGAATCAATTTCTGGCTGACCCGAGCGCTGCTGATCAGCGCAGCGGTGCTTGCGTTCTTTTTGTGCTTTCTGGTGGTGGCCGATGTGAGCGGGCGAGTTCTGTTCAACCGACCAGTCAAGGGTACGCCCGAGATCGTATCGCTCTCGATTGTGATCATCTGCTATCTGCAGGCCGGTTATGCCATCCGCTCGGGCGGCATGTTGCATGTGGACACCTTCGTCAAGCGACTGCCAGCCGCTGCCCAAAGCTGGATGGCGGCGCTGGGCGCCCTGATCGGCATGTGTTTCTTCGCCTTTGTCTGTTATGGCAGTCTGGATGGTGCTGCCCATGCCTGGAATTCGGGTGAGTTTGAAGGCGAGGGCGCTTTGCGGGTGCCGGTGTGGCCGGCGCGCTTTGTCATCATCCTGGGCACGGCTTTGAGCGCACTGAGCTACCTGCTGATGCTGATCGAAAATATCTCGCTGGCCCGTCGCGGTCAGGGCCCGTTGCCCTCGGCCTCCCACTGAGTCGCACCAAGCGAATCGACCAGCCATGTTTGATCCGACCAACACCCTCATCCTGGTGACAGTGCTGCTGGCGCTGGTCTTTTCCGGCATCCATATTGCTGTGGCGCTGGGCACCACCAGCATGCTGGGTATTTACCTGATGACTGGCTCGATAGATCCGGTGATGAGCTTTACCGCCAACACTGCCTACGAGGCTTTGCGCGACTATGTCTTTGCGGTCATTCCCCTTTTCATGTTGATGGGAGAGTTTCTGTCCAAGTGCGGGGCTGCCAGCGACCTCTTCACCCTGATCAACCGCCTGACCCGCTGGGTGCCTGGTCGTCTGGGGGTGGCCACCGTATTGGCCAATGCGGTGTTTGCCTTTGTCACTGGGGTGTCGATTGCGGCGGCGGCAGCATTTTCCAAGATCGCCTATCCGGAAATGCGGCGATACGGCTATGAGCGCAAGTTTGCGCTGGGCTGCATCGCCGGCAGTGCTTGCCTGGGCATGCTGATCCCGCCATCGGTGCTGATGATTGTCTGGGGCGTGCTGACCGAAATCGCGATCGGCAAGCTGTTCATTGCCGGCATCATTCCGGGCCTGATCGTTGTCTCTTTCTACATTCTCTACATCCTCTGGGTGGCCAAGACCGACCCGGCGCGGGTGGGAGAAGGGGGCAATTTGCCTGCCGATCAGCAGCAGGCGCGTGCCGCCAACGACCAGGTCGAGGAGGCTGAGTTGTCTGCCATTCTCTGGAGCACCCTGGGCATCCTGGCGCTGGTGGCGCTGGTCCTGGGCGGTATCTGGCTGGGCGCCTTCACCCCAACCGAAGGTGCCGGTGTGGGTGCCACCCTGGCCCTGCTGCTGGCGCTGATGCGGGGCATGAAGTCCAAAGAGATGCTCGAGGCCATCCTGTCGGTGGGACGCACTTCGGCTCCTCTTTTGCTGCTCTTGGTGACTGCCCAGCTGTATTCACGTGTTTTGTCCATGACCGGCCTGACTGGCGCTGCCAAGGATTTTTTTCTCGCCTCCGGCTTGTCGCCCTATGCGATCCTGGCCCTGATGGTCTTGGTGTGGTTTGTGCTTGGCTGCATCATCGATTCGATTTCCATCATCCTGCTGACTGTGCCGGTGTTTGCCCCAATTGCCGCAGCCCTGGGTTTTGACCCGATCGCCTTTGCCATCATCGGCATCATCGCCATCGAGACCGGACTGCTGACACCTCCCTTCGGTATTCTTGTCTTCACTGTGAAGGCTGCGGTGAGCGGTGAAAAAAATCTTTCGCCCGGAGAGATTTTTCGCGGCTCCACCGCCTACTGGGTCGCGCTGTTGGCGGCCATCATTGCCCTGGTGATATTTCCCCAACTCGCGACCTGGCTGCCCAACCTTGGCAACACCATCGCTGTCAAATAAACGGAGAGTTTCATGCCTGCATACTGGGTAGCACGATCGCGCATCACGGACCCTGTGGAATACAAGAAATACACCGACCGGGTTCCTGGCATCTTTAAAAAGTATGGCGGCAAGGTGCTGGCGCGTGGCGGCAAGTTCCGCATCATGGAAGGGCCCGATACCTTTCAACGTTTTGTGGTGGTCGAGTTCCCCTCTTTTGAGGCGGCCACCAACTGCTTTGAATCGCCCGAGTATGTCGAGGCTGCGGCGTTTCGCCGTGCGGGTGCTGGCGTTGTGGAAAACGTCATTGTCGAGGGCGGCGATGCAACGGTGGTGTGAGTGCTAAGCAGATCAGACCTGATGATCTGGTGCTAGTCGTTTGAGAGGCAGGCAATGGAAAGTGTGGTGATCGTAGGCACTGGCACCATGGCGGTAGGTATTGGCGCCGGCTTTCTGGCTTCTGGCTTTGAGGCTGTTTTTCTGGGACGTGAACCTGGTAAAGCCATCCAAGCCCTTGCGGGCGCACGCCAGACCGCACTTGGACTGGGGGCGCTGGCTGCAGATGTTGACACCTTGGGACGGACTGGCCTGATCGATACATGGACTGACTGGGATCGCGTGGTCTGGGTGATCGAGTCCGTGGCCGAAGATTTCGAGCTCAAGCGAGAGTTGTTTACCCGCTTTGATGCGCGGGTGCCTGCTGCGATACCCATCGGTAGCAACAGCTCAGGTTTCCCGATCAGCCGCATTGCAAAGGGGCTCACCACGCGCCGGCGCATGTTCAACGCCCATTACTTCATGCCAGCGCACCTGGTGCCGCTGGTCGAGATCGCCCTGGGCGAGGACTCGGATGCCGATGTGGGCGAGCTGGTGTGCGCCCTGTACCGGCGTGCCGGTAAGCAGCCGGTGCTGGTGCGCCGTGACATCCCTGGCTTTCTGGCCAACCGCATCCAGCATGCCCTGATGCGCGAGGCGCTGGATCTGATCGACCGTGGCATAGCCACAGCCGCTGATGTGGACACCGCCGTGCGTTTCAGTTTTGGCTTTCGCTACGCGGCAGCCGGGCCGATTCTGCAAAAGGAAATTTCCGGCTGGGACAGCATGGCACGGGCGACAGAAGAAATCTATCCCTCGCTGAGCAATACCAATGTGCTGGCGCGCTGTGTGGCCGATCGCATTGCAGCCGGCCAGACCGGCATGAAAGCCGGTGCCGGGTTCATGGCCTGGCCCCCCGAGCGGGCTGCCGCCGAGCGTGCCGCCTATGAAAAAAGGCTGCAGGCCGCATTTGCAATTTTGAAACAGACTTAACTTCGACCAAGATCATGATTGAGATAACTGAAAAACGAATGATTGGCCCGGTGATTCGCCTGCACCCCAATGACAATGTGGTGGTGGCACGGGTCGATGTGGGTATAGGCACCGAAGTGTCGGCTGAAAACTTCACCAGTCGCAGCCAGGTGCCGGCGGGCTACAAGATTGCTGCCCGCAAGATTCTCAAGGGCCAGCCCATTCTCAAGTACAGCGTGACCGTGGGATTTGCCAATACTGACATCGAGGCCGGCACCATGGTGCACAGCCACAACACCGAGTTTCGCGAGTTTGATCGCGACTACGCCCACGCCAGCGAGTACAAGCCGGTCGAACTGCTGCCAGAGTCAGAGCGCGCCACCTTTCAGGGCTATGTGCGCGCCACTGGCCAGGTGGGCACGCGTAATTACATCGGCGTGCTGTCCACGGTCAACTGCTCGGCCACCGTGGCACACAAGATTGCTGAGTGGTTCACCCCCGAGCGGCTGGCGGCCTATCCCAATGTGGACGGCGTGGTGGCGTTCGCCCATTCGATTGGCTGCGGCATGGAGATGAGTGGTGAGCCGATGGACCTGCTGCGCCGCACCATGGCGGGCTACGCCCGTCATCCCAATCTGGCTGCCGCGCTGATCGTGGGGTTGGGTTGCGAGCGCAACCAGCTCACAGGACTGATGGAGAAAGAAAACTTGCAGGTTGGCGTACGGCTGCACACCTTTGTCATGCAGGAAGAGGGGGGCACGCGCAAGACCGTCGAGGCGGGTATCGCCGCGGTGCAAGCGCTGCTGCCTGAGGCCAACAAGGCGCGGCGCGAAACGGTCAGTGCCAGCCATCTGTGTGTAGGTCTGCAATGTGGCGGCTCTGACGGCTTTTCCTCGATCACTGCCAATCCGGCGCTGGGCGCTGCGGTCGATATTTTGGCGCGCCATGGCGGCACCGGCATCCTGTCGGAAACGCCGGAAATCTACGGTGTTGAGCACACTCTCACGCGCCGTGCTGCCAGCCGTGCGGTGGGTGAAAAGCTGATCGAGCGCATCCGTTGGTGGAAGGACGAATATTCTGTCGGACGGGATGTGCAGATCAACGGTAAGGTCAGCCCGGGCAACCAGGT
>CAXRBE010000019.1:0-20727 GCA_964228805.1 Burkholderiaceae bacterium
GCCGTAATCGGTGTAAAACGGAGCCCAATGAGAGCCGCCGTGAACTTCTAGCCATTTTTGAGTGGAAGCAGAATCAGTAAAACCGGAAAAGTTCCCGCGCGTATGCAGCCCCTGCCCTCCCCAGTTGGCCGCAGTGAGCAAGGGTACAGTTACCTTGCTTAGGTCAGCTGAGCGTTCCCTGTAGTAGTCTGAATCAAGGGTGCGAGAAATAACCTCTTTCCACATGTCTTCTCGGTTGCGAAATAGCTCTTCATCTGTCAGAGTTTCAGGGCCACAAACCAGTTCGCCTGTCACTTGGCTTTTCCTGCCGCGAATACCCATGCCATGCTGAACGGTTTTGACTTGCATGTCCTGCCAGTTTTTTCGGAAAGTGCAGGCAATACCCCCATGCCGGTTTCCCTCACGATAGGCATCGTTCCAACCCTCCCAGGCGCAAATCGCGGCCAGATGGGGCGGTTGTAGGGCAGCCGCGCGCCATTGGTTGCTGGCGTAATAGGAAATTCCGTTCATGCCAACTTTGCCATTGCTCCAAGGCTGAGATGCAGCCCATTCGATGCACAAATAAATGTCACGCGACTCGCGGGCATTGTTGTGCTGCAGATAACCGGGTGAGCGTCCAGCGCCACGGGAATCAACACGTATGCATATATACCCATCAGGGACCCACTTCTCGGGATCAACCACTTCCCAGTTAGCATACTTGTTGGAGGTTCCCGCCACGGCATCAGGGTTCTCGCGCGCCATGATTTCCCAGGCAGTTTTGTAGCCCTCCTGAAAAGCAAGACCCTTACCATAGGGGCCATAGCTGATCAAAGAAGGATACGAGCCAGCGCCTATCGGGCGAAATACATCAGCACGCAAAACCAGGCCATCATCCATGGTGATAGGCACATCCCAGTCGATTTGCATGCCATCGAGCACCTCACTTTTCATCTGATTCATATTTTTGTTGGAAAAAATTGATAAGTAAATTTCTTAAAAGTCGGGCTATTTGTCAGGGGCGAGAGAGCCAATTCGATTGGATTGCCTAGCAAATGATATAAACCATCTTATCCCAAAGTTGGCCTGGTACGAGCCAAGAACCACTCCAACACAGCTTGATTCAATAGCCATGACAGATCCTGAGTTTTCTACTATCTCCCTGCCGGTTTCCGAATTCGACCCAGGCGAGATGTATTTTCTACTTCGTGACAGCATCATTCCAAGGCCGATTGCCTGGGTTTCGACCATCAACCGCGACGGCGTTTCAAACATAGCGCCTTTCAGTTTTTTCAATGTCTGCTGCCCATCACCGCCGGTACTGGGCTTTTCCTGTGGACCGCGGGGGGACAACCACAACGACCAGAACCGTCAGGCCAAGGACACCATGATCAATATCCGCGACAACGGTGAATTCGTCGTCAACCTTTCACCTGAAGGGTTGCTGGATCAAATGGTGAACAGCTCTGCCGACTTGGCGCATGGCAACAGCGAATTTGCCTATACAGGCTTGCGTGAGGTGGCCTCAACCCATGTCCGACCACCGCGGGTTGAGCAGACGCCAGTCGCATTTGAATGCAAGCTGCGTGACATCATTGATCTAGGCACCAATCAATGGATCATGGGCGATGTGATCCATATACATATCGCCGCCAAGGTGTACATTGGCAGCCGCGATGGAAAACGCCATCGGGTCGATATGATGCATGACCCTGCCATGCGCCCGGTGGGCCGTCTTGGCCGCGCCCATTATGTCCGGCTGCAAGACATAGAAACCCGAATGCGCCGTGATGGGCCCAACTGAGTCAAGTGCCAGAACCTGACTCACCTCTGCTTAGACAGCAATCACTCCTTGCGAGCTGCCCAAAAGGTGGCGCCCTGAGGGCCATATTTTTCGGCGTGTACTACCTCCCGAGCTAAGCTGAACCTATCTCCAGCGCGGTAGACAGTTGTCTTGCCGTCCACAGTCAGGGCAAATTCGCCCTCCACCACCAGCGCATCGGTGTCAAATGGGTGGGTATGCGCATCATTGGCATGGTTCGGCTCCCAGTTTCTGACCAGGACCTGGTCATAGCCTTCGCTGAGTTTCTGCTCCCGGAAAGACTCAAAATTTAGGGCTGTCATCTCCAGACCTCCTGGTATTGGCATCAAAGGGAAAGTTCAGCAAGCCGCCCACTCTAAATTCAGCGTTGACCCAATCGCATCGGATAGAGCACACCGATCAAGTGATCGTATTCATGCTGGACAACTCGGGCATGAAAGCCCTCCACCGTGCGATCAATCACTTTTCCATGCTGATCGAAGCCAGTGTAGCGGATGCATTGCCACCGCGGCACCAAGGCGCGCTCGCCAGGCACAGACAGGCAGCCTTCCCAACCCTCCTGCTCGTCTTCACCCAGGGGGGTGATCACCGGGTTGCACAACACTGTGCGGGGTACCAATGGGGCATCCGGGTAGCGGGGATTGGGTCGATCACCCCCAAAAATAATCACCTGCAAATTGACGCCAATCTGCGGTGCAGCCAGGCCCGCACCATTGGCAGCAACCATGGTATCCAGCATGTCCTGCACCAAGGCGTGCAGGGTATCCGTGCCAAAATTATTGACAGCCTGCGCCTGCCGCAACAGGCGATCATCACCCATCTGAAGTATTTCTCTGACAGCCATGCCCGCAAGCATAGCAATTTCAGAGGTGTCTGGGTTATGTCGCCTCGGGCTGGCCGGGGTCAGTGGCCTGACTTAACAATTCCAGCAAACCCGCCTCATCAAGCACCGCCACCCCAAGCTCGCGTGCCTTGTCCAATTTGCTGCCGGCCTCCTGGCCGGCCACCACAAAGTCGGTCTTCTTGCTGACTGAACCAGCCACTTTGGCGCCAGCAGATTCAAGGCTCAGCCTGGCCTGGTCGCGGCTGAGGGTAGCAAGCGTTCCTGTCAGTACAAAAATTTTGCCTGCCAGGGGGCTGAGGAATTGGGCGTTTGAAACGCCCTCTTCCCAATGAACGCCGCAAGCACGAAGTTGCTCGATCACCTCACGGTTGTGTGCCTGCTCAAAAAAAGTCCTGACGCTTTGTGCCACCACCGGGCCGATATCAGGTACCTGAAGCAACTGGTCTTCGCTGGCCTGCATGATGGCGTCGAGCGAGCCAAAATGTCGCGCCAGATCTTTGGCGGTGGCCTCGCCCACATGCCGGATGCCCAGCCCAAAAAGAAATCGCGCCAGAGTGGTGGATTTTGATTTTTCCAGGGCTGCCAGCACATTCTGAGCCGATTTCTCAGCCATGCGCTCAAGGCCGGCCAGGGAGCTCAGACCCAAGCGGTACAGGTCGGGCAAGACCTTGACCACAGCGTGATCGACCAGTTGGTCAACCAGCTTGTCGCCCAGACCTTCAATGTCCATCGCCCGGCGCTGTGCAAAGTGCAGGATGGCCTGCTTGCGCTGGGCGCCGCAGTACAGACCACCCGAGCAACGGTGGTCAGCCTCGCCCTGCTCGCGCACGGCCGCCGAACCGCAGACCGGGCAACACTCAGGCATGCTGAAAGCCACAGCACCGCTCTGCCGCTTGTCAGGCAAGACTGCCACCACCTCTGGAATCACATCGCCCGCTCGGCGCACGATCACGGTATCGCCCACCCGCACATCCTTGCGACGAGCTTCGTCTTCATTGTGCAAGGTAGCATTGGTGACCGTCACACCCCCGACAAATACAGGGGCCAGTTTGGCCACTGGCGTGAGCTTGCCAGTGCGCCCCACCTGCACCTCGATTGCCTGCACCGTGGTGAGCATCTCCTGGGCTGGATATTTATGTGCCACCGCCCAGCGCGGCTCGCGCGTGACAAATCCCAATTGCTGCTGCAAAAGCAGGTTGTTGACCTTGTAGACAACCCCATCGATATCAAAGGCCAGGCTGTCTCGCATGCCGGCAATGCTGCGGTGGAAGGCCGCGAGTTCAGCAGCACCCCGAACCAGCGAAGTGTGCTCACAGACCGGAAAGCCCCACTGCCTGAGCGCCTGCAGCCATTGGTAGTGGGTGCTGGCATGGAAAACACCTGGAGTCACTTCGCCCAGGCCATAGGCGTAAAAACTCAAAGGCCGTTGGGCGGCGATAGCCGAATCGAGCTGTCGCACCGATCCAGCCGCCGCATTGCGCGGATTGACAAATGTCTTTTCTCCCTTGGCCCGCTGTGTCTGATTGAGCGCCTCGAAATCGTCGCGCCTGAGATAGATCTCGCCACGTACCTCCAGGATAGGAGGCACTCCGTCGGGCAAGCGCAGCGGCACCTGACCGACCGTGCGAATATTCTGTGTCACATCCTCACCCACCTCACCATCGCCGCGGGTGGCAGCCTGAACCAGAACCGACTGCTCATAGCGCAAGTTGATGGCCAGGCCGTCAAACTTGAGTTCGGCCACATATTCCATCGGTGGGTCGGCCGATCCCAGTCCCAGTTCGCGCCGGATTCGGGCATCAAAATTTTCGGCGCCACTGGCATCGGTATCGGTCTCGGTTCGAATGCTGAGCATGGGCACCGCATGGCGCACAGCGGCAAAGGCTTCCAGCGCTTTTCCACCAACGCGCTGGGTAGGTGAATCGGCAGTGATCAGCTCAGGGTGATTCGCCTCGATGGCTTGCAACTCACGAAACAAGCGGTCGTATTCAGCGTCCGGCACTTCCGGGTTGTCCAGCACATAGTAGCTGTGGTTGTAACGGTGTAGCAGTCGCCGCAAGACCAGAGCGCGCGCAGGCGCTGGATTGTCAGAAAGATCTTTCGATGCGTCTGACGCTGTCATGCCTCTGGTCCAGGGGCCTGGACAGATCGGCCATCAAGCCCGTGAGGCCAGGCCAGTAGATGCGGGCAACTCAAATTCATGAAAAAAGTCGGCGGGCCACCAGTGATCCGGCAGCAATATCGCGCGATTCCAGGGTGTCGTAGAGCTTGTCCAATTCTCGCGCAATCTGGTCTAGGGCCTCTTTGCCCAGAGGCTGGCCGTTGTCATCGGTGATGCTGCCGTCCATCGCCTGCGCCAGACGCTCGACAATCTCCCGCATACGGACAAAGGGCTGCTCAGCGCGCTCGACTTGCGGCACATCCAGGGTCAGGGTCACTTCGAACAGGGCTGACTGGGCCGGATCTTCGGCCATGGCGGCCTGCGCATCAAAGGTCAGGGCCAGAATGGGTGGCAAGCCGGTCTGAGGGGCAGGCAGCACCATTCGGCCTGGCAACACACCTGCCACAAAGCCCAGACGGGATACATTCTGATGCACATAGCCAGGACTCCAGGCGGCATTGCGTGCGCGCAACGTCACGCTCAGTTGTGCATCATGGGCACCGGCAAACTGATCAAGCTCGCGCGCACGCCCTACTTCGTCAAGCATTTCAGGGAAATCCGCAGTGCCGCCCACGCTGTCTGCCAGGGCCTGAGTTTTCACCACGAATTCAGAAAACTCGATTTCATTGAGCGCCCCAGCTCGGTTGGCCAGTTGCACACCAGCCTGCAAGCGGGCATATCGCTGCCCCGCCTGAGCTTGTTCCCACTGCCCGGTCTGTTCATTCAAAGCTTCAAGGTTCAACGGTTTGGTGCCCAGCCGGCGGGTTGGGGGCAGGTGTGGCAACAGGGCATCGCCAGTCAACGGGGCATCCAATTCGATCGATGCGATCGCATCGATCAGGGGGTCAAGCACCGGCTTGCCCCGCTCGGACACCGGTAGCGGCATTGGCAGCGGCAGGGACGCCAGCGCCGGATCCTCGCTGCTATCAGCTGCATCGGAAGATCCGATATCAGGCTCGAGTCGGGGTGGCTCAGGCTCAGCTTGACGCGGCTGACGGCGACGTGCAGTCCAGGCACTCTGGATCACCACTAGGGCCAGCAACAGGCCGCCCGCTACCGCCAATCCGATCTGAATGCTGCTCATAGCTGGTCTTAGGCCATTTCCGACATCGACACCGCCGATTCCATATCGACAGCCACCAGACGAGATACACCCTGCTCCTGCATGGTCACGCCAATGAGCTGCTCGGCCATCTCCATCGCAATCTTGTTGTGGCTGATGAAGAGGAACTGGGTGCTCTTGCTCATGCTGCTCACCAGTTTGGTGTAGCGCTCGGTGTTGGCGTCATCCAGCGGCGCGTCCACCTCGTCCAGCAGACAGAATGGCGCCGGGTTGAGCTGGAAAATGGCAAACACCAGGGCAATTGCAGTCAGGGCTTTTTCACCGCCGGACAGCAGGTGAATGGTCTGGTTTTTCTTACCGGGTGGCTGCGCCATCACCTGCACACCGGCATCCAGGATTTCATCACCGGTCATGATCAGTTTGGCTTGCCCGCCACCAAACAATTCGGGGAACATCTGGCCAAAGTGCTGGTTCACCGTGTTGAAGGTGATGCTCAGCAGTTCGCGGGTTTCAGCATCAATCTTGCGAATTGCGTTTTCCAGGGTACTCATGGCTTCGGTCAAGTCGGCCGATTGGGCGTCCAGGAACTGCTTGCGCTCACGGGCATGGACCAACTCATCGAGGGCGGCGAGGTTGACTGCCCCCAAAGCGGCAATTTCCCGGTGCAGGCGATCGATCTCGCCTTGCAGGCCGTTCAGACGGACATTGCTATCGCGAATGGACTGCGCCACCTGTTCCAGATCAGCCTGGGCATCCGTGAGCAGCTGGGCATATTGCTCCAGCGCCAGTCGCGCGGCCTGCTCTTTGAGCTGCAGGTCGGTGATGCGTTGGCGCAGCGGATCAAGCTCTCGCTCCACCTGCAGGCGGCGCTCGTCGCTGGCGCGCAATCTGGCGGTCAGGTCATCGTACACACTGCGCTTGGCGCCCAGGGTCTGCTCTCGCTCCAGCTTGAGCGCCAGCGCACTCTGCAGCCCAGCCTGGGCGGCAGCATCGTCAAGTCGGGCCAGCTCGTCCTGGGCAGACTGCTCCTGTTCGATGATGGCCTGCGCCTGCTCATCAGCCGTGTCGATGGTGCGCGTGAGCTCGGACTTGCGGGCATCAAGAGAACGCAAGGCAAATATTGCTTCCTGGGCCTGTCGCTCAAGCTCGCGCAGCTGCTCTCGGGCTGCCATCATGTGTTGCTCGGCCTCGATCACTCGCTCATCGAGCAGTGCATGGCGCTCCTGCTGATCGGCCAGCTGCATGTCCAGTTCCTGGAAGCGGGCATCAGCCTGGACTCGGCGCAGCTGCAAGGCCTCCAGCTGGGTTTCAATTTCTTGCAGGTCAGCGCCAATCTGCTCACTGCGGGCCTGGGTCTGCTCGGCCAGCTGTGTCAGACGCAGGGTTTGCACTTGCAGATCATGGGCGCGGGCACGGCTGTCGCTGGCCTCGCGCCTGGCGCTCACCAGCAAGTGCGAAGCCTCTGCGTAGGCTGCTTCAGCACGTGCCAGGGCGCTGCGGGATTCTTCGCTGATCAAGGACTGGGCACGCAGCTGCTTTTCCAGGTTTTCAATTTCCTGCGCCCGTCCCAACAGGCCCGCCTGCTCGGAATCCTGTGCATAAAAGCTCACACTATGGGCGCTGACAGCATGGCCGCTCTTTACAAACAGCGCTTCGCCGGGCTGCAGCTGCCCTCGCTGGGCCAGTGCTTCTTCAAAGCTTTGCGCGATGTAGCAGCCGTGCAGCCAATCAGTCAGCACCGTCTTCAACGCCGCATCATCAACACGCAACAGGTCCACCAGACGGGATAGCCTGGCCGGGCCAGTCGACCCCGCTGCTTGGGCGGGCATATAAAACGCCAGCTTTGCCGGTGGTGCATCGGCTGCAAAGGCTTTCACCACATCAATACGGCTGACCTCCAGCGCACCCATGCGCTCGCGCAGGGCGGCCTCCAGGGCGTTTTCCCACCCCTGTTCTATGTGCAGGCGGCTCCAGAGGGCCTGCAAGCTGGCCAGTCCGTGCCTGGCCAACCAAGGCTGGAGTTTGCCATCGGTTTTCACCTTTTCCTGCAAAGCCCTGAGCGCCTCCAGCCGAGCAGAAAGCTCGGCCTGTCTGCTGGACTCGGCATTCACGCTGTCTTGCGCGGCGCGGCGGCTGGCATCAAGCTTGGGCGCATTGTCCTGTAACTCCTGCAATCTCTTCTGGGCCAGGTCGGCGGTTTGAGAAGCTTCACTCAACTGGGATTGCAACTGCAGCAACCGTGCCTGGTCTGGTGCAGTCAATGCCTGGCGCTCAGCCTGCAGGCGTTCCTGACGCTGCTGCAAGACAAGAGTCTGCTCATCCAGGCTGCGCTGTTCGGCGGCCAACACCTGAATCCCTTGTTGCACCTGGGTCACGCTGCTACGCTGCTCATTGGCGCGCTGCTGCGACTGTCGCAATGTCTCCTCCAGTTCAGGCAAGAGCTGGGCCTGCTGTTGCAGTTTCGATTCGGCCAGCAGCCTGGCCTGTTCTGCCTGCGACTGCTGAGCGAGCAGGCCCTCGACCTCAGTCTGGGCTTCACTCTTGCGCGCAGCCCATTGGCCGGACTGATCACGCAGACCAGACAGCCGCTGCTGCACAAGTTGGCGCCCCTCTACCACAAAGCGGATTTCCGCCTCCAGCCGCCCCACTTCAGCGGTCGCCTCATACAGCTTGCCTTGAGCCTGGTTGACCTCATCGCCGGCGCTGTAATGAGCCTGGCGAATGGATTCCAGGTCAGCCTCTATGTGGCGCAGATTGGCCACGCGCGACTCCAGCTCAAGCACGGCCTTGTCCACCTCTTGGCGAATGCGGGCTTGATCGCTTTGAGCCTCGGCCTGTTTCAGGTGCCAGAGCTGGTGCTGTCTGAGGCTTGCATCGGCTTGTAAGGACTTGTACTGCTGAGCGACTTCGGCCTGCTTTTCAAGCTTGTCCAGATTGGCATTGAGTTCGCGCAGGATGTCTTCCACCCGGGTCAGGTTTTCACGGGTATCAGACAGGCGGTTTTCGGTCTCGCGCCGGCGCTCTTTGTACTTGGAGACACCCGCAGCCTCTTCCAGGAACAGACGCAATTCCTCCGGGCGCGACTCGATGATGCGGCTGATCGTTCCCTGGCCGATGATGGCGTAGGCGCGCGGCCCCAGACCAGTGCCCAGAAACACATCCTGCACATCACGACGTCGCACCGGCTGGTTGTTGATGTAGTAGCTGGAGGTACCGTCACGGGTGAGCACCCGCTTGACGGCTATTTCGGCATACTGGTTCCACTGGCCGCCAGCACGAAAATCAGCGTTGTCAAATACCAGCTCGACGCTGGCCCGACTGGACGGCTTGCGGCTGGTGGTGCCATTGAAGATGACGTCCTGCATCGACTCGCCGCGCAGTTCGCTGGCCCGGCTTTCACCCAGCACCCAGCGCACAGCATCGATGATGTTGGATTTGCCGCATCCGTTGGGGCCAACCACCCCCACCAGCTGCCCGGGCAGCATGAAATTGGTAGGCTCGACAAAAGACTTGAAGCCTGAGAGCTTGATCGAGGTGAGACGCACAAAAAACCTAACTAATTGATTCGATTGGTATTTACGGGACCGCTCGGACCGGTCCCAGACTTGATGATACCGTGGGCGGGTCACGGGATAATGTGGCTCCATGAACCCCAATCTTTCCCGGCTCCAGCCCTATCCCTTTGAACGGCTTCGCCAGTTGTTTGAGGGCGTCAGGCCCAACCCCTCCTACCGCCCGATCAGTCTGGGTATTGGCGAACCCAAGCATGCCACGCCTGCCCTGATCACCCAAGCCATGGCCGAGCACTTTTCCGGGCTATCGGTGTATCCAGCCACAGCCGGTGAAGCCCGGTTCAAGGAAGCCGTGGCGGGTTGGCTGCAACGGCGCTATGGCATTGGTGTCAACCCGTCCAGCCAGGTCCTGCCCGTCAACGGCTCACGCGAAGCCTTGTTTGCCCTGACCCAGGCGGTGGTGGACAGCAGCCGTGCCGATGCCACCGTGATCTGCCCCAACCCCTTCTACCAGATCTATGAGGGAGCCACCCTGCTGGCCGGGGCCCGGGTGCACTATGCGCCGAGCGATCCGCAGCGCAATTTCGCCATCGATTGGGATAGCGTGCCCGAGGAAGTGTGGCAACGCACCCAGTTGATCTTTACCTGTTCGCCAGGCAACCCGACTGGCGCGGTGATGCCTCTGGCTGAATGGCAAAAATTGTTTGATTTGAGCGACCGCCACGGCTTTGTCATTGCATCTTACGAGTGCTACAGCGAGATCTATTTCCGTGAAGAACCGCCATTGGGCGGGCTCGAGGCTGCCACCAAGCTAGGACGGACGGATTTCAAGAACTTGATAGCCCTGACCAGCCTGTCCAAGCGCAGCAATGTGCCAGGCATGCGCAGCGGATTTGTGGCCGGCGACGCAGATCTGATCAGGCAATTTCTGCTCTACCGCACCTACCATGGCTGCGCCATGAGCACGGTGGTGCAGGCTGCCAGTGTGGCCGCCTGGAACGACGAGCAACATGTGATCGATAACCGCAACCAATACCGTGCCAAGTTTGCTCAGGTCACCCCTATGTTGTCGACCGTGCTGGATGTGGCCCTGCCGGATGCAGCTTTCTACCTCTGGGCCGGCGTGAAGGATTGCTGCGAAGGCAGCGACACGGCATTCGCCCGGGAACTGTATGCTCATTACAATGTCACCGTGCTGCCGGGCAGCTTCCTTGCACGCGAAGTGGGCGGGGTCAATCCAGGCGCCGGACGCATTCGCATGGCCCTGGTGGCCGAAACCGCCGAATGCGTGGAAGCCGCCCAACGCATCGTCGAATTTGTCAAATCAAAAACTTGAAACCCGGCGGGACGAAACTCTGGTTTTGTCCCGCACTGATTAGGAACTTTTTTCCATGACCCAACAACTGCAACAGATCATCGACGCCGCCTGGGACAACCGCGCCAGTATTTCGGTCAAGAGCGCGCCAAAGGAAGTTTCCGACGCAGTCGAACATGTGATCAACGAACTCAATACCGGTCGCCTGCGGGTGGCTACCCGAGAAGGTGTTGGCAAGTGGACGGTTCATCAGTGGATCAAGAAAGCGGTGCTGCTGTCTTTTCGCCTGCGTGACAACGAAATCATCAAGGCTGGTGACCTGGGTTTCTACGACAAGGTACAGACCAAGTTTTCCCATCTGTCGGCCGAGAAGATGGCCGCCACCGGCGTGCGGGTGGTGCCTCCCGCAGTGGCGCGCCGCGGCAGCTACATTGCCAAGGGTGCCATCCTGATGCCCTCCTACGTGAACATTGGCGCCTATGTCGATGAAAACACCATGGTCGATACCTGGGCTACTGTTGGCTCCTGTGCTCAGATCGGCAAGAATGTCCATCTCTCCGGTGGGGTGGGCATTGGTGGCGTGCTCGAACCGGTGCAGGCCGGGCCCACCATCATCGAGGACAACTGCTTCATCGGTGCCCGCTCCGAGATTGTCGAGGGCGTGGTCGTGGAGGAGAACTCGGTCATCTCCATGGGCGTCTATATCGGCCAGAGCACCAAGATCTACGATCGCGCCACCGGCGAGGTCCATTGCGGCCGGGTGCCAGCTGGCTCAGTGGTGGTGTCAGGCAATCTGCCCAGCACCGATGGCAAATACAGTTTGTACTGTGCGGTCATTGTGAAGCGGGTGGATGCCCAGACCCGGGCCAAGACCAGCCTCAACGACCTGTTGCGCGACTGACTGCTGAACGCCGAGAGGGCAGGCGTGACCGCTGGCTGTTGAATGAGACCTAACACTGCCGAGGAGTAGCGGAATGAGCACGACGGGCACAATGGAAAAAATTCTCCGATTGATGGCTGAAAAGCGTGCCTCGGATATTTATGTCTCCTGCCATTCCCCAGTGCTGATCAAGATCAACGGAAACTGCGTCCCGGTCAACAACCAGGTCCTGCCGGTGGACGCTCCGCGCAAGTTGCTGGAAGAAATCCTCACCCCCGCCCAGCTGGAAGACCTTGACCGCAACCATGAGCTCAATGTCGGCATTCCCATGCCAGGAGTCGGCCGCTTTCGTCTGAGCGCCATGAACCAGCGCGGTTCGGTCTCGGCTGTCTTTCGCTTTGTTTCAGGTGAGATCCCTGCCCTGGAGACCTTGTCAGTCCCGATGGTGCTGGGTGAACTGATCATGGAAAAGCGCGGCCTGATCCTCATGGTGGGTTCGACAGGTGCCGGCAAGAGCACCACCCTGGCCTCCATGATCGACTATCGCAACCAGCGGGTGTCAGGGCACATCCTGACCATCGAGGACCCGATTGAATTTTTGTTCAACAACCACAAGTCGGTGATCAATCAGCGCGAAATCGGCACAGACACCGAGTCACTCAATACTGCGCTGCGCAATGCCCTGCGCCAGGCCCCCGACGTGATCCTGATCGGAGAAATCCGTGACCGTGAAACCATGGCTGCCGCCATGTCATTTGCCCAGTCGGGCCATCTTTGCCTGGCCACCATGCATGCCAACAACAGTTACCAGGCGCTCAACCGGATTCTGAGTTTTTATCCGGCAGAAGTTCGCCCGGCCATGCTCAACGACCTGGCCAGTTCGCTGCGAGCCATCATCTCTCAACGTCTGCTGCGCACCATCTCAGGCAGCCGCACGCCCGCTGTGGAGGTGATGCTCAATACCAAACTGATTGCCGAGCTGATCGAAAGAGGCGATTTTTTCGGTGTGAAGGAGGCCCTGGAAAAATCTATGGCCGAGGGCTCGCAAACATTTGAACACGATATTGCTCGCCTGATCGTTCAGGGGGTGGTAGAACGCGCCGAGGGCCTGGCCAATGCCGACTCACCCAACAACCTGCTCTGGCGCATGGACAATGAATTCAAGTCTGGCGGCGCAGCCTCTGGCGGCCCACCCAAGTCCGACCCGCCATCATTTGGCGACATCACCCTGGACCCGCAACGCTGAGCCCTTTCCATGTCGCGCACACTGCAACTGACCGAACAACTGATCGCCCAGCCCTCTGTCACGCCCGATGATGGCGGCTGCCAGGATCTGATCATCGCCTGCCTGCATAACCTGGGCTTTACCTGCGAGACCCTGATCAGCGGTCCGTCGGACTTTCGAGTGACCAATCTCTGGGCCAAGCGTGTTGCCAGTCCCGACGCCCCGCTGCTGGTTTTTGCCGGCCACACCGATGTGGTGCCCACCGGACCGGTTGACAAATGGAGCAGCGATCCCTTTTTGCCGACCCATCGTGATGGCAGGCTTTATGGTCGGGGCGCAAGCGATATGAAGACCTCGATCGCCGCTTTTGTGGTGGCGGCGGAGGAGTTCATTGCTGCCTCTCCTCAGGCCCATCTCAATATCGCCCTGCTGCTGACCAGCGATGAGGAAGGCCCGGCAGTGGATGGCACCGTAGTGGTATGCGATTCCCTCAGGCAACGTGGCGAAAAGCTGGACTATTGCATTGTCGGAGAACCCACCTCGGTCCACCGCACTGGCGACATGATCAAGAACGGCCGGCGTGGCACCATGAGCGGCAAACTCACCGTCAAGGGGATTCAGGGCCATATCGCCTATCCCCAGCTGGCCAGCAATCCGATTCACCTGCTGGCGCCAGCCCTGGCCGAACTGGTGGCCATCGAATGGGATCAGGGCAATGATTTTTTTCCCCCCACCAGCTGGCAAGTCAGCAATATTCACGCTGGCACCGGTGCCAGCAATGTCATTCCCGGCCAGGCGGTGGTTGATTTCAATTTTCGATATTGCACCGAATCCAGCACTGAGAGCCTGCAGCGGCGCCTTGTGGAGGTGCTGCAACGACACCAACTGGAATTTGAGTTGGACTGGACCATCGGAGGACTGCCCTTTCTCACCACGCCCGGCCCCTTGGTCGAGGCGGTTCGTTCGGCCATTCGCGACGAATGCGGCATCGAAACCGAACTCTCCACCACCGGCGGCACCAGCGACGGCCGCTTCATTTCGCAGATTTGCGCCCAGGTTGTCGAGCTCGGCCCGCCCAATGCCAGCATCCACAAAATCGACGAACATGTTTGCCTGGCCGATATCGAACCATTGAAAAATATCTACCGCCGGGTCCTGGAAAAACTGGCGCGATGAAATCCGATGGCAATCTGGCACCGACCCTGATCGCCACGATCGAGGCCGGGGCCCAGCAACTCAGACAGGCGGGCGTCACCTTTGGCCATGGCACCAGCAACGCCTTTGACGAGGCTGCCTGGCTGGTCTTATGGCGCCTGGGTTTGCCCCTGGACCAATTGGATGAACATGCCAATCAAATCCTCTCACCCCAGCAGCAGGCCCAGATCGACGCCCTGATTCAAGTGCGCATCCACACCCGCAAGCCTGCTGCCTACCTGACCCACGAAGCCTGGTTGCAGGGTGTTGCCTTCTATGTGAATGAACGCGCCATCGTGCCACGCAGCTTCATCGCCGAGCTGCTGGCTGAAGGCGGCATCGATCCCTGGCTGGGCCCGTACACTCACCATGTGCTTGACTTGTGCACCGGCAACGGCAGCCTGGCTGTACTGGCCGCGCTGGCCTATCCTGAAGTCAGGGTGGATGCCGCCGATATTTCGCCCGATGCCCTGGAGGTGGCACGTATCAATGTGGAAAGACATGGCTTGCAGCAGCGCATTCGGCTGCTTCAATCTGATGGCCTGACCCGGGTGAACGGTCCCTACGACCTGATCCTGTGCAACCCGCCCTATGTCAACAGCCTGAGCATGGCGACCCTCCCGCCCGAATACCGCGCCGAGCCTGCGCTGGCCCTGGCCGGAGGCAGCGATGGCATGGACTTCATTCGGGTCCTGTTGCGCCAGGCTGCAAACCATATGCATCCGCAAGCGGTGCTGGTCCTGGAAATCGGCCATGAACGGCCCCACTTCGAAGCGGCCTTTCCCAGGCTGGAAGCGGTCTGGCTCGACACCAGTGCCGGCAGCGATCAGGTCTTGCTGCTGACGCGTGATGCGCTGCTTGCCCCATGATTGTCCTGCAGCAAGTCAGTCTGCGCCGCGGCGCCAAAGTGATTCTTGACAGTGCCTCGGCCACTATCAACACCGGTGAGAAAGTTGGCCTGGTCGGGCGCAACGGTGCGGGCAAGTCGACCCTGTTTGCACTGCTTGATGGCTCGCTGCATGAGGACAGCGGAGACTGCAGCATCCCTGCACATTGGCGATTGGGTCAGGTCGCCCAGGACATGCCACAGACCGAGATGAGTGCAACCGATTATGTGGTCGAAGGCGACAGCGTGCTGCTGGCCGCGCGACAAGAAGTCAGCGCCGCCGAATCTGGTCAGGATTACGAACGGATGGCGCATGCCTACAGTGCGCTGCACGATGCGGGGGCACATGATGCCGTGCCGCGCGCTCAAGCGCTGATTCTTGGCCTGGGCTTTCGGGGCAATGAGTTGGACAAGCCGGTCAACAGTTTTTCGGGTGGCTGGCGCATGCGCCTGCAATTGGCACGCGCGCTGATGTGCCCAAGCGACCTGCTGCTGCTGGACGAACCGACCAACCACCTCGATCTGGACGCCCTGGTCTGGCTTGAAAGCTGGCTCCAGCGCTACAGCGGCACTCTCTTGGTCATCAGCCACGACCGCGAATTTCTGGATGCGGTGACTCAGGTCACCTTGCATATCGAAGCCTGCAAACTGGTGCGCTACGGTGGGAACTACAGCAAATTTGAAGACCTGCGTGCCCAGCAAATCGATTTACAGCGCAGCGCCTATGCAAGGCAGCAGGACAAAATTGCGCATCTGCAGAAGTTCATCTCTCGCTTCAAGGCGAAGGCCAGCAAGGCACGGCAGGCGCAAAGCCGGGTCAAGGCGCTGGAACGCATGGAGAAGCTGGCGCCCTTGCTCAGCGAGGCCGAATTCAGCTTCGAATTCGACGAACCGGCCAAGCTGCCCAACCCCATGCTGGTCATGCACCAGGTCCGTGTGGGTTATCCTGCCGCTGACCAAGCCGCAGGCAGCCCGCCCCAGGTGATCGTGGACAAGGTCAACAAGACCGTGCTGGCAGGACAGCGTATCGGGATTCTGGGGGCCAACGGCCAGGGCAAATCGACCTTGGTCAAGACCATTGCGCGTGATCTGCCAGCACTGGACGGAGAAATCATCGAAGGCAAAGGCCTGGCCATAGGCTACTTTGCCCAGCAGGAGCTTGATGTCCTGCGTCCTGCCGATAACCCGCTCGAACACATGCTGCGACTGGCCAAAGATCTGGGCGCAGCAGGCAGGCTGGCAGGCCAGGCCACCCGTGAGCAGGACTTGCGAACTTTTCTGGGCAATTTCAATTTCAGCGGCGATATGGTCAAGCAGCCAGTGGGCAGCCTCAGTGGCGGTGAAAAAGCACGCTTGGTGCTGTGCATGCTGGTTTGGCAGCGGCCCAATCTGTTGCTATTGGATGAACCGACCAACCATCTGGACCTGGCCACTCGCGAGGCCTTATCGGTGGCGCTTAATGAATTCGAGGGCACGGTCATTCTTGTGAGCCATGACCGCGCCCTGTTGCGTGCGGTGTGTGACGAATTCTGGCTGGTATCGCGTGGCGCATTGACGCCCTTTGACGGAGACCTGGATGACTATCAGCGCTATCTGCTGGAGGAAGCCAGGCGGCAACGCGAAGCGCTCAAGGCGGACAAAGCCAAGCCTGTGCCACCTGAGCATGCTCGCCAGGGCGACAAGTCGAAGAATGTCAGGAGCGACAACAGAATACGCAAGCTGCAACGTGAACTGGTGCAGCTGGAAGACCATCTGGCTTCCCTGGAGCGGGAAAAATCTGGACTGGAAGCGAAATTGGCCACCGAATTGCCGCTTGATGAGATCACCACGCTGAGCGAAAGGATGGGTCAGATTTTGGAAGAATTACGGCAGTTCGAGCAGCACTGGTTGGATTTGACAGCCGAACTGGAAGCCGCTGGCGCGTGAGCGCACCTGGTTTCACTGCGCCACCCAGCCTCCATCCATGTTCCAGGCGGCACCACGCACATTGATGGCCGCATCAGAGCAGAGAAAAACTGTCAGCGCGCCCAGCTGCTCTGGGGTGGTGAACTGCTGGGAGGGCGATTTTTCGCCAACCAGCTGGCGTTTGGCCTCGTCCTGGCTCAATCCCTGAGCGGCAGCGCGCGCATCGACCTGCTTTTGCACCAGCGGAGTCAGCACCCAGCCGGGGCAGATCGCATTACAGGTCACGCCGGTGGTGGCGGTTTCCAGAGCAGTCACTTTGGTCAGTCCGATGATGCCGTGCTTGGAAGCCACATAGGCCGACTTCTCCACCGAACCGACCAGGCCGTGGGTGGAGGCGATATTGATGATGCGGCCCCAGTTATTGGCGCGCATGGCTGGCAGTGCCAAGCGGGTGGTGTGAAAGGCGCTGCTCAGGTTGACCGCCAGGATGGCATCCCAGCGCTCAGGTGGAAAGTCCTCAATGCGCGCCACATGCTGGATGCCGGCATTGTTGACCAGGATATCGATACGGCCAAAGGATTGGGCCGCATCAGCCAACATGGCCTCAATCTCAGCGGGTTTGCTCATGTCCGCTGGGTGGTGCTGCACAGCCACCCCCATGGCCCGGACTTGGGCCACAGCCGCCTCGATCTGGCCAAAGCCGTTCATCATGATCTGCGCACCCTGAGCAGCCAAGGCTTTGGCGATGCCCAGTCCGATACCGCTGGTCGATCCGGTCACCAGAGCGGTTTTACCTGCCAACATGGTCATGGTGTACTCCAATACAAATCTTCAAGTTTCAATTACGATGCTGCCAAGGATTATCGCCAGCGAACAACACAGCATGAAAACCCTGGTCAACAAACTCAGTGACCAAGCCCGCGTCTCCGATCTTGTGGCGGCAACCGCCCACAGTCTGCCTGACGAGACCAATTCCCTGGTCCGCGCGCGCGCCTTTGCCGAGCCTTTGCTGGCAGGCCAGACGCTGGACACTGGCGAAAACATGCTGGACCACGCCGATGCGGTGGCCAGCATTTTGCGATCGATAGGCGGCTCTGAGGCGATGCAGGCGGCCAGTTACCTGGTGTATGCGTGCAACCACCTGAACAAGCCCCATGAGGTGATTGCCAAAGCCTTCGGTGAGAGTTTCGCCGAATTGGCGCTTGAAACCACCAAATTGATCCAGATCCAGCGCCAGGCCCTGGCGGCCCAGCCAAGGCAGGTGAGCAGCACACAGACTGAAACCGTGCGCAAGATGCTGCTGGCTTTTTCGCGCGACTTGCGGGTGGTGATGCTGCGGCTGGCTTCCCGCCTGCAATCGCTGCGTTACTTTGCAGCCAGCAAGCAGACCATGCCCAAAGACATGGCCGCCGAGTCGCTCAATGTGTTTGCACCTCTGGCCAACCGCCTGGGCATCTGGGAAATCAAGTGGGAAATGGAAGACCTGGCTTTTCGCTTCCTGGAGCCCGAGACCTACAAACAGATTGCGCGCCAGCTCGATGAAAAAAGGTCCGAGCGCGAAACCTACATGCGGCAGCTTTGCCACATGATCGAGTCAGGTCTGCAGGCGCAGGGCATCCCATCGCGCGTTCAGGGCCGGCCCAAAAACATCTACAGCATTGTGAAGAAGATGCGTGGCAAATCGCTCACCTTCGAGCAGCTGTACGACCTGCGCGCAGTGCGCATCATCGTCAACAATGTTCATGAGTGCTATGCCGCGCTGAGCTGGATTCATGACAAGTTTGCCACCCTCAGCGATGAATACGACGACTACATAGCCCGGCCCAAGGCCAACGGTTATCAATCGCTGCACACTGTCGTGCGCGACCAGGACAGGCGAACCATCGAGGTGCAAATCCGTACCGAGGAAATGCACAACCACGCCGAGCATGGCATTGCCGCCCACTGGGCTTACAAGGAGGCCGGCATCAAGGGCTATGCAGGTGTCAACGCCGACAGCGCCTACGACCTCAAGATATCGGTGCTGCGCCAGTTGCTGGCCTGGGAGCGCGACCTGGCCGCACCCCGGCTCACGGAAGACATGCTGGATGACCGCATCTATGTGCTGACGCCAAATGCAGCCATCGTCGAACTGCCGCAGGGTTCCACCGCGATAGATTTTGCCTACAGCGTCCACACAGATCTGGGCCACCGATGCCGCGGCGCCCGGGTGGATGGTCATATGGTGCCGCTCAACACCATGCTGAAAAATGGCCAGACCGTGGAGGTGGTGCCAGCCAAAGAGGGGGGGCCTTCGCGCGACTGGCTCAACCCGGATCTGGGCTATCTGGCCAGCCCCAGAGCACGGGCCAAGGTGCGCGCCTGGTTCAATGCCCTGGATATGCATGAGACGGTGATGCGCGGCCGTGAGGCGGTGGAAAAACTCTTGCAGCGAGAAGGCCGAACTTCGTTACGGCTGGACGATCTGGCACTTCAGTTGGGCTACTCCAGCGCAGATGCCCTGTTTGAAGCAGTCGGCAAGGATGAATACTCTGTGCGCAGCATCGAGCATGCCTTGCACCCGCCCGAGCCTAACCTGCCTGCGCAAGAGCAGCCCTTGTTGAAAAAAACCAGGCCTCAAGCGCCCAGCCGTGGCAGTGTGCTGGTGGTCGGGCTCGATTCACTCATGACCCAGCTGGCCAAATGCTGCAAGCCTGCGCCGCCAGATCCGATCAGCGGCTTTGTCACTCGTGGCAAGGGGGTGAGTGTGCATCGGGCCGACTGCCCCACCCTGCACCAGATGACCGAGCGCCACGGCGAACGCGTGATTGAGGTGCAATGGGGCAGGCCCAAGCAGGACGCACCACCCCTCTATCCGGTCGATGTGCGTGTGGAAGCAGTCGAACGCCCTGGCTTGCTGCGCGATGTGCTGGATGTTTTTGGCAAGGAAAAATGCAATGTCATCAGCGCCCAGACGCAGGTTTCCAAAGGCACCAACTGGATGAGCCTGACCGTCGAGGTGCCAGACGCTGGCCGCTTGGCCAAGGTGCTGCCACAGGTGGCTGCCATGGCTGGTGTGCGATCGGCCAGAAGACGCTAACCGAACCATTTGTACAAAACATTTTCGCTTAGGCGGAAATGTTTTTACACTTCTGCCTGACGTAGGATCGAATACGAGTCAAGGAGGAATCCTGAATGACAACACGCCTTTTCTTGTTACTGCTTGGATTGAGCCTACCTTTGCTTACCCATGCAAACAACGCCCCGACTGAAACATCGCATCAGGTACCCAAAAGCCTGCAAGATATTGTCCAGCTGATAGAAAAAACGTCCTCCAATACTACCGAACGTGATGCCAACCTCAAGCTGATCAATAGCAAGCCAGCAGAGAGCTCTAGTAAGAATGAAAAATTTTCCTTCTACTACCGACAAAATATGGCTGCTGATCAACTCGGTCGGGCTGATATTCGACTAGATGCCCTTAAATCCGCGCTCGAAAATGCCAAGCCTGATGATCAGGAAGAAATTTCAGTATCAGTAGAACTGGCTGTCGTGGAATTCACTGCCGGGGATTCTCGACAGGGACTAGAGCGGCTGCTAAGACTAAAAAACAAAATTCCTGATCGACTCTATGGCTGGACCTTGAGTGTCAATTCTTTCCTGGGAAATTTTTATGGATTGACTGGAGACTTCGAAAAAGCAGAGCAAATTCTGCGAGAAGTTCAAAGCGGCTTTACATTTCTACAACGCTCCCCTAATTTTTCTACTCACGGCTGGAGCTGGTCCCGAGCCTACTTCAATACGATCGCGAACCTGCGATACCATCAAGGTCGATTCCAGGAAGCTGAAGTTGCCTATCGTAAAGCGATAGAGCAACTTGAGCGGGGCTTACCTGGCTACGAAAAGATTTACGCAGGACTTCCTGGCGCCTCCGTTACTTCGGCCTCGCATCCAGACAGTCT
>CAXRBE010000020.1:0-28867 GCA_964228805.1 Burkholderiaceae bacterium
GGTTCTGTATGGAAGGGCCATCGCTCAACGGATAAAAGGTACTCTGGGGATAACAGGCTGAGACCGCCCAAGAGTTCACATCGACGGCGGTGTTTGGCACCTCGATGTCGGCTCATCTCATCCTGGGGCTGTAGCCGGTCCCAAGGGTATGGCTGTTCGCCATTTAAAGAGGTACGTGAGCTGGGTTTAAAACGTCGTGAGACAGTTTGGTCCCTATCTTCCGTGGGCGCTGCAGATTTGAGGAAGCCTGCTCCTAGTACGAGAGGACCGGAGTGGACGCACCTCTGGTGTACCGGTTGTCACGCCAGTGGCATTGCCGGGTAGCTAAGTGCGGAAGAGATAACCGCTGAAAGCATCTAAGCGGGAAACTCGTTCCAAGATAAGATCTGCCGGGGCCTCGAGCCCCCTGAAGAGTCGTTCAAGACCAGAACGTTGATAGGTCGGGTGTGGAAGCGCAGTAATGCGTTGAGCTAACCGATACTAATTGCTCGTGCGGCTTGACCCTATAACCTTGATTCAAAAGCAATCAAGGTTGTTATGCCAAGTGACGCATTCAAAATAAGCTGATATCGCTCTATGAATTGGCTGCCCAGATCAGTCTGGGTGGCGACAAGTTATGCCTGACGACCATAGCGAGGTGGTACCACTCCTTCCCATCCCGAACAGGACAGTGAAACGCCTCAGCGCCGATGATAGTGCGGATGCCCGTGTGAAAGTAGGTCATCGTCAGGCTCTTACAGCAAAAACGCCCCGCCAATTGGTGGGGCGTTTTTTTTGTATTTGAATGACTAAAATCATTGGATGTTCTTTATGAGTGCTCACTATCTATCTTAAAAATAGGGCATCCTTATCTCACTGATTGGAAATTGCGAAATAAGCATTTTTTTGCAAAAGCAAGGAAACAAAAGGTGAAGTCAATGAACAAAAAAGCACTCAGAAGAAAATGGAGACTGTTCATCACCCAATTTTTTCTAAAAATTCTTTATGGGAATATTGGAAAAGGGACAATTATTTATCCGCCCTTGGAGGTGCGGGGTGCGGGACGGATTTATATCGGTGAAGACTGCCTCATTGATGAGTCGGCCAAATTGCTTGTAATGCATGATCCAAGACAGGGTAAATTTTCCTCGCTCAATATCGGGAATCGTGTATCCATAGGGGCTGGTGTAAAAATCATTTGCCACGGGGAAATCACCATTCGGGATGAAGTCAAGATAGACAGTTACTGCACAATCAGCGATGCACCAAGTGAACAAAATGGAAAAAAAGAGAATCAGACATACCAGACTCCCATAAGGATAGGCACCAACTGCCAGATTGGTAAAAACGCAAAAATAATGGCCAATGCCCGCATAGGCAAAGGTTGCGTGGTTGCGCCAAATTCAGTGGTGACAGACAGTTTTCCTGACTATGTCATCGTAAGTGGTACGCCGGCGCGCGTTGTCTCTCAATTTGACACCAGGGGTCAGCGTGCGGAAAAGTAAGCTTCACACATGTTATGCGGGCGATGAATCAACTTGAAAAATTAAAAGCATTCACAACAGTAGTTGCCGACACTGGTGACTTTAGGGAACTCGGCAGTTATCAGCCGCAGGATGCCACCACTAATCCCTCGCTGATTCTGAAATCTGTCCAAAAAAAAGAATACGCGCCGCTGTTGCAATCGATTGTTGATCAATACCGCGGACGTTCGTTAGACGAACTGATGGACAGGCTCCTGGTTCGCTTTGGCTGCGAAATATTGCAGTTGATCCCAGGTCGTGTTTCTACCGAAGTTGATGCGCGCTTGAGCTTTGATGCCGTGCAGACGGTATTGCGCGCTCAGCGGATCATAGAGCTTTACCGTGCAGAGGGCATATTGCCTGAAAGGGTGCTAATCAAGGTAGCCAGCACCTGGGAGGGCATTCAGGCCGCGTCAATTCTTGAAAAAGAAGGGATACATACCAACCTGACTCTTTTGTTTTCTTTCCCGCAGGCGGTGGCTTGCGCTCAAGCCGGGGTACAGCTGATTTCACCCTTCGTTGGCAGAATCTACGACTGGTACAAAAAAAATGCCGGGGCAACCTGGGTGGAAACAGACAATCTGGGTGCCAAAGATCCTGGTGTGCGTTCAGTTAAAAAAATATATGACTACTACAAGCGATACGATGTCAAAACTGAAGTCATGGGTGCCAGTTTTCGCAACATAGATCAGATCACCGCACTTGCCGGCTGTGATCTGTTGACCATTTCACCTGATCTGCTTGCGCAATTGGCCAGCAGGGAGGGTAATTTAAAAAGGTCACTTGAGCCTGACATCTCTCGCGCGATGTCAATTGAAAAAGTCACGTTAGATGAATCGCAGTTTCGGTTTGCCTTGAATCAAGACGCTATGGCCACTGAGAAACTAGCAGAGGGCATACGCAGTTTTGTCGCTGACACAAACAAACTTTTTGAGATGTTGCGTGCTTCCTAGACCATGAAGCATATCCGGTGCGATCAAACATTGGCGTGGTCAAAATTACAGTATCACTATACAAGCCACGGGCATGAATTGGATTTGCGAACAGAGTTTGTGCAATCCCCTAATCGATTCAAAGACTTTAGCCAAAGCGCCCCTCACCTGTTCGCGGATCTGTCGAAAAACCTGATCGATGCCAAGTCGCAACAACTGCTATTTGAACTGGCCAGTGAATGTGGTGTTCAGCAGCAGCGAGAAGCGATGTTTGCCGGCGATTTGATCAATTCGACAGAGAAGCGTGAAGTTTTGCATTACCTCTTGCGATGGCCGCAGGAAAAGCCAGCTCTGTCCCAGGAGATGGGCCGCAGAATGCTAGAAGTCCACAGCACGCTGGACAGGATGCTGGCTTATGCCGAGCAGGTGCGTGCTGACGATTCGTTCACAGACATTGTCAATATTGGTATCGGTGGATCGGATCTTGGGCCTGTGATGGCGATTCAGGCCTTAGAAGCATTCAAAACCGAAAATAAAAGGTTCCATTTCGTTTCCAGTAATGACGGGCTGGAGCTTGGTGCGGTATTGAGGCAGATTCGGGCTGATAAGACACTGTTTGTGATCTCGTCCAAATCGTTTAGCACTCAAGAAACGCTCACCAATGCTCAATCTGCACGTGAGTGGTTTCTAGCTCGGGGCGGTATTGATCTGGAGCGACATTTTTGTGCTGTGACCAGCAATCTTGACGCGGCAATAAAGTTTGGCATTCAAAATCAATTTGCCATTTGGGACTGGGTTGGTGGTCGCTACTCAATGTGGTCGGCCATCGGGCTGCCGATTGCGATTGCCATTGGTCAGGAACGATTTCGGGAAATGCTCGCGGGGGCGCATGCCATGGATGAGCATTTTCGGCTGGAGCCAAACCAAAACAATTTGCCAATTCGACTGGCCCTGATCGATCTTTGGTATCGGAACTTTTACAAATTCAGTAGCCGCAATATTGCGCCCTATCACCGTGGCTTGCGACGCCTGCCGGCCTATCTGCAGCAACTCGAAATGGAAAGCAACGGCAAATCGGTCGATGCATCCGGTCTAAAAGTGAGTTTTCAAACGGCGCCAGTGATCTGGGGCGAACTGGGCGCCAATGGCCAACATGCATATTTCCAGCTCTTGCATCAGGGCACTGATGTCATTCCGGTGGAATTTTTTGTGGTCAAGGAGGCGGCGCATGGCCAGGAGGCCCAGCATCAAACCATGCTTGCCAATGCGTTGGCACAATCCAGGGCACTGATGCTTGGAAGAGAAAACGTCGATGCGCATCGACGCATGCCGGGCAACCGACCGAGCTCTTTCTTCATGTTGCATAAACTCACTCCCGCCAGTCTGGGCGCATTGATTGCCCTGCACGAGCATCGTGTCTTTGTCAGTGGCGCGCTATGGGGCATCAACAGCTTTGACCAGTGGGGCGTGGAACTGGGCAAGGTCCTGGCCCAGGATATGTACGAGCGCCTGCAAAACCAGTCGGAAGCAGAACTTGATTCATCTAGCGCAGGCTTATTGAAGGCGCTGCGCAGCTAGGGGAGGCGGCCAGGATCAAGAGGCTATTCATTTGGGCAAGAAAAAACCCGTACAGCTTGCGCTGCACGGGTTCTGAGTCCGCAAGAGAGCAGGCAGCTCTCTCAAGTCGATTGGTGCATTACATGCCCATATCGCCCATTCCGCCCATGCCACCGGGCATAGCAGGAGCCGGCGCCTCATCCTTAGGTGCCTCAGCCACCATGCACTCGGTGGTCAACATCAGGGACGCCACCGACGCTGCATTTTGCAGGGCAGTGCGTGTCACCTTGGTCGGGTCCAGAATGCCCATTTCGATCATGTCGCCATAGGTGTCATTGGCTGCATTGAAGCCGTAGTTGCCCTTGCCTGCCAACACCGCATTGACCACAACACTGGCTTCGCCGCCAGCATTGAACACGATTTCGCGCAGGGGAGATTCGACCGCTTTGAGCACCAGCTTGATGCCGGCGTCCTGGTCGGCGTTGTCGCCCTTGATGGTGCCTGCGGCTTGGCGCGCGCGCAGCAGAGCCACGCCGCCACCGGCCACAATGCCTTCTTCCACAGCAGCGCGTGTGGCGTGCAAGGCGTCTTCCACGCGGGCCTTTTTCTCTTTCATTTCGACCTCGGTGGCAGCACCCACCTTGATCACGGCAACACCGCCAGCCAGCTTGGCCACGCGCTCCTGCAATTTTTCACGGTCGTAGTCACTGGTGGCTTCTTCGATTTGCACGCGAATCTGCTTGACACGTGCTTCAATATCAGCTGCAGCACCATTGCCGTCGATGATGATGGTGTTTTCTTTGCCCACTTCGACACGCTTGGCCTGGCCCAGGTCAGCCAGAGTCACTTTCTCGAGCGACAGGCCTACTTCCTCAGCAATTACCTTGCCGCCAGTCAGGATCGCAATATCTTCCAGCATGGCTTTGCGGCGATCGCCAAAGCCTGGTGCCTTCACGGCAGTAACTTTCAGGATGCCGCGAATGGTGTTGACCACCAGAGTGGCCAGGGCCTCGCCCTCCACATCCTCTGCAACGATGAGCAATGGGCGTCCAGCCTTGGCAACAGCTTCCAGCGTGGGCAACAGGTCGCGAATGTTTGACACTTTTTTGTCGTACAACAACACGAAGGGGTTGTCCAGAATGGCAGCCTGCTTGTCTGGGTTGTTGATGAAGTAGGGTGACAGGTAACCGCGGTCAAACTGCATGCCCTCGACCACATCGAGTTCATTTTGCAGGCTCTTGCCGTCTTCCACGGTGATCACGCCTTCCTTGCCAACCTTGTCCATCGCATCGGCAATGATCTGGCCGATCGAGTTATCGCTGTTGGCAGAGATGGAGCCAACCTGCGCAATTTCCTTGGAGGTGGTGGTCGGCTTGGAGGCCTTCTTCAGCTGCTCGATCAGGGCAACGACAGCCTTGTCGATGCCGCGCTTGAGGTCCATCGGGTTCATGCCAGCGGCAACATACTTCATGCCTTCGCGAACGATGGCTTGCGCCAACACGGTGGCAGTGGTGGTGCCGTCACCGGCATTGTCGGAGGTCTTGGAGGCCACTTCCTTGACCATCTGGGCGCCCATGTTTTGAAGCTTGTCTTTCAGCTCGATTTCCTTGGCCACGGACACGCCGTCCTTGGTCACGGTGGGGGCGCCGAAGGAGCGCTCCAGCACGACATTGCGACCTTTGGGGCCCAGGGTCACTTTGACGGCATTTGCCAGAATGTTGACACCTTCAATCATGCGATGGCGGGCTTCGCCGCCGAAAACTACATCTTTTGCAGCCATTTCTTACTACTCCAAATTCAATCTAAGACTATTGCGGACAAATCAATCGCAGCGCGATTATTTTTCCACCACGGCGAAGAGGTCTTCCTCTTTCATGACAAGCAGTTCGTCTCCACTGACCTTGACGGTCTGGCCGCTGTATTTGCCAAACAGCACACGGTCACCGACCTTGACATTCATGGCAACGAGTTCGCCCTTGTCGTTCTTTCTGCCAGGTCCGACAGCCAGCACCTCGCCCTGATCGGGTTTCTCGGCGGCGCTGTCAGGGATCACGATGCCAGAGGCAGTTTTGGTTTCATTCTCTACGCGCTTGACAATCACGCGATCGGCCAGGGGGCGCAGTTTCATCAGGACTCTCCTTGAGGTTGAGACATAGGTTAAAAGAGCAACACCGACAAAAGTCGATGCTTATTAACAAAGTCGATCTGAGTGTGTTAGCACTCAATTCGAACGAGTGCTAATGATATAGGATTTTTGGCAACTTTCAAGTCGGTCAGCAGGTAAACTTGATCGACACGTCATAATAGCTTATTAAATTACTAGGTTATTTGGCCTCACCTTCCCCGCCCGTCCACCCACCCACCCACTTTCTCCCTGTGCATCAACATTCTTTTCTGTTGCGCTTCAGAGGCTTGGCATTAAGGGCGTTTTGCGGCTTGGGGGCTTGTTTTTTAGTGGTTCTGCTGGATGGGTGGGGGCGTGCCGAGCCGCCGAAGGCTGCGCCGGCCAACTGGCCAGCACCAACTGATATTCAGGTGGCATCACTCAGACCAGTTGCAACTGGCAATATCCCGATGCCACCCAACACCCCCGCGGCCCATGCCAGCGCCTTGTTGGCCATGCCCACAGGGCATGCAGCGGCGGTGGTGGCTTTCTGGTTTGCTGGCTCACGGGAAAGCGGTGCCGATGTGCAGATTTTCAGCTCCCAGTTTGACCGCAAAACTGAAAGCTGGACGCCGGCACAGGTCACTGTTAATCGCTGGCAAAAAAGTGTTCAACTTGGGCATGGCTTGCGCAGGCTGGGCAATCCGGTGGCCTGGCTAGACCGACAGGATCGAATTCATCTGTTTGTCGTGGCCACAGGCCTGGGCGGATGGGCAGCTAGCCGTATCCTTCATCTAAGACAGGCCAGGAGTATCAATTCAGCTCACGCAGGCGATGCGATGGAGTGGGAGGCCCTGTCCTTATTACCCTTGTCCTGGTGGTGGAACATCAGCCATTTGGTGCGCAATGCCCCTCTTTCATTGAAGGATGGGGGCATGATGCTGCCGACCTATTTTGAACTCGGGGCCAAGTACCCGCTGAGTTTGCGCTTTGATGCGCAGGGTGAGTTCCGGGCAATGGCCCGTATTTCGCAGCGCCGTGATCTGCTGCAACCTACCATGTTGGCGCAATCGGACACAGAGTGGCTGGCACTGATGCGCGATAGCGGGCAATCAAAAAAAATCAGAGTGGCGCAGACGCTGGATGCCGGACAGCACTGGCAAGACCGGCCCGACCTGGATCTGCAGAACCCTGATGCCGCTGTGGCTGGCCTTGCACTGGCCCAGGGGCAAATGCTGCTTGCCCATAATCCCAGCGAAAAATCGCGCGCCGTCCTGGCGCTGAGCACTTCGGCGGATGGCCTGCAGTGGGTGCAAATAGACACTGTTGAACAGAATTTTGTGGATGCAGAAAATTCCTACCCAGCCATGGCCTGGTCGGATCACAGCCTGTGGCTGACCTACACCGATCAGAGGCGCAGTATTGCCTGGCGGCGCTATGCACTGCCGCAGGCTCGTGAAAACGGGCATATCCGATGAACTGGCTCAGCCTACTTGATAGCCTGGCAGCACCGACAGTGCCGCCCCTTCCAGACTTGGCGCTGATGCGAAGGCTGCTCGATCTGTCCTGGGGTCTTGTCTTGTCCGCAGTCTTTTTGGCGGCAATATCTCGTCAGGATGCGAGACGGATACAGTGGGCGGGGGTGGGAGTGCTCTTTTTGAGTTGTCAGTTACCGGGTGTGTGGGCTCCCAGCTACTGGCTTGGGCTGGCCTTCCAGACGCCAAGCGTCAGCAGCAGCCTGCTGGCGGCCTGGTATCTTCAGCGAAAGCTACGCGGTGCCGCATCAGCCCCTGTTTTCTCCACTTCCAACAAGGCAGTCCTCTGGCATATCTGGCTGGGCGTGGCTTTGGGATGGCTGCTGCTGCTCGATACATTTGCCCTACTGCCGTGGTCATTGTTTGCCATGGGATTCAGTCCAATGGTGCCCGGCCTGGTATTGTTGTGTGCCCTTTTGCCATGGCTGCTGATGGGACGACATGGACTGGATCTGCGATTGGCAACATTAATCCTTAGCGTGCTCTTGCTCTATATCGGTCTTCGGATACCAAACGGCAATTTCTGGGCGGCCTTGCTCGATCCTTGGCTATGGCTTGGCCTCAATGGCGTGCTGCTGCGATCGGCGCTGCAGGCTTCTCGCAAGACAGAAAATCTGAAAAAAGCCTAAAAAGAGTCTAGTTGGGATGGCTGCGGGTAAGGAGCCACTCACGCCGGAACAGCCAGTGCTGTGGATACCAGAGATTGTCCGAGCTGATTTCGCCGCTCAAATAACGGCTACGCAAGGTCCATCGTTCACCCAGGACCTGGCAATTTGGCAGACATGGCGGTTTGACTTCATCGTACCTGGACTGGTTCCAGATGACGGCAGCATGTTTGCTCAACAGCGACTCAAGCTCTTGCTGCGGCGTCATAAGGTCTCCAGCGAAACCCTGCTTGCCTGGAGCGCGGGCATCCACATCGTAAGGCACGATGGACTGCGCAGTTGGCAACAGAAAACGGTAGCGCTCAAACTGACCATTGAAATTATTGGGGACAGCCAGGCTGCCAGCGGGAAGCTGGCCTTGGCTTTGCGGGCTGAACTGGCCGATAGAGCCTTCCATGGGCGCCACAAAAAGTCCCCAGGCTGCGTACACCAAGAAGCAGGAGCACAAGCTGGCAGTTCGCATCCAGGCCGCCCAAAACAGGCTTAGCAAAGCGCAAAGGACTCCAGCCGTTAATACCAGCAAAGTCAAGGCCAACTCATGGTCAGCAAACAAGCCCAAGGAATGGCCAACCCAGGCGATACGGCCAAGCAAAAAATACAGGGGCAGGGCCAGTATCAGCGTTGGGACAAACCAAAATCGTGGAATCTCCCGCCAATACAGGGTCAGCCATAGGGCAATCGCTGGCATTGCCGGAATGACATAGCGGGCCGAGCGCTGGCTGGGCAAAAGAAAAACCAAGAGCCAAATCAGAGCCCAGGCAAGCAGAATGGCATGATGCGGTGCTGGCCTCCTGCCCAGTCGGGGCAGCAGGCGCAGGCCCTGCCAGCCCAGACCCAGCACGATAAAAAACAGCAAGCCCGCATTGATCGGGTAGGCCAGCAATTGCGACCAAAGACTGGAGCCATGCAGACCCAGGGCCTCCTGCCAGTAACCCCGCGCATCGGAAAATTTGGATGCGTTCTCAGCAACAACAAATTCCTGCCAGACTTCAGCGGGGTGGGGGTCAAGGACAAACCAGAGTGCAAATACGGCAAGCGCCACTGCAGCACTCAAGCAACTGAGTACGGTATGGCGCAGAAAAAGTGACCAGGTCAGCCGGGGCTCGCTCCAGAGCAAGGCCAACCACCATGCCGCCGCAGCTGGCGCAATCAGGGCGAAAGACTTGTAGCCCAAGCCTAATCCCATGCATAAGCCAGCGACAAAATGCCCGCGCCAGCCAGGGGAGTTGTCCTGGTTTCCCAGTCGCTGCCACAGCAGACCCAGCAGCGGCAGGCTGAGCCAGAAAGTCTCGGGTGCGCTGGTCAGGTAAGGGCGTCCGAAGCGAAAAGTACTGAAAAAAGCCAGGTACAGGCAAGCGGCCAGCAGCGCATCTGACCAGCGCCGGGTGATGCGAAGTGCACAAGCCGCGATGAGGGAGGCCAGCACCAGGGTGTAGAGAAGGCTCGGGCTGCGCAGGGCTGCCAGACTCCAGTGCCGGCCCCAGTCACCGGCCAGCATCGCCTGCCAAAAGAGCAGCGGGGGCTTGGTATTGCGTGTGCCCGGAAGTTCAGAGGCCAGGGGCAACCACTGCCCGCTTTCGGCGGTCAAGCGTGCAATATGGGCATAGACCATTTCGTCGCCAATGGTCGGCACATATTGGCCCCCCAGGCCATGAATATAGACAAGCACTGCCAGCAGGAGCAACAAAACACCCTGCCAGGCCGGAGTTCCAAGGTGGCGGTTGTAGTGGATGCCAGTTGCGCGCATTTTGAACTTGTTGCCGTCACCTGCTGCCATGGCGGGCATTATGGCTTGCGCCGATTGCGAAAAGTCCAGAGGTCGTTGGTGATGAAGTTGCTGACACTGGCGATGGCGATGGCGATCAGATTTGCCAACAGATAGTGCAGGCCCAGATGCATCAGTGCCAGGGTCAGGACATATTGCAGCAGGATGCCGATCCAGGAGGCTGTGGCGTACTGCCCAAGCTGTGCCAGCAAACTGCGTTTGCGCAAGCGCTGCCCCTCCTGGAGCGAGGTGGCATGCTGCCGATCGGACCAGGTCCATAGGCGGTTCCAGCTGAAATTGTTCACCGTTGCCACTGCGATGGCCAGCGCCAGTGAAAAATAGGGCTTGCTACCGCTAGGCTCGAGGGCCCTGAACAACAGTTCGTGGGCGGTGAAAAGTACAAGCAGATTGACCACTGTGCCGCTGGCTCCCACCAGAGCGAACCGGACAAAACGAAACTGGTGCAACCAGTCAATCAGGCGCCAAAGGCGGGCACTCAGCTGTTTGTTACTCATGCCCTTGCATCTGCCCCCGGCTCGCCCAGCATGCGCAAGGCATCGGCCAGCACCGGATCGGGGGCGATTCGCTTGAGGCACTGGTTGTCGCCATCGCAGAAAGTCAGACGGTGGTTGTAGGCTGACAGGCAGGGGGAGCAAGCGATGCCCGATTCGTACACACTGGCGCGGGGACCAAAGGGGCCAGGCAGCGGCCCATACAGGCGGCTGGTTTCGGGGCCAAAGAACATCAATGTGGATATGGGGGTCAGGCTGGCGAAATGGCCGGGCCCGCCATCATTGGTGAGCAGCAGATGACTGGCGTGAAACAACATCAATAGCTCGCGCAAGCTGCGGGTGTAGCCGGTCAAGGCGATGCAAGACTGATGGTGAACCTGCTTGCATATTTCTGCAGCCAGCGGGGTGTCATCCTGCAAGCCGATCAGGCCGACTGCATGGCCCGCTTCACACAGGCCGCGGGCAACCTGCGCATAGTGCGCGGCCGGCCAGGCGCGCTCAGGCAGGATACCGCCGCCAGGGTACATGAGCGCCAGCTTCCGTCCTGCAAGAATGGGATGGTCGACCAGGAGCTTGCTCCGGTAGCTCTGCAACTCTTCGGCAGTGAAGGCCACAGACAGACCAGTTTCCTGGGGCAGAGTCCGGGCTGGCCCAGACTTGTGGCGCGGAAAACTGTCGCTCTCCAGCGCGTCCACCAGCGACAGGAATTGCAGGCTGATGTGCTGATAGGGGTTGTAGGCAATCGGGCAGTTGATGTAGCTGCCGCGGTAGAGCCCCTCCTGGGTAAGTGGGGTAAAGCCGGCGCGGCGACGGGCTCCTGTCAAGTAGGACAACAGGCTGCTGATGCGCGAGAACAACTCGCAGTCAATCACCAGATCCAGCGGCAGACGACGCATGGTCTGGCTAAAACGCCAGATGTCACCCAATAAAGTACTGACCGAACTGTCATCCAACGCATGCAGGTTCGCATGCTCAGTCAGTTGCAGCATGCGCGCCACTTCCTGGTTTTTTTTGAGCTGTAGCACATGCAATCGGGCGCCAGGGTATCGCAGGCGCAGTGCCTGGAACATCGGACCGGCCAGCACAATGCTGCCCATCTCAGACAGCAGAATGACCAGGATGTGACGGGGTGGGTCCAGTGGTTGACTGGCGTTGGCGCCAAAGCCGACCAGGCGCGCCCATAGCGAAACCGCAGCACACAAGGCCTGCCCGACCCAGCGGTCCAGCCAGCGTTGCGTCTGCAGTTTCATGGACTTGCTCCTTGTTCTCGTGGTCTAGTGAAGACAGACCGGGCCAATTTTTGCTGACTTCGCTGGCCCGGCGCGGGTGAGCGCCGCAGGGCCCAGGGTGTGCCGCCTGTTGACCGGTCTTACAAACCGGCCGCTGCACGCAGTGCCGCGGCCTTGTCGGTCCTTTCCCAGGAAAATTCAGGTTCTTCGCGTCCGAAGTGTCCGTAGGCGGCGGTCTTTTGGTAAATCGGGCGCAGCAGGTCCAGCATCTGGATGATGCCTTTGGGGCGCAGGTCGAAATGCGCAGCCACCAAGGCGGCAATTTTGTCGTCTGCAATCACACCTGTGCCATGGGTGTTGATGGTGATGTTCATCGGGCGGGCCACCCCGATGGCGTAGGCCACCTGCACCTGACATTTGCTGGCCAACCCGGCAGCCACGATGTTTTTGGCCACATAGCGGGTGGCATATGCCGCTGAACGGTCAACCTTGGATGGGTCCTTGCCAGAAAATGCGCCGCCGCCATGGGGGCAGGTGCCGCCATAGGTGTCAACAATGATTTTGCGACCAGTCAAACCGCAGTCACCCTGGGGTCCCCCGATCACAAAGCGGCCGGTCGGATTGACCAGGTATTTGGTGTCCTGCAGCCACTCTTTGGGCAGCACAGGCTTGATGATTTCCTCAATGACGGCCTCATAGAAGCTGGCCTTGAGTTTGGTCTGGGTTTCGCTCTGGTCAGGGCTGTGCTGGGTTGAAAGCACCACGGTGTCGATGCTGTGAGGCTTGCCGTCAACATAACGCATGGTGACCTGACTTTTGGCATCAGGGCGCAGAAAGGGCAAACGCCCGTCCTTGCGCAATTGGGCCTGGCGCTCCACCAGGCGGTGGGCATAGTAGATCGGCGCCGGCATCAACTCGGGGGTCTCATCGCAGGCATAGCCAAACATCAGGCCCTGATCCCCCGCCCCGGTGTTGAGGTGGTCGTCGGAAGCCTGGTTGACGCCTTGGGCAATATCGTTGGATTGCTTGTCATAGGCCACCAGCACAGCGCAACCCTTGTGGTCGATGCCGTATTCGGTGTTGTCGTAGCCGATACGCTGGATGGTGTCACGCGCAACCTGGATGTAGTCCACATGCGCGTTGGTGGTGATTTCGCCCGCCAGCACTACCAGGCCAGTATTGGTCAGGGTTTCAGCGGCCACCCGTGAGCGCGGGTCCTGCTGAAAAATTGCGTCCAGAATGGCATCGGAAATCTGGTCAGCCACCTTGTCGGGATGGCCTTCAGAGACAGACTCGGAGGTGAAGAGGTAATCGTTCGCCATATGCATAAACTCCATCGTTTCATTTCAGGCGCGTTGCCTGGGCGGGGAGCTTCGGCGAACGCTTTAGCAGACTGCGTCGGGATTGACGGCACAATCGAACCCTACCGTTTCGACTGAACTTGTCGCCCTGCAAGTAGTTCCGTAACTCGGCGACGGATGCATTTTATCCAACTCATGATGGCCCTGTTTAGATTCCTGTCCAGGCTGCCCCTGTGGCTGCTGCACGGTTTTGGATGGGCCGTGGGGTGGCTGGCGTTTTTGCTCTCAGGGGTCTACCGCCGTCGTTTTGTCGAGCATGCCCGCCTGGCGGGACTTTCCTGGCGGGACTGCATGCCTGCAATCGGCCAGGCCGGCCGGCTGCTGGCTGAACTGCCACGCTTATGGTTGGGCCAGCCTGTGCCCGTTCGCTGGGAAGGCGCTGAGCATATTGAGGCCGCTCTGGCGCAGGGCCGTGGCATTGTGTTTCTGACGCCTCATTTGGGTTCCTTTGAAATCACGGCGCAGGCCTACGCGCGGCGTTATGGAGGCCGACAGCCCATGACCGTGCTCTTCCGGCCCCCGCGTAAATCCTGGCTACGACCTCTGGTGTCTGAGGCGCGTCATAAACCTGGCTTGGCAACCGCACCCACCACCTTGTCGGGGGTCCGTCAGTTGCTGCTTGCACTCAGGCAGGGGCAGGCGGTAGGGCTGCTTCCCGATCAGGTGCCGCCACAAGGGTTGGGGGTATGGGCCCCTTTTTTTGGTCAGCCGGCCTACACCATGACTCTGTCGGCCCGTCTTGCCCGACAAAGCGGC
Organism: Burkholderiaceae bacterium; assembly: GCA_964228805.1. Lineage (GTDB taxonomy): Bacteria > Pseudomonadota > Gammaproteobacteria > Burkholderiales > Burkholderiaceae_C > Hylemonella. Next base: position 13,919 of record CAXRBE010000020.1, read on the forward strand.
GCGGCTGTGATGCTGGCCTGGGGGGAGCGATTGCCCTGGGGCCGCGGCTTTTGTATCCATGTGAACCCGATGGCTGGTGAATTGCCTTCCGACATGAGTTTGGCAGCCGCACAGCTGAATCGCTCAATGGAGCAATTGATTGCTCGATGTCCCAAGCAATATCTCTGGGGCTATGCGCGCTACAAACAGCCTCGAGGGGAGTGATCGGAGCATGCTGAGCCGCTTTGGCATTTTGATCATGCGCCTGCTGGCCCATCTGCCTTTGTCCTGGCTACGTGCCATGGGTTGGCTTCTGGGGCATGCACTCTTCCTGCTGCTGGGTGCTCGCCGTCACGTGGTGCAGACCAATCTGCGCCTGTGCTTTCCTGCGCTGAGTCAGGCCGAGCGCAAGCAGCTGACGCGCGAGGTTTTTGTGTACGTTGCGCAGGCTTGGCTCGACCGGGCCTGGCTCTGGCATGGCGAGCCCGAACGGGTACGCCAGCGCCTGCATCTCACTGGCAACCTGGAATCCCTGCAGGACAAAGTCCCCACGGTGCTGTTCGCGCCACATTTTGTCGGCCTGGATGCAGGCTGGACTGCACTGACCCAGCAATTGCCCCGCAGGTTCACCACCATCTATACCAACCAATCCAATCTGAGGGTTGACGCCTGGGTCTTGACTGGGCGTTACCGCTTTGGACAGCCCCGCCTTTTTGGCCGCAGCGATGGCGTCAAGGCCGTAGTGGCTGCACTACGTGCGGGGGAGCCCCTGTATTTGCTGCCGGATATGAATTTCGGTCCGCATGAGTCGGTCTTTGTGCCCTTTTGTGGCGTGCCGGCAGCCACTGTTCCTTCGCTCTCGCGATTTGCCAGATTGGGACGGGCGCAGGTGGTGCCTGTGCTTAGCCGGCTGACCAAGACCGGCTACACGGTGGAGCTGATGCCGCCCTGGGCTGATTTTCCTACTGAGGATTCGCAGGCCGACACGATTTTGATGAATCAGCGGCTGGAGGGCTATATCGCCACCATGCCGGCCCAGTATTACTGGGTGCACAAGCGCTTCAAGGACCGTCCGCTTGGCGAACCGGCGGTCTATTGATCCATAAATCGACTAAGTGCGGCGGAGATTGCGCCCGCGATCACTTGCGCTTATCTGGGATCGAACACCATTCCTGGCATCGATCATGCCTGCGCAGATGCTGGCGTGGGGTGAGCCCACCCCCAGAGCAGTTCTGCCACATCTTCCAGGCCTTGCCGCTTGCTGGCTGAAAACAGGCACACTTTGCCGCCGCCTGCTTGCAGTTTTGTGATCGCCAGCGCCTTGGCCTGTTCGCTGCGGGTGAGCTTGTCGGCCTTGGTCAGCACCACCAGGAATCTGAGTCCCTGCTCGACGCGCGGTCGAATTACTTCCAGCAGCACCTCGTCTAGCCCGGTCAGACCGAGGCGGGGGTCGCAGAGCAGCACGACACCGCTCAGGTTTTGGCGCGTCACCAGATAATTGGCCATGACCTGCTGCCAGCGTGCTTTGTCCTCTTGCGGAACTGCCGCATAGCCGTAGCCTGGCAAGTCAGCCAGCACAGCGTCGGTGATGCCCTGCTTGCCCAGGGTAAACAGGTTGATATGCTGGGTGCGACCGGGTTTTTTTGAGGCGAAGGCCAGTTGCTTTTGCTGTGTCAGGGTGTTGATGCAGGTGGATTTGCCTGCGTTGGAGCGACCAACAAAAGCGATTTCGGGTACATCGAGTGCCGGCAAATGATGCAAATCTGGAGACGTGGTGAGAAATCGTGCCGTGTGCAGCCAGGCCAATGCCTGGGCCGCAGCAGACCCAATTTTTTTCGTATCCGGCGGGCGTTTGGCGGGGTTATTGGGTGATCGGGCCATGAAGCTGCGGCGAAGGGCCGTAACGGCATTGTAGAATCCCCCCGATTGATTGACTGCCTGATATCACCATGAAGTTGCTTGCTTCCCTGATTTTGAGTGGTGCCGCATTGGCTGCGTCTTCCACCTTATTTGCGGCCCAGGGGGCTGCTGCGCCTGCCAAACCCGACTTGGCCAAGGGCGAAGCCAAATTCGCTGCCGTTTGCGCCTCCTGTCATGGCGCTGACGGCAATTCTGCGATCCCAGCCAATCCGAAACTGGCGCAACAGCACCCCCAGTATCTTGCCAAGCAGTTGCTGGAGTTCAAATCAGGCCAGCGCGCCAATGTTGTGATGAAGCAGTTTGCTGCCGACCTCAGCGACGATGACATGAAAAATATTTCTGCTTGGCTGGCGTCCAAGCAGTCCAAGGCCGGTTTTGCCAAGGATAAGGAACTCGTTTCGCTGGGTGAGCGTATTTATCGTGGGGGTATTGCAGAACGGCAGATTGCTGCCTGTGCTGGTTGCCACAGCCCCAATGGCGCTGGCATTCCTGCCCAGTATCCCCGCCTGGGCGGCCAGCATGCTGATTACACCGCCAGCCAGTTGTCGAGTTTTCGCGATGGAACCCGCAAAAACAGCTTGCCTATGTCCCAAGTGGCTGCCCGGATGAACGATCGGGAAATCAAGGCGGTATCCGACTTCATCGCCGGCCTGCGCTGAGGCGCACAAAGCTCAGCGTCACCCGACTCCAGGGCAGGTCTTTTTGTAAGGACCTGCCTTTTTTATTGTCGTCGCGCACAATCTGCATATGTCCGCTTCGTCCCAGGCCCCTCGATCGCAAGTCGCCGAGCACTCTGTTCGACCTGTGTCTGAACTGTTGTCGTCGATGCGCTTTGCAATTTCCTTGCTGACAGTGATCAGCATTGCCTCGGTTATCGGAACGGTACTCAAGCAGCATGAACCACTGAACAACTACATTAACCAGTTCGGACCTTTCTGGGCGGCAGTATTCAACAAGCTCAATCTTTACGCGATTTACAGCGCCTGGTGGTTTTTGCTGATCCTGGCCTTTCTGGTGATCAGCACCTCACTGTGTATCGCCCGCAACGCCCCCAAAATCCTTGCTGATCTGCGCACCTACAAGGAAAACATTCGCGAGCAAAGCCTGCAGGCTTTTCACCATCGTGCCCAGGGTGACTTGGGCGATGCGCCGGAATTGGCGGCAAACCGAATTGGCAGTGCCTTGAGTGGCGCCGGCTGGAAGGTCAAGTTGCAGAGGCGCGACTCTGGCGCTGCCAGTGCCTGGATGGTGGCCGCCAAAGCGGGAGCCGCCAACAAAATCGGCTATCTGGCCGCTCATAGTGCGATCGTCATGATCTGCCTTGGGGGACTGCTTGACGGCGACCTGATTGTTCGGGCTCAGATGTGGTCCGGCGGCAAGACGCCCTACGCGGGTGGCGGCCTGATTGCCGACATCCAACCAGAGCATCGTCTGAATGAAAATAACCCTACATTTCGCGGCAACCTGCTGGTGTCGGAAGGCACCCAGTCAAGCACGGCCATCCTCAACCAATCCGATGGCATTCTGGTGCAAGAACTCCCGTTTGCCATCGAGCTGAAAAAATTTATCGTTGAACACTACTCAACTGGCATGCCCAAGCTGTTTGCCAGTGAGATCGTGATTCATGACAAGGCAAGCGGTGAAAAACAGGAGGCCCGGGTCGAGGTCAACCATCCGGCCAGCTACAAGGGCATCGAGATCTATCAGTCCAGCTTTGAGGATGGGGGCTCCAGCGTGCGCCTCAAGGCGGTGCCAATGAGCGCGAAGTCCCGTCCCTTTGAGGTGGAGGGTGTGATCGGTGGTGCCACCGAACTGAGTAATGGCGCAGAAAAGCTGACCCTGGAGTTCACCGGACTGCGAGTCATCAATGTCGAAAATCTGGGTGAGGCCGCCGGCTCTAGCACCGATGTGCGCAAAGTCGATTTGCGTGCATCGCTGGATAAACAGCTTGGCTCGGCCAACAAGCCAGAGAGCAAGAAAAACCTGCGCAATGTGGGGCCAAGCATCACCTACAAACTGCGCGACACCGCCGGTCAGGCGCGCGAATTCCACAACTACATGTTGCCAGTCCAGCTGGGGGATGCCTCGCCGGTATACCTGATGGGTGTTCGTGAGACACCCGCCGAGCCGTTTCGTTATTTGCGCGTGCCCATCGATGCGGAAGGCGGATTGGGAGAATTTCAGCGTTTGCGCATTGCGCTGGACAATCAAGCCACGCGCGAGCTGGCAGTGCGCCGTTACGTCAGGCGTGTGCTTGATCCTGCACGTCCAGACCTGATGGAGCAGTTGACGGCCTCGGCCCTGCGTGCCCTGTCATTGTTTGCCGGTGTGGAGGCCAAGGACCGGCCCACAGGTGGCTTGCAGGCGGTTGCCGATTTCATGGAGGCCAACATCCCCGCGCCAGAGCGTGAACGAGCCGGCGAAGTCTTGGTGCGCGTATTGAATGGAACCCTGTTCGAGCTGATGCAGCTTGAGCGCGAGCGTCTGGGCCTGACTTTGCTGGCGGTGGATGAGAAGTCACAGGCCTATATGACCCAGCTCGTCCTGGCCCTGAGTGACGCCTATTTCTATCCAGCACCAATGGCCCTGCAGCTGCGTGACTTTGAGCAGGTTCAGGCCAGTGTATTCCAGGTGGCACGCGCCCCGGGCCGCAAGCTTGTCTACCTGGGCTGTACCCTGCTTATCATTGGCGTGTTTGCCATGCTGTATGTGCGCGAACGTCGTTTGTGGATATGGTTATCTCCTCAAGGTGCTGGAACTCGTGCTTTGATGGCGCTGTCTTCCAACCGAAAAACAATCGACGTCGACCGTGAATTCAACCTGCTGCGAGATCGGCTTTTAGGCGCATTGGAGAGCAAGTCATGAACACCACCACACTCGTTCTCAATCCGGGTTACTTCTCTCGGCGCAATGCCATCGACTGGGTATTTGCCCTGCTGGTAGCCGTGGGTGGCCTTTATGCTCTGAGCAATCACAGCGCCGCCATGGATGTTTACGAACAGGCCATCCTGTTGGCATCCATCCCCTCGGCGGTTGCGCTGGGCTGGTTTTGGCGGCCCCTGCGCTTGTTGATGATGCTTGTGGCTGGGCTGTCAGTGCTTGGCATTGTTCTGTACCAGGGCCAATTGGCGCGGGCTGAAAGCGTGTTCTTGCTCAAATATTTTCTTTCCAGCCAGTCCGCCATTCTCTGGATGAGCGTGTTATTTTTCATGAGCACCCTCTTTTATTGGTTTGGCATGTTCAGCCGAACCCAGGGCGCCGCCTTGGAACTGGTGGCCTCACGCATGGTCTGGGTGGCAGTGACGCTTGCTTTGGTCGGCACCATGGTGCGTTGGCACGAAAGCTACCTGCTCGGGCCCGATATCGGACACATTCCGGTCAGCAATCTGTACGAGGTTTTCGTGCTTTTTTGCTGGATGACCGCTTTGTTCTACCTTTATTTCGAGTCGCAGTACCAGACACGTTCCATGGGCGCCTTCGTCATGTTGGTGGTCAGCGCCGCCGTGGGATTTTTGCTCTGGTACACCGTGGTGCGGGAAGCTCACGAGATTCAACCACTGGTGCCGGCGCTCAAGAGTTGGTGGATGAAGCTGCATGTGCCGGCCAACTTCATCGGCTACGGCACCTTTGCACTGTCGGCCATGCTGGCCTTTGCCTATCTGATCAAGAGCGAAGCGACGCAAGCCCGCTGGTACAAGCTCACGCCCCTGTGGCTGTTTGGCATATTGCTGTGCTTTGTGCCGATTGCCTTTCGCAAGAGCACCGCGGAAGCCGGCGGCAGCTATTGGTTGGGTTATTTCATCATCGCCACCTTGATCGTAGGCGGCATTCTGCTTGGACGCCGGCGCATTGCCGAGCGACTGCCCGCGCTGGAGGTGTTGGATGATGTGATGTACAAGGCCATTGCAGTGGGGTTTGCCTTTTTCACCATTGCCACGGTCCTTGGGGCCTTGTGGGCGGCTGAAGCCTGGGGCGGCTACTGGAGTTGGGATCCCAAGGAGACCTGGGCCCTGATCGTTTGGCTTAATTACGCAGCCTGGCTGCATATGCGCCTGATGAAAGGCCTGCGTGGCACACTGGCTTCCTGGTGGGCTCTGGTGGGCCTGGGCGTGACAACTTTTGCCTTCATTGGCGTCAACATGTTTCTAAGCGGACTGCACAGCTATGGCGCCCTTTAATGGCCGGATGTATGGCCTTCCCAGACCACAGCCCGGAGCCAATTTTGACAAAATCCCTTTCCCAGCCATCAATACTGAAATGAGGGTGACACCATGCTGATCCGGGCTCAAGACAATGGCTTTACGCATCCCCTTGCAAGCGAAATCACCCCGCGCGAGCTGGTGCAGGGCCGACGTCAATTGTTGCGGGCCATGGGCACCGGCGTGGCGGGCTTGTCTCTGGCCGGCTGGGCAGCTGTTCCAGTCTGGGCCCAGGCGCAATCACGGCCTGGCCGCTTGCCAGCACTGAGCCATGTGAAATCATCGTTGCCCGGTGCCATCACGATGGAAAAGCCGACTGACTACAAGGACGCCACCAGCTACAACAATTTTTACGAATTCGGCACCGACAAGAGTGACCCGGCGCGCTACGCCCATACCCTCAAGACCTCACCCTGGACAGTGACTGTTGAAGGCATGGTCAAAAATCCTGGACAGTATGGACTGGAGGAGCTGCTCAAGTTGGCGCCAATGGAAGAGCGAATTTACCGGATGCGATGCGTGGAGGGGTGGTCCATGGTGATTCCTTGGGTGGGCTACTCCCTGGCTGCATTCATCCGCAAGCTCGAGCCTTTGGGCAGTGCCAAATATGTGGAATTTGTCACCCTGGCCGATCGCACGACCATGCCTGGCTTGAGTTCTGGCGTGATCGACTGGCCTTATCTGGAGGGGCTAAGGCTGGATGAGGCCATGCATCCCCTGACCCTGTTGACCTTTGGCATGTACGGTGAACTGTTGACCAAGCAGTGCGGGGCGCCATTGCGCCTGGTGGTTCCCTGGAAATACGGTTTCAAAAGCAGCAAAAGCATAGTCCAGATCCGCTTTACCGACCGACAACCGACAACTTCATGGATGAAGTCAGCACCGCAGGAGTATGGCTTCTATTCCAATGTCAACCCCGGCGTAGACCATCCCCGCTGGAGCCAGGCCAGCGAGCGCCGCATTGGAGAAGATGGCCTCTTTGCCAAGAAACGCAAGACTCTGATGTTCAACGGATATGAGGCGCAAGTTGGCCAGTTGTACGCCGGAATGGACCTGAAAAGGTATTTCTGAGTGTGTATGTCCGCGGCCTGAATCAAATCCTTATTGCTTGGGCTGCCAAGCCAGCTTGCTTTGTCATCTCTTTGCTGCCATTTGGGTGGCTGATTTATGCGGCCACCGCCGACCAGCTCGGCGCCAATCCAGCGCAGGCCCTGGTGCGTGCCACAGGCGACTGGACAATTCGCTTTCTTTGTCTTGCACTGGCGGTGACCCCTCTGCGCCAGTGGCTGGGGCTGACTGGCTTGGCGCGGATGCGCCGCATGTTGGGCCTGTTCACCTTTTTTTATGCCCTGCTGCACCTGTTCAGTTATGCCTGGTTCGACATGGGATTTGAGCCTGATGACATCGTGCACGATATTGCCAAGCGGCCTTTTATCCTGGTCGGCTTCTTGACGTTTTTGTTGCTGACCGTGTTGGCTTTGACTTCATTTGATCGCGCAGTGCGCTGGCTTGGGGGCGCACGTTGGCGGGCGCTGCACCGGATGGTCTATCTGATCGCGGGCCTGGCGGTTTTGCATTTTTTCTGGATTCGTGCCGGCAAGAATGATTTTGCCGAGGTGTTGCTTTATGCGCTGATTCTTGGCGCACTGCTGGCTTGGCGTTTTATCCGACGAGTTGCTCGTGGCGCATCTGATCGGCCACCGTCTCGCGCTGCCGAATCAGATGGCAGTGCTCGCCATTGACCAATACTTCGGCCGCACGACCACGGCTGTTGTAATTGCTGGACATGCTCATGCAATAGGCGCCGGCTGACAACACAGCCAGGCGATCGCCCGCTTGCACATTGAGCGCACGAGCCCGACCCAGCCAATCGCCGCTTTCACAGACCGGCCCCACCACATCCCAGACCATTGATTCTCCCGCGCGCAGTGCGAGCGGTACGATCTGGTGGAACGCTTCGTACATGGCTGGGCGAGGCAAGTCGTTCATGGCAGCGTCCACGATGCAAAAATTCTTTTGCTTGCCAGGTTTCAAAAAAAGCACCTCAGTCAGGCAGACGCCAGCATTGCCCACCAAGGATCGGCCTGGTTCGATCAGGATCTGCCGCTGGCCGTAGCCCCGCGCATCCAGCCTGGCCAACAATTTTGACCACAGCGCATCGGCAGCCGGCGGGGTATCGTCGTTGTAGTTGATGCCCAGTCCGCCACCAAAGTCGATATGGCCCAGGCTTATGCCCGAAGATTCGATGGCATCCACCAGGTCCAACACCCGGTCCATGGCATCCAGATAGGGCGCCTCCTGCGTGATCTGAGAGCCGATGTGGCAATCGATGCCCGCCACTCTCAAGCCTGGCAGGTTCGCCGCACGCAGGTAAGTGGCCAGGGTTTGTTCATGGGCAACGCCAAACTTGTTGTCTTTGAGGCCAGTCGAGATATAGGGGTGCGTTTGGGGATCCACATCCGGATTGACCCGAATGCTGACAGGGGCTTGCAAGCCCATAGACCGTGCGACTTGATCAAGCACCTTCAGCTCGGCCTCGCTCTCAACATTGAAACAGGCAATGCCAGCGGCCAGTGCACGCTCCATTTCAGATTGTGTTTTGCCAACCCCGGAAAAGATAATTTTGTTTGCCTGGCCGCCAGCTGCCAGCACACGTTCGAGCTCACCACCTGAGACGATATCGAAGCCGCAACCAGCCTGGGCGAAAAGCTGCAGAATGGCCAACGATGAGTTGGCCTTGATGGCGTAGCAGACCTGTGCATTGCGACCGGAAAACCCCCGTTGGTAAGAGGCCAGTGCCGCAAGCATGGCGGCCCTGGAGTACACAAACAGAGGCGTGCCGTATTGTTGGGCCAGGTCTGACAGGCGCACCTGCTCGACAAAGAGTTCCTTGCCACGGTAGGCAATAAAGGGGTGGCCAGGAAGGTTGGGCTCGGTCATGGGCGGCTTGGGCTGGCAGTCGGGCTTACGGGTTGTGGTCTGGGGGCAGGCAAGCCAGGGGTCAAGATCTCAGGCAAGGTTGCGCGCTGGGCCGCTTCCGGTTCACTTGGCAGGTAAAGCGGGCCGGTCTGGCCGCAGCCAGGCAGGCCAAGTAATGCCACAGCCCCAAAAGCAACAAGGACAATCAGCCTGAATAGAATTTGCATTGAATGCAACATCATGGAATTGTAATGACCGACACCGAGTACATGGATCGCGCCGAAAGTCTTTTGCGCGGCGTGGAGTCCTGCTGCGACCGGCTGAACGAGCAAACCGACGCCGACATCGACAACCAGCGCGTGGGCGGAATGATCACTCTGACCTTTGCCAACGGCAGCCAGATCATCATCAATCTGCAAAAGCCCTTGCATGAGATTTGGCTGGCGGCCAAGGCTGGCGGCTTTCACTTCAAATTTGATGGCCAGCAATGGATGGATACCAAAGGGAAGGGCGAATTCTTTGCCAACCTTGGCCGCTTTGCCAGTGAACAGGCAGGCTGTACGCTGGACTTTTCCGCCTGATCAATTGCGGAACAGGTCCAGGATTCGTTTTTTTTCATCTGCCGCAGGCAGCGCCTGCGGAGTGGCCGCCTCACCGGCCTTGCCCTCTAGCCCCAGGCTGGTAACTCCAGCCCCCCTGGCATATTCGTTGTAAAACCAGTCACCGTTGACATTGACCACCCCTTCAGGGGCAGTGGGTTCCTGGCCCGGCTGGTTTTTCAACGCATGTTCCATAAAACTGAGCCAGACCGGCAAGCTCAGGCCGCCACCGGTCTCGCGTTCACCCAGTTTGCGTGGGGTGTCGTAACCTATCCAGGTGACCGCAGTCAATGCCGGGTTGTAGCCGGCAAACCAGGCATCCATGGAGTCGTTGGTGGTTCCGGTCTTGCCGTAGATATCCGGGCGCTTGAGGGTGGCCATGGCGCGTGCCGCCGTGCCAGAGCGGGTTACCTCCTGCAAGAGGCTGGTCATGATGAAGGCGTTGCGTGCATCAATGGCCCGGGCTTGGTCACCCAACAGCGGTACCGGGGTTTGCAGCAGCACTTTGCCTTTTTGCTCGGTTATACGGGTGATCAGCCACGGGTTGATTCGGTAGCCGCCATTGGCAAAGACAGAGTAGGCAGTGGCCATCTGCAGTGGGGTGACCGAGCCAGCACCCAGGGCCATGGTCAGATATGGCGGGTGCTTATCCGCCTCAAAGCCAAAGCGTGCCGCCCAGTCCTGCGCATATTGCGGTCCAATTGCATTGAGCACCTGGATGGAGATCATGTTCTTTGATTTGGCCAGCCCCTTGCGCAAGGTCATGGTGCCCTCAAAGGTGCCGTCGTAATTTTTCGGTTCCCATGGCTGGCTGCCAGTAACACTGGCACTGAAGAACAGAGGCGCATCGTTGACCAGGGTTTCCGCGGTAAACCCCTTCTCCAGAGCGGCAGAATAGATAAATGGTTTGAAGCTAGAGCCAGGCTGTCGCCAGGCCTGGGTCACATGGTTGAACTTGTTCTTGGCGAAGTCAAAGCCACCGACCAGTGCAGTGATTGCGCCGGTGCGGGGTTCCATGGCGACAAAGGCGCCCTCCACTTCGGGCAGCTGGGTAATTTCCCAGGAATTCTTGCCGGTTTGCACCACCCGGATGATTGCGCCGCGTCTGAGTTTGATGTTGGCGGGTGCCTTGGCCGAGAGGCCGGACTGGGCCGGACGCAGACCTTCCCCGGTGATTTCCAGTTTTTCACCGTTGGCCCGCATGGCGACAATTTTTTTAGGGCCAGCCTCGAGGACTACGGCCGATAGCAGGTCGCCATTGTCTGGGTAATCGTCTAGTGCATCGTCAACGGCATCTTCCAGCTCTTGGGAATTGGTGGGGAGATCGACAAATTTTTCCGGGCCCCGATAGATCTGACGCCTTTCAAAGTCCATGATTCCCCGACGCAGCGCCTTGTAGGCAACTTCCTGGTCAGCTGCCTTGATGGTGGTGTAGACATTCAGACCGCGGGTGTAGGTCTCATCACCATATTGGGGGATCATCAGTTGGCGCACTGTCTCGGCCACAAATTCGGCGTGCATGCGGCCGTTCTCGCTGACTGACCTGAGTTTGAGCTCCTGTTTCTTGGCGGCGTCTGCCTGGGCTTTGCTGATAAAGCCGTTTTCCAGCATCCTGTCAATGATGTGGAGTTGGCGCGCACGCGCACGTTTGGGGTTTTTGATCGGGTTGTAGGCCGATGGCGCCTTGGGCAGACCGGCCAGCATGGCTGCCTCGGCCACAGTGATGTCCTTGAGTGGCTTGCCAAAATATGCTTCGCAGGCTGCGGCAAAGCCGTAAGCACGGTTACCCAGGAAAATCTGGTTCATGTAGATCTCAAGGATCTGGTCCTTGTTCAGCATGTGCTCCAGCTTGAAAGTCAGCAAAATTTCATAAATCTTGCGGGTGAAGGTCTTTTCAGAGGACAGGTAAACATTGCGAGCCACCTGCATGGTGATGGTGGATGCGCCCTGACTTTTGGCTCTGCCCACGTTGGCAAGTCCGGCCCGAATCACGCCCACATAGTCGACCCCGCCATGTTGGTAAAAGCGGGCATCCTCAATCGCCAGTACTGCATCGGTCATGACCTTGGGGATATCCTGAATCGGGGTGAGCTGGCGGCGCTCTTCGCCAAACTCGCCCATCAAGGCTCCTTCTGCGGAAAAGACGCGAAGCGGCAGCTTGGGCCGGTAGTCCTGCAAGTCGGAGATATCCGGCAAATTGGGAAATGCGGTGGCCAGAGCGATGGCTGTCAATATCAGCAGGGAAGCCAGTCCAGCAATTGCCAGGCCAAGCCCCCCAAATACCAGACGCACGGCCCAATGATGAGTGGAGCCTTTTGCTGTTTTGGGGCTGAATTTTTCTTTGACGGACATGGCTTGGGCCTGAAAGACCAATGATTATAAAAACGTGGTGCAAATGCATCGTCAGGTGTTTATTTGACCCATGTCATGCCTTGAGAGGGGCCAGGTTTGAGCCAAGTAGCTCTCACTGCTAGGATTTATCCGATTAACCTTGCCCGGTTTGTCCGGGCCCAGAACTAGGGAGAGGCGGTCTTGGTCTCATTGCGGTCACTTTTCAGTCGCGAGCCAGAGCCATTGCTGGGGCTGGATATCAGTTCTGCCAGCGTGAAGCTGGTCGAACTGGGACGCAACAAAAGAGGCGACCTGGTACTGGAGCGCTGCGCCCTGGAGGTTTTGGAGCCTGGCTGGGTGGTGGGCGGCAATATCGAAAAATTTGATGAAGTGGCCTCTGCGATTCAGCGCCTGGTCAAGAAGTCGGGCTCCCAGGCCAAGAATGTCGCCATGGCGCTGGCGCCTTCTCTGGTCATCACCAAGAAAATCACTTTGCCAGCCGGCAAGACCGATGAGGAGCTAGAGGTTCTGGTTGAGGCCGAGGGCAATCAGTACATTCCCTTTCCGCTGGAGGAGGTCAACCTCGACTTTTGCGTGCTGGGGCCCTCCCCGAATGCAGCCGATGAGGTCGATGTACTGATCGCTGCCACGCGGCGGGAAAGGGTGCAGGACATCCAGGGGCTGGCCGAGGCCGCTGGCCTCAAGCCAGTGGTCATAGACTTGTCGTCTCTTGCGCTTGGCAGGGCGGTATCGCGCCTGGTCAATGAATTGCCAGATGCGGATACGCAGGCCGCGCCGCTGATCGCCCTACTCAAGTTGGGTGCCCAGACCACCAGCATGCTGATCATCCAGAATGATGAGGTGCTTTATGAGCGTGACCAGGCATTCGGCGGAGCTCAGCTGACACAGGCCCTGATGAGCCAGTACGGTTATTCCTACATGGAGGCAGAGCAGAAGAAGCGCAGCGGCGAGCTGCCTCAGGATTTTCGTGTCAATGTGTTGCGGCCATTCATCGACAACCTGATACCGGAAATCGGCCGCTCTATACAGTTCTTCTTTGCCAGTACGCCCCATAACAAAATTGACCTGATGATGCTCGCGGGCGGCACTGCATCCTTGCCCAGGTTGAGCCAGGTGGTAGCCGAACAGACTTCCATCCCTTGCCGAGTTGCCAACCCTTTCGAGGGGATGTTGATCGGCGACGCTGTGCGACAGAGCCGCATGGCCAATGAGGCAAATTCTTATATGACTGCCTGCGGATTGGCGCTGCGAAGGTTCCAGTCATGAAGGCCCTGATCAATCTGCTTCCCTATCGCGAGATGGCTCGCCGGCGGCAGCGCGAGCTTTTTCAGTACTCCCTGGGTGGATCGGCGGTTGCCGGCCTGCTGTTGTCCGCTGCCATCTTTCTCTGGCTGCAGGGCCAAATTGGCTCGCAACAGAATCAGAATGGGTTGTTGCAGCAAGAAATCAAAGTTCTCGAGGGGCAGATCAAGGACATCGCTACGCTGGAGGTCGAGATTGCTGCATTGCGGGCTCGCCAACAGGCGGTCGAGGACCTCCAGGCCGACCGCAATTTGCCGGTCCATCTGATCACTGAGTTGGCCAGGTTGGTCCCGATTGGCGTCTATCTCATGAGCATGAAGCAGGATGGCCTGAACGTGACCCTGCAGGGGGTGGCCCAGTCCAACGAAAGGGTATCCGAACTGCTGCGCAACCTGGCCTACAACTCGCCCCGCTTCGCCAAACCTGAATTGGTCGAAATTGTCGCTGGCAGCGTGCCCCTAGGCCCCCGCGACCAACGCAGGGTGGCCAATTTCACGCTCCGCGTCAGTCTCGTGCGGCCCAGCCAGTCCGAAGTGGTTCCCAGTCCAACTCAGGCCGCACCGGCCCCAGCCATCAAGCCGGGTAGCCCGGCCCCAGCAGGAAAGTAGTAGATCATGGCACGAGGTTTCAGTCTGTCCACCGATGTCCAGCTATCCGAGTTGTGGGGTCGCTTGAGTGTGCAGTTTCGCTCGCTTGATCCGCGCCAGCCCGAAACCTGGCCTGCAGTACCGCGGTATCTGTTGATGTTGTCCTTGACCATGATGGTGCTGGCGGGCCTGTGGTTTGTCTGGCTCTCCGGCGTGGAAGAGGAATTGCAGGTGGAACGCAGACGTGAGGCGCAGTTGCGACAGGATTTCAAGACCAAGCTGGCCAAGGCGGCAAGCTTGGAATTGCTGAAAAAACAGCGTGAACAGGTGATCAACAACGTCAAGCAGCTTGAAAAACAGCTTCCCAGCAAGGCCGAAATGGACGCCCTGCTCTCGGATATCAACCAGGCTGGTCTGGGACGAAGCCTGCAGTTCGAACTGTTTCGGCCCGGTCAGGTGGTGGTGCGGGACTACTATGCCGAATTGCCGATTGCACTGCGTGTGATCGGACGTTATCACGATATCGGCGCCTTTACTTCCGACGTCGCCCATCTGTCGCGCATTGTGACGCTTAATACCCAACTGGTGATCGTGCCCGGACGGGACGACATACTTTCCATGGATGCCACAGCCCGCACATATCGCTATTTGGATGCCCGTGAGATCGAGGCTCAGCGCAAAGCCTCAGCCGCCAAAGGAGGGCGCAAGTGAGGCCCAGCTTGCCATGGCCAGTTTTGATCCTGCCAGCCCTTCTGGCGGCTTGTGGTGTGGCAGAAGACGAACAACTGAAAAGCTGGATGGCTGAGCAGAAGCAGCAGGCCCGACCGCGGGTCAATCCGCTACCTGTGCCCAAGCCGTTTCAACCCGAACCGTACGAAGCCGCCGAATTGCCGGATCCCTTTGGCAAAGAAAAGCTCAATATGGTCCTGCGCCGATCGGCTACACAGTTGCAGGCGGACCCATTGCTTTCTCAGGAGCTTAGGCGGCGCAAAGAGCCGCTGGAAGAATATCCCCTGGATGCCATGGTCATGGTGGGAAGTCTATCCAGAGAGGGGCAGCCAATGGCGCTGATCCGCGCTGACAAGCTGCTTT